>DATHIT010000635.1:0-11314 GCA_035489915.1 Pseudonocardia sp. | reverse complement strand
GTGAACATGGTCGGCAAGTGGTACCCGGAACGTAAGGGTGGCAAGACCGGCTTCGTCAACGGCGGATTCGCCTACGGTTCCGTCCCGTTCGTATTCATCTTCACCACGTTCATGGACCTGACGAACTTCCGCTGGGTCCTGGTCTGTGTCGGCCTCTTCCTGGCCGCGATGGTGGCCGTGGCCGGCTACTTCTTCAAGGACCCGCCGAAGAACTGGTGGCCCGCCAACGTCGACCCGCTGCGGGAGCCGGACGACCCCCGCGCCCGTCGCGCGATGAAGATGAACCCGCCGGCCGTGCGGCAGTACACCCCCAGGGAGGCCTGGCAGACCGGGCGGGTCGCGCTGATGTGGTTCTGCCTGCTGTGCACCTCGGGCGTGAACATCTTCGGCATCGCCTTCCAGGTGGACATCGGCAACGAGGCCGGCTTCGCCGGCGGAATCGTCGCAACGGCGATGTCGCTCAAGGCCATCGTCAACGGCACCGGGCGCGGTGTGATCGGCTGGCTGTCCGACCTCTACGGACGCAAGCGGTGCCTGATCTTCGTCTGCATCGTGCTCGGCCTGTCGCAGTACGGCATCCTGTATTCCGCGGAGATCAAGAGCCTGCCGCTGTTCCTGATCTTCTCCAGCATCTCCGGGTTCGGTGGCGGCGCGATCTTCCCGATGTTCGCGGCGATGACCGCCGACTACTTCGGCGAGAACAACAACGCCTCCAACTACGGCCTGGTCTACAGCTCCAAGCTGGTGTCCGGGCTGCTTGGGTCGGGTATGGGGGCCGTGGTGGTGGCCAACTGGGGCCACGCCGGGGCGTTCACCCTGGCCGGCTCCATATCGCTGTTCGCCGCGTTCATAGCGCTGTTCCTCACCGCACCGGGCCGGCCGAAGGAGAAGAGTGGTGACGACACACCCGATGCCGAGCAGCCGGGATACGCCCTGACCTGATCGGGGCTACCTCGGCGCGCATACCGCAGTGCTTACGGGACATGAGCTGCACTCGTGCAGCTCATGTCCCGTTTTGGTTGGTGGCTCCCGTGCGGCCCTCGCACAGGGCCGGGATTTCCTGGGTCCGGCGACGAACTGTTCGGACCAAGATCCGGATTGCGCTCACGGGCTCGGGCATCTTAGCTGGTCAGAACCGGTTTACTGACTTAGAGGGCGCTCAGGTTCTCAGGATCTCGCATGCAACTTCTGGGTCATTCCTGGCGCTGAGCTGCGCATAGGTCTGGACATCACCTGCTGAGAAGAGTACGAACACCACATACGGTATGCAGTATGGCAGCCCGATCGGGCCGGCCATGCTGCACCAGCGAACGAAGAAAACGACAGTCACCGGTGCCGGCATTGCCCGCGCGGATCTCGTCCATCCGCCCGGGTCGCCCCAGCTCCGGCAGCAGCACCTCAGGGGGACGGACGCGTACCGCAGTAACGGCCCACAAGGGAGTTTGCCGTGACCACGTCTAAGTATCCCGATTCCGGAGGATCCAAGCCGCCCGTCGCGGTCGGCGCTGAACCGGGCGCCGAACGCGTATGGCACGCCGGCGGCCTGGATCCCATGCCCATTCGCAAGCTTCCTGATGCCCCGCCATCCGTGCACATCCTCGGCCCGACGGTGTTCCTCGTCGCGCTCGGCGTGGGCATGGGCGAGTCGTACATGTGGCCACGGCTGGTCCTGCTGTTCGGGCCGGAGATCCGCTGGCTGTTCCTGATCGGCGTGACGCTGCAGGCCGTCGTCATGCTGGAGATGGCGCGCTACGCCATGGCCACCGGGGAGAGCATCTTCACCGGCGCGGCCAGGGTGTTCAAGCCGCTGATGTGGTTCTTCTTCGTCACCGCGATGCTGGTCTATATCTGGCCGGGGCACCTCTCGGCCGGCGCCTCCGCCTTCGAACAAGTCACCGGAATACCTTGGACCGTCACGGCGGTCACCGGCCTCATATTGGTGGGCATTGTCTTCAGCCTGGCGAAGGTGATCTACAACCTGCTGGAGGGCGTGCTCTCGGTACTGATCGGCCTCCTGGTGGTCGGTACCGCGGTGATCGCCTCGCTGGTCGGCACCTGGGGCGACCTGGCCAGCACCCTCGCCGGCATGTTCGCCTTCGGCTACTTCCCGGCTGAGGCGTTCTCGGCCGCGTGGTTCCCGATCATCGTCGGGTCGATCGCGTTCGCCGGCCCGTCCGGCATGCAGCAGATGTGGTACACGCTGCACCTGCGGGAGAGCGGCGCCGGCATGGGCGCGCACGTCCCCAATATCCGTGGCCTGGCGCACGCCAGTGAGCAGGAGGAAATGCCGGCTCGGGGCTTCATGTTCGACACCGACGACCCCGAGGAGATGCGCAAGTGGAAGGGCTGGCGGCGCTGGGTCACCTTCGACGCGCTACTGCTGTTCTGGGGCATCACCATGCTGGTCACCATCTCGTTCACGGTGCTGGCGCAGTCGGCGGCTCGGCAGAACCCGGGACTGGTCGCGCTGCTCCGCGACGGCGAGCGCGAGGTCGCGCTACAGGCCATGTCCGACTCGTTCTCCTCGGTCGGCATTCCGGCACTGGGCGGGGTGTTCCTCGGGTTCATCGCGCTGATCGGGCTGAACGCCACGCTCGGTCTGTTCGACTCGTTCTCCCGGGGCCAGGCGGACATGACCTACAACTTCGTGCCTGGTGCGAAGCGGTTCCGGCTGTCCCACCTGTACGCCGGGTTCCTCTGGGCAGTGATCACCTTCGGCATTCTGATCCTGCTGTTCGGCCCGGCTGACGGGCCCGCCGCGATCCTGGACATCCTGGCGTTCCTGTCCACGTTCGCCATGGGCTCGTACTGCGTGGTGCTGCTGCTGGTGAACAACCGGATGCTGCCCAAACCGATCCGCCCGAAGCTGTGGACCAACCTGGTCATCGGGTTCGGCGCGGTGTTCTACCTGGGCATGCTGTTCTACAGCCTGTTCCGCTTCGGTGTGGTGTTGGACTGACATGACTATCGCAACCGATTCACGGATCTGGCAGACCCTCGAGGTCGGGTTTCCGGGCATCGCCACCGGGCTGGTCGCGGGCGCGGTGGTCGGTGGGCTGGCCGCGCTGATCGGCCAGCCCATCGGTTGGGCACTCACCGGGGCGCTGGTCCTCGGCGTGCTGCTCGCCTCGGTGGGCGCTGTGTACGGCGTCATGCTGGCCCGGGGCTGGGGGCGCCCCGGGCTGTTCGCCCCGGCGGCGTTGCTCTGGCTGGTCGGGTTCCCACTGGCCCGGCTGCTGCACGCCACGTTCACCCCGGTGCTGCTCGGCGGTGCGCCGACCCCACCGGCCGACGTGCTCGGGTTCCTGGCCTACCAAGGGATCGTCAGCATGGGATACGCGGTGGGGTTCATCTGGCTACACGAGCGGGTAGCCCCCTATTGGTTCCTGCGGATCCGCGGCCACAACCCGGTCGCCGCGCGGATCTACGAGACCTACTCCGCGCACGCCGAGTCGGTGTATCGCCAGCGGACCCGGCGCCGAGCCGCGCGAGGAGCGGGACGCGCTAGTCGAGGAGGAACATGAACATCTCGCCCTGGGTATGGGCGGCCACCGTCGGTGGCCTGCTCCTGCTCATCGCGCTGGACTTCTACCTGGTGGCCCGTAATCCGCGCGATCCGTCGGCGCGCGAGTCCACCATCTGGGTCAGCTGTTACGTCGCACTCGCCGTGGCCTTTGGCCTCGGGCTGTGGGGTGTGGCCGGCGCGCAGTACGGGGGAGAGTTCTTCGCGGGCTGGATCACCGAGTACTCGCTGTCGGTGGACAACCTGTTCGTCTTCATCCTGATCATGTCCACGTTCGCGGTGCCCCGGCAGAACCGACAGAAGGTGCTGCTCATCGGCATCGTACTGGCGCTGATCTTGCGCGGGGCATTCATCGCGGTCGGCGCCGAGGCGATCTCCCGGTTCGACTGGATGTTCTACGTCTTCGGCGCCTTCCTGATCTACACGGCGTGGAAGCTGCTCCGGCAGAACGCCGGCGACGAAGAGGAATTCAACGAGAACCGGGCGCTGCGGCTGGTCCGCCGGGTGGTGCCGTCCACTCCTGAGTTCCACGGGGCGAAGCTCGCCGTCCGGTTGGACGGGCGGCGGGTGTTCACCCCGATGCTCATCGTGATGGTCGCGATCGGCACCACCGACCTGCTGTTCGCGCTGGACTCGATCCCGGCCATCTTCGGTCTCACCCAGGAGCCCTACCTGGTATTCACCGCCAACGCATTCGCCCTGATGGGTTTGCGTCAGTTGTTCTTCCTGATCGGCGGTCTGCTCGAGAGGCTGGTGTACCTGAGCAAGGGCCTCTCGTTGGTGCTGGGCTTCATCGGCATCAAGCTCATCCTGGAAGCGATGCACCATCACGGGGTGAGCTGGGCACCGGAGATTCCGATCCTGGTCTCGCTGGGCGTGATCCTCGGGACGCTGCTGATCACCACGGTGGCCAGCCTGCTCAAGTCCCGGGGCACCGCCAGGCGAGAGGCCGAGGACGCCTCGCCCAGCCCCGCGCTGGCTGAGGCCCAGCCGGCCTCGGGTGAGTCCAAGGGCTGACCCCGTCGACCCGCCCCGGCCCGCCGTTCGGCGAGGCACCCAGGCAGTCTTGCGCTGGGACCCGCCGTCGGCGTGGCTTGGGCTGGCGCGCCCTGGATCAGCGGCCAACCCGAGCGTGACGCTCGGCGGCGTCGACGGTCTTGGTGCTCCGACCGATCACGGCCGGCTCCGCGCCGCGAGCCCGCTGGGCGTCGAGGGCGGCGGCCAGGCCGAGGCCGAGGCTGTGGCCGTCGGCGGAGAAACCCCGAGGAATGCGGCGGACGGCGGCGATCACTGAGTTGACAGCGGACATGGCTATAACCTCCGTAGGTAATCGTTGACGTGCGAATACCGGTACCTGTGCGGTACTCGGGGCCCTGGGGAACACGCCGACATTGGCGATGTGCCGCACAAGGGCTCGACCCATGGGGCCGGTGGTGGCCGGTGTGGCCCGGGCTCGCGCCTAGCTGGCGCGGAGCCGGTTAGTGCGCTCGGTGCAGCGACGGCCGCGTGGAGCTGGCCTCGGCGGCCAGCTTCGCCGTGCTGTCGAGATAGGAGCGGCGGGTGTGCTCGGTGTGAGCGGCCATGATCTGGCCGGCCGTGACCGCGTCGCCGTTGGCGATGGCGTCGATCAGGGCGAGGTGCTCGACCCACGAGTCCTTACCCCGGCTGCGCGCCACCGGTGCGTGCAACCAGCGCACCCGCTGTGCGACCGTGTAGGTCAGTTCGATCAACACCGTGTTCCGGGAGAGCTGGGTGACCTCGGCGTGCAGCTCCGCGTTGGCCTTGACGACGCCGTCGACGTCATCGGCCGCAAGCGCATCGATCCCGCGCTGGTAGATCTGGCGCAGCCGGTGGACACCCGCATCGTCGGCGTTCCGCGCGGCGAGCGCGGCGGACTCGGCTTCGAGCAACCGCCGGACGGTGAGCAGCTGGTCGGCCTCTTCGACGCTGGGTGCGTGCACAAATGCCCCGTGACCGGGCCGCAGCTCCACCCAGCCGTCGTTCCTCAACCCCTGCAGAGCTTCCCTGACCGGTTGCCGAGACACTCCGAGCAGCGTGGCGAGTTCGTTCTCCACCAGGTGCTGGCCGGGGCGCAGCTCCCTGCTCACGATCATGTCCAGGATCGCTGCCTGGACACTCTCGCGCAGCGGGATCGGCCGGGCGATTCGTGTGCTGGCCGGCGCTTGAGCCCCGGTCACCGACATCAGAAGCTCCAGTCCTATTCGGGTCAAGCAGTCGTAGAAGGATTTGGTCGACTGGTTACAGCATACAGTGTGCTGAGAGACTAAAGTGGGTGAGTAGCCTCACCCCTTAGTGGGCCCGGAAACCGCCCTCGACCTGGGGCCCGGGCCGGTGCAGTGCACCGCGGCCACAGTTCTGTCGGGGGTGCCGCCTAACATGGATCGGGTATCCCTCGGCCGTCGGAAAGGACGTCTGTGGCCGACCGACTTGTAGTGCGCGGGGCTCGCGAACACAACCTGCGCGGCGTTGATCTCGACCTGCCACGCGACAGTCTCATCGTGTTCACCGGGCTGTCCGGGTCAGGCAAGTCCAGCTTGGCGTTCGACACCATCTTCGCCGAGGGCCAGCGCCGGTATGTGGAGTCGCTGTCCGCCTATGCCCGCCAGTTCCTCGGGCAGATGGACAAGCCGGATGTGGATTTCATCGAGGGGCTCTCCCCGGCGGTATCGATCGATCAGAAGTCGACCAACCGCAACCCTCGGTCCACCGTCGGCACCATCACCGAGGTGTACGACTACCTGCGGCTGCTCTACGCGCGGGCCGGCGTGCCGCACTGCCCGGTGTGTGGCCACGTGATCGAGCGGCAGACTCCGCAGCAGATCGTCGACCAGGTACTGGCGATGACCGAGGGCAGCCGGTTCCAGGTGCTCGCGCCGGTGGTGCGCACCCGCAAGGGCGAATTTGTCGACCTGTTCTCCCAGCTGCAGACGCAGGGCTACGCCCGGGTGCTGGTCGACGGCACGGTGCACTCGCTGAGCGACCCACCCACGCTGAAGAAGCAGGAGAAGCACGACATCTCCGTGGTGGTAGACCGGCTGGCCGTGAAGGACAGCGCCAAGCAGCGGCTCACCGACTCGGTGGAGACCGCGCTGCGGCTGGCCGACGGAATGATCGTGCTCGACTTCGTGGACCTGCCGGAGGGCGACCCGGGGCGGGAGCGCCGCTTCTCCGAGCGGATGGCCTGTCCGAACGGGCACCCGGTCGCGCTGGACGACCTGGAGCCGAGGACGTTCTCCTTCAACTCCCCGTACGGCGCCTGCCAGACCTGCTCCGGCCTCGGCGTGAAGAAGGAGGTCGACCCGGAGCTGGTCGTCCCGGACGACGAGATGAGCCTGGCCGAGGGCGCCATCGCGCCATGGGCCGGCGGGCAGTCGGCGGAGTACTTCGGGCGGCTGCTGCGCGCGCTGTCCGAGTCGGTCGGCTTCCGGATGGACACGCCGTGGCGAAGCCTCTCGGCCGGGGCGCGGAAGGCGGTGCTGCACGGCACCGACGACCAGGTTCACGTGCGGTACCACAACCGGTACGGCCGGGAGCGGTCGTACTACGCGGCCTTCGAGGGCGTGGTGCCGTTCCTGGAGCGGCGGATGGAGCAGACCGAGTCGGAGTCGATGCGGGAGCGCTACGAGGGCTACATGCGGGAGGTGCCCTGCCCGGCGTGCAAGGGCGCCCGGCTGCGGCCCGAGGTGCTCGCGGTAACCCTGCGGCACCACGACCAGGGCGACCAGTCGATCGCCGAGGTCTGCGCCATGTCGGTGGCGGACTGTTCGCGCTTCCTGAACGGCATGGAGCTGGACACCCGACAGGCCATGATCGCTGGCCGGGTGCTCAAGGAAGTACAGGCCAGGCTCGGGTTCCTGCTCGACGTCGGGCTGGACTACCTCTCCCTGGACCGGGCCGCCGGCACCCTCTCCGGTGGCGAGGCGCAGCGCATCCGGCTGGCTACCCAGATCGGGTCCGGGCTGGTCGGCGTGCTCTACGTGCTCGACGAGCCATCCATCGGGCTGCACCAGCGGGACAATCGGCGGCTGATCGAGACGTTGACCCGGCTGCGCGATCTGGGCAACACACTGATCGTGGTGGAGCACGACGAGGACACCATCCGGGCCGCCGACTGGGCGGTGGACATCGGCCCCGGCGCCGGCGAGCACGGTGGGCACATCGTGCACAGCGGCTCGGTGGCCGACCTGGAGTCCCATGACACCTCGCTGACCGGGGCCTACCTGTCCGGTCGGCGCGCCATCGCCACCCCGGAGATCCGCCGCCAACTGGACCCGAAGCGCAAGCTGACCATCGTCGGGGCGCGCGAGCACAACCTGCGCGGCATCGACGTGGACATCCCGCTCGGCGGCCTGGTCGCGGTCACCGGGGTGTCCGGCTCCGGCAAGTCCACGCTGATCAACGACATCCTCGCCACGGTGCTGGCGAACAAGCTGAACAAGGCCCGACAGGTGCCCGGGCGGCACACCCGGATCACCGGGCTGGACGGGCTGGACAAGCTGGTCCAGGTCGACCAGTCGCCGATCGGCCGCACTCCGAGGTCCAACCCGGCCACCTACACCGGCGTGTGGGACAACGTGCGCAAGCTGTTCGCGGCCACCACCGAGGCCAAGGTGCGCGGCTACCAGCCCGGCAGGTTCTCCTTCAACGTCAAGGGCGGCCGCTGCGAGGCCTGCTCCGGCGACGGCACGATCAAGATCGAGATGAACTTCCTGCCGGACGTGTACGTGCCCTGCGAGGTGTGCAAGGGCGCCCGGTACAACCGGGAGACCCTGGAGGTGCACTACAAGGGCAAGACGGTCGCCGACGTACTGAACATGCCGATCGAGGAGGCCGCCGAGTTCTTCGCGCCAATCAACTCGATCGCCCGCTACCTGCGCACCCTGGTCGAGGTGGGATTGGGCTACGTGCGCCTCGGCCAGCCGGCGCCGACGCTCTCCGGCGGTGAGGCGCAGCGCGTGAAGCTGGCCAGCGAGCTGCAGAAACGGTCCAACGGACGCACCGTGTACATCCTCGACGAGCCGACCACCGGGCTGCACTTCGAGGACATCCGCAAGCTGCTCGCGGTGATCAGTGGCCTGGTCGAGAAGGGCAATACGGTCATCGTCATCGAGCACAACCTGGATGTGATCAAGACGGCGGACTGGGTCATCGACATGGGGCCGGAGGGCGGCTCGGGCGGTGGCACGGTGGTGGTCTCCGGCACCCCGGAACAGGTCGCCGGGTACCCGTCCAGCTACACCGGGCAGTTCCTGGCCCGGATGGTCACCCCGGAGCTGGCGCCCGCAACCAAGAACGGCAAGGCCGCCACCAAGAACGGCAAGAAAGCCCCCGCCGCCGCCAGCTAGCCGCCGCGCCCACCGTGTGCACGGCACACCCACTTTGGGCGCCCCACACCCACTGCAGCGGGTGTGCGGCGCATGGAGAAGGTGTGCGGGCACGGCGGTGCCGACTGTGTCCGCGCGGCGGGGGCCACTGGCGGCGCCGCGCGGACACCGGTGGTCAGCTGTCGGTCGCGCGGCGGCCGAGCACCGGCTGGCCGCCCCGACTGGCTCGGAATCCCGGGTGCCACGGCCAGCGGCCGCGCTCGTCGGCCCAGACCAGCTGCAGCGCGCGGATCCCCGGGCCGAACAGGGCCAGCGCGGTGTCCAGGTGGGCGTCCGGGTGGGCCACCCGCACGACTTCGAGGATCGGGACCTCGGTGAGCCGGAGCACGTCGCCGGGTGCCGGCAGCGGGCCGTCGAGCAGGACGTGCCGCGCCCCCCGGTTCAACAGTGCGGCCGCTCGGGGCGGCGGCAGACCGGTGGCCACCAGCTCGGGCAGACCGTGCTCGGTCAGGCCGACGGTGTATGCGTACGCCGGCCGCACTCCGCTCCGCTCGACGTACTGCACCGCCCACCCGTTGTGCAGCATCAGTCCGCGCACGTGGTCCAGCGTGTCCTGATAGGTACTGCCGGGGTGATCGCACATCCAGCACACGGTGGCCTCCAGCCGTCGGTGGTGTGTTGCCGTTCCGGCATGATGTGCCGCGACCCCGACAACTCCGCGGCCCCGCGAACCCGCACACCCACCTTGGGCGCGGCACACCCACTGCAGCGGGTGTGCTGGGTACGAAGAGGGTGTGCGGGGGTCGGCGCGGCCGTGCGCCCCTGTGCGCCTGCTATGATGTCGGCGCGACCAGCTCGTGGCGTTCGCGCACCGAGCAGCAAGCGGAGCCCCGCTCCCACCCGGCCGTCGTACAGACGTCCGGGTCCGGTCCCGCCACCGGCGACGGTGGTGGTAGCGCGTATGCCGTAATTGGCGTACGCCGATCGGTCGGCGGGCCTCGATGCCACCTGGCGTCGGGGCCTTTGTCCGTGGTTCGGGAATCCTCACCTGGTCGTCAGCGTTGATCAAGGCGCTGAGCGTGAGACATGACCCCGACACGGAGGAGACCCCATCAGCACAGAGACGCGCATTAACGACCGTATCCGCGTACCCGAGGTCCGTTTGGTCGGCCCCAACGGTGAGCAGGTCGGGATCGTGCGCATCGAAGACGCCCTGCGCCTGGCGCGGGAAGCCGATCTCGACCTCGTCGAGGTCGCGGCCCAGGCCCGGCCGCCGGTCTGCAAGCTCATGGACTACGGCAAGTTCAAGTACGAGAGCGCGCAGAAGGCCCGGGAGTCCCGGCGCAACCAGCAGATGACCGTCATCAAGGAGCAGAAGCTCCGCCCGAAGATCGACACCCATGACTATGAGACGAAGAAGGGCCACGTTCGGCGCTTCCTCGAGCATGGCAACAAGGTCAAGGTGACGATCATGTTCCGAGGCCGGGAGCAGTCCCGGCCGGAGCTCGGGTTCCGACTGCTGCAGCGGCTTGCCGAGGACATCAGCGATCTTGGCGTCGTGGAAGCCGCACCGAAGCAGGACGGCCGCAACATGACAATGGTGATCGCGCCGCACAAGAACAAGGCGAAGGTCAAGCCCGCCGTGGCGGCCAGCGAGTCCTAGCCGCCCGGGTCGGCCACCGCCGCCACTGGTCACCTCACTGAACGACGAAGGATTAGCCATGCCCAAGAACAAGTCCCACAGCGGAATCAAGAAGCGCATCAAGGTCACCGGCAGCGGCAAGCTGCTCCGGCAGAAGGCCGGCCTGCGGCACCGGCTCGAGGTCAAGTCCAGCGAGAAGACCCGTCGGCTCTCCGGCACCACCGAAGTCTCGCGTGCCGACGCCAAGCGGGTTCGCAAGCTGCTCGGCAGGTGAGCTCGAGCGCTCACCCGCACTGACCCACCCAAGCCGGCGGCCTCGCCCGCCCGATGACCGAATGAGGAAAAGCAGTGGCACGCGTGAAGCGGGCGGTCAACGCCCAGAAGAAGCGTCGGACGACCCTGGAGTTGGCTAGCGGCTACCGCGGCCAGCGCTCCCGGCTGTACCGCAAGGCGAAGGAGCAGATGCTCCACTCGCTGAACTACGCCTACCGGGACCGCCGGGCTCGCAAGGGCGACTTCCGGCAGCTGTGGATCACCCGGATCAACGCCGCCGCCCGCGCCAACGGGATCACCTACAACCGTTTCATCCAGGGCCTGCGCCTGGCTGAGGTGGAGGTCGACCGCAAGATCCTCGCCGAGCTCGCGGTGAGCGATCCGGCCGCCTTCAGCGCGCTGGCCGAGCTGGCCAAGGCGAACGTGCCGGCCCAAACCGGCGCGGCCAAGGACGACTCCGCGGCCTGAGGCGATCGCCGCACCGATGCCGGATGCGCGCCTGATCTGCACCGAGCGCACCCCCAGGGTGGT
>DATHIT010000634.1:0-5489 GCA_035489915.1 Pseudonocardia sp. | reverse complement strand
CTTCCGGGTGGACAAGCAGTCCAACCTGCACCTGGTGATCGGCAAGGCGAGCTTCGGCACGGAGAAGCTGGTGGAGAACTACTCCGCCGCGCTGGACGAGATCCTGCGGGCGAAGCCGTCCGCCGCCAAGGGCAAGTACCTGAAGAAGATCACCTTCAGCACCACGATGGGTCCGGGTATCCCGGTCGACACGAACCGCACCCGCAACCTGCTCGTCGACGAGGCACCCAGCGCCTGAGCGCTGCCACAGAACAACCGCCAGGGCGGGTCGGGGCCGAGAGGTCTCGGCCCGCCTTGGCCGTTTCCGCACAGCTCACTCCATCCACTCCCAGATGCCGTGGGCGTGGGCGTCCAGCGGGCGGCCGGACGGGTCGCGTTGCTCGACGGTGTAGTGGTAGCGGCCGGGCTGCCAGTCGTCCTGCGCGGCGAGCTGTTCCAGATGCACCAGCGCCCAGTCCCGCCAGTCGTCGACCCCGGTGGGGGACACCACCGGTGGGTCACACTCGATCTCGATGAACGGCCGGGGCTTACCGCTCAGCCCGGACCACATGCTCACGTCGATCCACACCGCGGCGGCTGAGCCCATCGTGACCTCCTAATATGAGCAGAGACTAGCCCGCGCTCAGGAGGCCAACCGGGGCGAGGCCGGGGCTACCCGACCCGGTGATACGAGCCCGCCGGACGTCACGTATCGTGGTGGTGTTCCACCGAAGACCGTAGGTCTCCGTGCGCCCGCTCTGTGGGGGTGCGGACGAAGGCCCCGCCGCAGGCGGGCGGCCCGCGCAGGAGGACGAGGTTGTTGCCCGACGTTGGCTTTCGCCGCGTCGTGTTCACGCCCCGTGCGCCCTGCGCCGGGGCGTTCGTCGTCTGCTGGGTCATCGAGTCCGAATCGGGCTGGCTCGCGGTCCTTGGTGGCACACGCCCTGATACCGCTACATGAGGAGGCCCGATGGCACGGCCCGACAAGGTGGCCGCCGTCGAGGAGATCACCGAGCGTTTCCGCGGTTCGTCCGCGTCGGTGATCACCGAATACCGCGGTCTGACCGTGACGCAGCTCTCCGAGCTGCGCCGGGCGCTCGGGGGCTCGGCAAGCTACCGGATCGCGAAGAACACCCTGGTCAAGCGGGCTGCCGCGGACGCCGGTGTGCAGGGGTTGGACGAGCTGCTGGTCGGCCCCACCGCGATCGCCTTCGTCACCGGCGAGCCGGTTGACGCGGCCAAGGCGCTGCGCAACTTCGCCAAGGACAACAAGGGTCTGGTGATCAAGGGCGGCGTGATGGACGGCCGCCCGCTGAGCATCGACGAGGTGAACAAGCTCGCCGACCTGGAGTCCCGTGAGGTGCTGCTGGCCAAGCTGGCCGGCGCCATGAAGGGCAACCTGGCCAAGGCGGCCGGCCTGTTCAACGCTCCGGCGTCGCAGGTCGCCCGACTCGCCCAGGCCCTTGCCGACAAGCGCGCGTCCGAAGGCGGAGCCCCCGCCGAGGCGCCCGCCGACGCGGAATAGCCGCACGCCCAAGCCCAACCCGCTGTAGACCGAACCTGTAAGAGAGGAACCGCCACCATGGCGAAGCTGTCCACCGACGAGCTGCTCGACGCGTTCAAGGAAATGACGCTGCTCGAGCTGTCGGAGTTCGTGAAGAAGTTCGAGGACGTCTTCGAGGTCACCGCCGCCGCGCCCGTCGCGGCCGCCGCGGGCCCGGCCGCTGCCGCCGCCCCGGTCGAGGAGGAGAAGGACGAGTTCAACGTCGTCCTCGAGGCCGCCGGTGAGAAGAAGATCCAGGTCATCAAGGTGGTCCGCGAGCTGGTCTCCGGCCTCGGCCTGAAGGAAGCCAAGGACCTGGTCGAGGCCGCGCCGAAGCCGATCCTGGAGAACGCGCCGAAGGAGGCCGCCGAGGCCGCCAAGGCGAAGCTGGAGGAGGCCGGCGCCAAGGTCAGCCTCGCCTGATCCTGGCACCACACGCACCACACCGTCGAAGGGCGGGCCCGACCACCGGCCGGGCCCGCCCTTTGCGCTGGTAGAGGGTCGTGAGTGGCGATGGTCGCTATAGCGACCATCGCCACTCACGACCTCTGACCTGCGGTTTTACCGGGGATGGGCCGGCTCGCGGTAGCGGACCAGGCTGAGCGCGTAGTCCACGTATCGCTCCGCGACGTCCTCCGGGGTCAGCGTCAGCGCCATCTGGAACCAGGCGGCTACCGACACCGACATGGTGACCACCGCCCGGCTGGCGTCCAGTGGGTACCGGGTGCGGAACAGCCCGCGGGCGGCGCCGTCCAGCACGGCGGTGTCGACCAGCCGCTGCACCTCGGTGCGCCGAGCCGCGATGCGCCGCCGGCTGGCCGATTCCACGCTGCGCATCTCGCTGGCCGCGATCAGCCCGAGGCCCCTGCGGTGGCAGTGATAGAGCACCAGTGCACTGACCAGCAGCTCCAACCGGAGCGCCGGGTCACCGGCGCCCTCCACGTCGGCCGCGTCCAGCCGCCAGCGCAGGTCGGCCAGCGCCGCGTCCAGCACGGCGACCAGCATGTGCTGCTTGCTGGGGTAGTGATGGTAGAGCCCGGGAACGGACAGGTCGGCCTGCCGAGCGATCTCCCGCATCGTGGTTCCGTGATAGCCCAGGGTGACGAAGCTCTTGGCGGCCGCCCCTAAGACCGGATCCAGGTCGAGCGAAGGGGAGAAAGTCCGCCAGTCCGAAACCGTACGTAACGCCCCATTCATGCTCCGACCTTACGGCGGTCACTCACTCGTGGGGTACGGCCGCGCCGCGCGGCGCGGCCGCGGTTCGCCGCGCGGGCGTTCGGGTCAGCCGGCCGGCTGGACCGGCTCGATTCCCCAGTCGTTGAGCACTGCATCTGTATCGGCGCCCGGCACCGGCGGTGCGGTGGGCGGTCCGGCGGGGGTGCGGGAGAACCGGGGGGCGGGCGCCGCCTGGGTCACCCCGTTCACCTCGATCACGGTGTTCCTGGCCCGCACGTGCGGGTGCTCGGCGACCTCGCCGAAGGCCAGCACCGGGGTGACGCAGGCGTCCACGTCGGCGAACACGGCGGCCCATTCGTCCCGGGGCTTGGACGCGAACGCCTCGGCGAACCGGGCCCGCAACGTCGGCCAGCCGGACCGGTCGTGCTGCTCGGGCAGTCCCGCGTCGGTCAGTCCGAGCCCGGCCAGCAGCTCGGCGTAGAACTGCGGCTCGAGTGATCCGACGGCCACGAAGCCGCCGTCGGCGCACCGGTAGGTGCCGTAGAACGGGGCGCCACCGTCCAGCAGGTTCGCCTGCCGCTCGTCCTGCCACGCCCCGCTGGCCAGCAGGGACCAGAACAACTGCACCAGCAGGCTGGCGCCGTCCACCATCGCGGCGTCCACCACCTGCCCCTGGCCGGAGGTCTGCCGCTCTTGCAGCGCCGCCAGGATGCCGATGACCAGCAGCATCGAGCCGCCACCGAAGTCGCCGACCAGGTTCAGCGGCGGCACGGGTGCCTCGCCGGTGCCGATCGCGTGCAGCGCCCCGGTCAGCGAGATGTAGTTGATGTCGTGGCCGGCCCGCGCGGCCATCGGCCCGTCCTGCCCCCACCCGGTCATCCGGGCGTACACCAGCCGAGGGTTGCGCGCCTGGCAGTCCGCCGGGCCGACGCCGAGTCGCTCGGTCACCCCCGGGCGCAGCCCCTCGAGCAGTACGTCCGCCCGCTCGGCCAGCCGCAGCACGGTCTCCCGGCCGGCGTCAGACTTCAGGTCGGCGGCCACCGAGCGCCGGCCGCGCAGGGTGTAGTCGCCGCCCGAGCCCAGCCTCAAGCCGCCGGTCGGGCGCTCCACCCGGACCACGTCAGCGCCCAGGTCGGCAAGGATCATCGCGGCGTGCGGGCCAGGCCCGATTCCGGCTAGTTCGACAACCTTCAGTCCGGCCAGCGGTCCCGCCACGGCATCCCCTTAACGCTCGTTCGACTTTCCGCCACCGTAGTACGCACCCCTATCGGGCCGAAATAGCAGCCAAACCGGTGAGTAACCGACGACCCGCGCTTCTCGTTGCATAGCCGAGGCATCGTCCGTAAGAGAGACATCTCCCTGCGCCTGAAGAGGTATACGCCAGCTGGTTCGTGAGCCGGGGGTACACGGCTGACCCGCACGTCAACAGCAACGGAGCACGGCTAGTGAGCAGTCCGCTGATCGCCAGACCGACGTCGGCGTTGCGACAGGTAGGTCGGGTGTTCGCCCTAGGGCTGGACGTTGCCCGCAACACCTTCAAACGCCCGTTCCAGCTTCGCGAGTTCATCGAGCAGCTCTGGTTCATCGCGAGCGTGTCGATCCTGCCCGCCGCGCTGGTCTCCATGGCGTTCGGTGCGGTCATCTCCCTGCAACTCGGCTCGCTGCTCCGGCAGCTCGGCGCCCCCTCGTTCGCCGGCGCGGTCAGCGTGCTGGCCAACGTGCAGCAGGCCGCGCCGATCATCTGCGCGCTGCTGATCGCCGGGGCCGGTGGCACCGCGATCTGCGCCGACCTGGGTGCCCGGACCATCCGCGAGGAGATCGCCGCGATGGAGGTGCTGGGTATCTCCCCGATCCAGCGCCTGGTGGTGCCCAGGGTACTGGCCGCGGCCGTGGTGGCCGTGCTGCTCAACGGGCTGATCAGCATCGTCGGGGTGGCCGGCGGCTACTTCTACAACGTGATCCTGGGCGGCGGCACGCCGGGCGCCTACCTGTCCGGGTTCTCCGCGCTGGCGCAGCCCGCCGACCTGGTCATCGGCGCGATCAAGGCGTTGTTCTTCGGTATCGCCGCCGGTGTGGTCGCCGCCTACCGGGGGCTCAACCCGGCGCCAGGGCCGAAGGGCGTCGGGGACGCGGTGAACCAGTCCGTGGTGATCAGTTTCATCCTGGTGTATTTCATCAACGTCGTACTGACCACGGTGTATCTGTCGATCGTGCCCGCGAAGGGGAGCTGACCCATGGCGGACCGCCTGAAGCGGGTTGCCGAGGCGCCGTTGAAGACCCTGGACGAGCTGGGCGACCAGGGCTGGCTGTACATCCGGGCGCTGGGCTGGCTGCCCCGCACGGTCACCCGGTACAAGAAGGAAGTCCTGCGCATCCTCACCGAGGTGACCTTCGGTGCCGGCGGGCTCGCCCTGGTGGGCGGCACGGTGATCATCGTCGCGCTGCTCACCTCGTTCACCGGCGCGGTGGTCGGCCTGCAGACCTACGCCGGGCTGAACCAACTCGGCGCCGCCGCGTTCACCGCGTTCATCGCCGCCTACTTCAACACCAGGGAGATCTCCCCGCTGGTCTCCGCGATCGGGCTGACCGCCACGGTGGGCGCCGGATTCACCGCCCAGCTCGGCGCCATGCGGATCTCCGAGGAGATCGACGCGCTCGAGGTCATGGCGGTACCCAGCCTGCCGTTCCTGATCACCACCCGGGTGATCGCCGCGTTCGTCGCGATCATCCCGCTGTACGCGGCCGGCCTACTCGCGTCGTACCTGGCCGCCCGGCTCACCGTCACGGTGTT
>DATHIT010000633.1:0-10047 GCA_035489915.1 Pseudonocardia sp. | reverse complement strand
GAGCATCATCGCCGCCGTCCAGATCGCCCCGATCGGATTGGCCACCCCGCGCCCGGCGATGTCCGGCGCCGAGCCGTGCACCGGCTCGAACATGGAGGGGAACTCCCGCTCCGGGTTGATGTTCGCGGCCGGTGCCATCCCGATGCTGCCGGCCAGCGCGGCGGCCAGGTCGCTGAGGATGTCGCCGAACAGGTTCGAGGCGACGATCACGTCGAACCGCGCCGGGTCCAGCACGAGCTTGGCGGCCAGCGCGTCGATGTGCTCGGAGTTCCAGGTCACCGTGGGGTGCTGGACGGCCCGCTCCGCGACGACCTGGTCCCAGAACGGCATGGTGTGCACGATCCCGTTGGATTTGGTCGCCGAGGTCAGCCGGCCAGCCCGGCGGGTGGCCAGCTCGAACGCGTAGTCCGCGATGCGGGTGATCCCGGCGCGGGTGAACACCGCCTCCTGGATGGCCATCTCCTCCGGGAACCCGCGCCCGTAGCGGCCGCCGACCTCGCTGTACTCCCCCTCCACGTTCTCCCGCACCACCACCAGGTCCACCTCGCCCGCGGTGGCGGTGCGCAGCGGACTGGGCACCCCCTCGAACACCTTGATCGGGCGCAGGTTCACGTACTGCCGGAAGCTCCGGCGGATCGGGATGAGCAGACCCCACAGCGACACGTGATCGGGCACTCCGGGCGCCCCCACGGCACCGAGGAAGATCGCGTCGAACGGGCGCAGCTGGTCCAGGCCGTCCTCCGGCATCATCGCGCCTTCGCGCTGGTAGCGGGCGCAGGACCAGTCGAATTCGCGATAGCTGAAGGTGACGTCGTGCCGGGCGCCCACGGCGTCCAAAACCTCGCGGGCCGACGGGCACACCTCCTGCCCGATGCCGTCGCCGGGAATGACTGCAATGCGGTGAGTGCTGGCCATGCTCACATCACACCAAGCCGCCCCCGCCCGCGTCCAAGACTGGGAGCCGACCAGCCTGATAGGCAGACCCTATTACGGGTCCATCACACCCCGGGCGATGGTGAGGAACTCCCGGGCCGCCGGGGTCAGGTTGTCCGGGCGGGCGACCAGTGCGACGTTCAGGTAGGCCTCCGGCTCCAGGTCCAGGACCCGGGCGCCGGCGCGCAGCGCCAGGTCGCGCCACGAGTCGGCGAGCACGGCCAGCCCGGTGCCGTTCAGCACCAGCGGCAGGATCGCCTCCCGGTGCTCGGTCTCCACGGCGATCGTCGCGCCCACCCCGGCGTCCAGGACGGCGTCCACCACCGCCCGCATCCCGGTGCCCGGCTGCCCGGCGATCAGCCGCTGCCCGGTGAGCTGCTCGCGGCGTACCGGCAGCCCCGCCGGGAAGGGCCCGTCCGGCGGTGTGACCAGCACGAACCGTTGGCGGGCCACCGGGTACAGCTGCACCGACCCGGCCGTCACCGGGGCCATGCTGCCCAACAACCCCAGCTCGGTGACCCCGGTGCGCACCGCCTCCAGCACGTCCGCCGGGGTGAACGACGAGCGCACGGTCACCGACACCCCCGGGTACCGCTGGGCGAAGGCGGCGATCATCCGGCTGAGCGGGTCGACCGCCTGGGACGGCATGACCGCGATCTCCACCCGCCCGGAGACCAGGCCGTGCACCGAGGCGACGCTGGCCCTGGCCATCGCCATGTCGTGCACCACCGCCCTGGCCGGCTCCACCAGCGCGCGGCCCGCCTCGGTGAGCACCACCCGCCGGCCGAACCGGTGGAACAGCTCGCTGCCCAGGTCCCGCTCGAGCAGCCGGATCGACTGGGACAGCGACGGCTGGGCCACATACCGCGCCCGCGCCGCCCGGCCGAACCCGCCGTTCTCGACCACCGCCAGGAAGTACTCCAGCTGCCGAACGTCCATGCGCCGATCTTGGCTGTGAGTGGTATTGGTCGCTATAGCGACCAATACCACTCACAAGCCACGAATCAGGTCGGCGGCTTTCTCGCCGATCATCATGCAGGTGATGTTGGGGTTGATCGCCGGCAGGAACGGCATGATCGACGCGTCGGCCACCCGCAGACCTTGGACGCCGCGGACCCGCAGCTGGGGGTCCACCACAGCGAGCGGGTCGGAGTCCGGACCCATCTTGGCGGTGCAGGCCGGGTGGTAGACGGTGTTGTGCGTCTTGGTGATGTAGTCGATCAGCTCGTCGTCGGTCACCGCGTCCGGGCCCGGAGCCAGCTCGGCGGCGATCCACTCCTTCAGGGTGGGCTGCTCGGCGATTCGGCGGGCCAGCTTCACCCCGGCCAGCATCACGCCCATGTCGTGGTCGTCCGGGTCGGTGAAGTACCGAGGGTCCACCCGCGCCCGGTCCCGGAAGTCCCGGCTGCGCAGCTTCACCGTGCCGCGCGAGCGGCCCCGGGTGACGTTCGGGGTCAGGCAGAACCCGCTGTCGGTGGTCGGGTATCCCCAGCGCACCGTGTTCAGGTCGAACGGCACCGAGCCGTAATGCATCATCAGGTCCGGCCGGTCCAGGCCTGACCGGGTGCGGGTGAACAGCCCGATCTCCCACCACTGGGTGGACGTGGTGACCATCGGCCGGGCCGCGTCCCACATCACCAGGCCCTCCACGTGGTCGTCCAGGTTCTCCCCCACCCCGGGCGCGTCCACCAGCACCTCCACCCGGAAATCCCGCAGCTGCGCGGCCGGCCCGATGCCGGAGAGCATCAGCAGCTTCGGAGTGTCGATCGCGCCGCTGGACAGGATCACCTCGCGCCGGGCGGACACCACGACCCGCCCCGGGCCGATGCCGAACTGGTACTCCACCCCGGTGGCCCGCCGGTCGCCGTCGAACAGCACCCGGGAGGCCCAGGCGTCGGTGCGCACCTCCAGGTTCGGCCGGCTGCCCAGGATGGGGTGCAGGTACGCGTGCGAGGAGGACATCCGGGTGTTGTCCGCCGAGGCGTTGATCTGGAAGAAACCGGCGCCCTCGCAGACCGTGCTGCCCTCGTTGAACCGGACGGTGGGCAGCCCGACCGCCGCCGCCGCCTCCAGCACCGCCACCCCGCACGGGTCATCCGGCGGGATCTGCCGGAGGTTGACCGGGCCGGAGCGGCCGTGCCCGTCCCACAGGCCGTCGTTGGTCTCCAGCCGGCGGATCAGTGGCCAGCACTCGTCGGCGGTCCAGCCGGTACAGCCCTGCGCCGCCCACTCGTCGAGGTCCTCCTTCGGGGTCCAGAAGGCGATGCAGGAGTTGTGCGATGAGCAGCCGCCCAGCACCCGGGCCCTGGCGTGGCGCAGGAAGGAGTTGCCCCGCTGCTGCGGCTCGACCGGGTAGTCCCAGTCGTAGCCGGAGTCCAGCAGGTACATCCACTCGGAGAGGCGCAGGATGTTCGGGTCGTCGACGTCGGTGGGGCCGGCCTCGAGCAGGCACACCGTGACGTTCGGGTCCTCGGACAGCCGGGCGGCCAGCGCGCAACCGGACGATCCGCCGCCGACCACGATGTAGTCGAACTCCTCGCTCATGCCCGCTCCCCCGGGGTCGTCGTGCCGGCATCCATCTGCTTGGCCATGTGCTCAGGCAGGCAGCCCAGCTGGTGGCGACCACGGGCGAAGAACCAGCCGAGGCCGATAGCCACGATGGCGCCGATGAAGATGAACGCGATCCAGCGCAGCGGACCGTCGCCGTACACCGCCGAGCGGGGCCAAGCCAGGTTCAGCGCCATCCC
The DNA here is from genome assembly GCA_035489915.1 of Pseudonocardia sp. GTDB lineage: Bacteria > Actinomycetota > Actinomycetes > Mycobacteriales > Pseudonocardiaceae > Pseudonocardia. The sequence goes on along the minus strand of DATHIT010000633.1, from coordinate 6,367 downwards.
GGCGCCCCACAGCACCGCGATGATGTTCACCGGCAGCCCGAAGCGGCCCAGTGAGAAGTAGCCGCCCGAGCCGCCCGGTTCCGGCCACTCCCCGCGCAGCCGCTTGACCAGTAGCGGCGCGGTGACCAGCAGGTACGCCAGGTAGATCATGATCACGGCGACGCTGGTGATGGCGGTGAAGATCTCCGGGGTGCCGATGTTGACCACCAGGATCAGCACCGACGCCACACCGATCACGATGGCCGGGATCACCGGGGTCTTGCGCTTGGGGTCGATCTTGGCCAGCTTCGCCCCGGCCGGCAGCGCGTTGTCCCTGGCCATGGCGAACATCAGCCGGATCGCGGCGGTGTGCACCGCCAGCGCGCACACCGTCACCGCGACGATGATCGCCACCAGGAAGACGGTGCCCACGCCGCCGCCCAGCGCCTGCAGCACGATCAGCTGCAAACCACCGCTGGTGGTAGCCAGATTCGGGTCGTTGAGATCCGGCGCGGCCAGGATGCCGAACATCAGGATCAGCCCGCCGATGATGAAGGAGGCGATCACCGCACGCAGGATGGCCGAGGGCGCGGTCCGCCTGGGGTCCACCGTCTCCTCGCCAAGCGAGCTCGCGGTGTCGAAGCCGTACATCACGTACGCCGAGGCCAGCGCGGCGACCAGGAACGCGCCGAGGTAGCCGGCCGGATGGGTGGCCCCCAGGTTCTGCGTGTCGAACAGCGCCGAGGGCGGGCGCACGATGTTCACCCCGAGCAGCACCACCAGCAGCACGGCGGCGACCAGCTCGATGAACACCCCGGCGCTGTTGATCCGGCTCATCAACTTCACCCCGAAGGCGTTCACCATCGTGGTGAAGATGATCAGGACCGCGCCCCAGAGGACCGCGCTGATCCCGAAGCTGGCCCCGGTACCGTCGCCGATCAGCTGGAAGCCCGACCAGATCTTCGGCAGGGTGAGCTGGTAGGCCAGCACGACGGCGGCCAGCGTGACCACCGACGCGGTGAACATCATCCAGCCGGCCAACCACGACGTTGCCGGCCCGGCCAGCTGCTTGGACCAGTTGTAGACCGAGCCGGCCACCGGGTACCGCCCGGCGAGTTCGGCGAAGCACAGCGCGATCATCAACTGGCCGACGAAGACCATCGGCCAGGACCACCAGTAGGCCGGGCCGCCGAAGGCCAGCCCGAAGTAGAAGAGCTGGAAGGTGCCGGTCAGGATCGAGATGTAGCTGATGCCGGCGGCGAAGCTGGCGAACTTGCCGATGGATCTGTCCAACGACTGGGTGTAGCCGAACTCGGCGAGACCATGGTCGGCACCGTGATCAGCGGGGCCCGTCCCACCGGAGCCTGCCTCTGCCGAACCCGACCCGTCCTGTGTGGTGGTCATCGGAACCTCCGCTGGATCAGCCCTTGAACCACCTCAGTGGCGTGGGGGCGGTGTTCTGCCAGATGTGCTTGGCCTCGCGGTACTCGGCCAGCCCGGTTGGGCCGAGTTCTCGGCCGTTCCCGGAGCGCTTGAACCCGCCCCACTCCGCCTGCGGCACGTAGGGGTGGTAATCGTTGATCCACACGGTGCCGTGCCGCAGCGCCGCGGCGGCCCGGTGCGCCCGGCCCATGTCGCTGGTCCACACCGCGCCGGCCAGCCCGTAGTCGGTGTCGTTGCCCAGCGCGATGGCCTCGGCCTCGTCGTCGAATCGCTCGACGGTGAGGATCGGGCCGAAGGTCTCCTCGCGGATCACCCGCATGTCCCGGTGGCAGTCGGCGAACAGGGTGGGCCGGTAGAAGAAGCCCTTCTGCAGCTCGGGGTCGTCGGGCCGCTTCCCGCCGGCGACCAGTCGGGCGCCCTCGTCCAGCGCCGAAGCCACGTAGGCCTCCACCTTCGCCCGGTGCGCGGCGGACACCAGCGGCCCCGACTCCGACTGCGGGTCTAGGCCGTTGCCCTGCCGGATCCGCTCGGCGCGCCGGCCGACCTCGGCGACGAACTCGTCGTGGATCTCGTTCTGCACGATCAGCCGCGCGCCGGCCGAGCAGACCTGGCCGGAGTGCAGGAACACCGCGGTGAGCGCGTAGTCCAGCGCGGCCTCCTGATCGGCGTCCGCGAAGACGATGTTGGGGTTCTTCCCGCCCAGCTCGACGGCGACCTTCTTCACCGTGTCCGCGCTGGCCCGGATGATCGACTGGCCGGTGGAGAGGCCGCCGGTGAAGGAGACCATGTCCACCTCGGGGTGGGACACCAGCGGGGCGCCGACCGACGGGCCGTCGCCGAGTACCAGGTTCACCACGCCACGCGGCGCCCCGGCCTCCTCGAGCAGCCGGACCAGCTTGACCGAACTGAGCGGGGTGACCTCGCTGGGCTTGATCACCACGGTGTTCCCGGCGGCCAGAGCGGGGGCGACCTTCCAGGACAGCTGCAGCAGCGGGTAGTTCCACGGCGTGATCAGCGCGCACACGCCGACCGGCTCGTAGACCACCCGGCTCAACACGTGCGCCTGGCCGGTGTCCACCACGCGTCCCGGGTCCTGGTCGGCCATCGCGGCGTAGTAGCGGAAGACCGCGGTCACGTCGTCGACATCGATCCGGCTCTCCACCAGCGTCTTGCCGGTGTCCAGCGTCTCGATGCGGGCGATCTCTTCCTTGTCCCTGATCAGCAGGTCGGCCACGCGCAGCAGCAGCGCGGCCCGGTCGGCGGCCGGGCTGCGCGGCCAGTCGCCGGCGAACGCCCGCGCGGCGGCGGTGACCGCGGTGTGCACGTCCTCGGCGTCGGCCAGGTCCACGGCCTGCACCACGCTCTGGTCGAACGGGTTGATCACATCGTCGCGCCGCTGGGCATGACCGGTGGTCCATGCCCCGTCAAGGAACAGGCTCGGCACGACGGGCTCCCTCCAACCGGGCGCGGAAAAGTGTTGCACTTGGTACAACACATCGTGGTATGTGCAACAAGCTCGAAGAGTGATGGACCTGGGTCGATCCGTCAAGAGGTGAGCTTGGTCTCCCTGATGAGAAAAATCGACAGCTGACGGGGGCAATCTTTCGGATATCCGATCAGCGGTGGGGGAAGAACCCAAGCCGGACGCTGATCTCGTCGGCCCCGGCGACCAGGCGCTCCGCAACCGAAGGGAATTCCGTGGCGATCAGGCGATAGGACGGCCCGGAGACGCTCACCGAAGCGATCATCTCGCCATCCCCACTGAAGATCGGGGCAGCCACCGCGTTGAGGCCCACCTCGAGTTCCTCGCTGCACCACGCCCAGTCGCGGGCCCGCACGGCGGTCAACTGCTCGCGCAGCGCGGCGCCGTCGGTGACGGTCTGCTTGGTGAACCGGTCCAGGCCCGCCGCGAGCAGCTCGGTCAGGGTGCCGCCGGTGTCGTAGGCGAGCAGCACCTTTCCGCTGGAGGTGGCGTGCAACGGGGTGCGCTTGCCCACCCAGTTCCGGGTGGCCACCACGGTGCTGCCGTGCTCCTGCGTGATGTTGATGGCGGAGTTCGAGTCCAGCACGGCGATGTTCACCGTCTCGCCGAACTCCCTGGCCAGCCGCGCGCACACCGGGCGCCCCACCTTGGTCAGGTCCAGCTGCGCGCTGGTCGCACCGGCCAGCCGGATCAGGCCGAAGCCCAGCCGGTACTTGCCGCGCTCCTCGATCTGTTCCACCAGCTGGCGATTCTCCAGCGCGACGACCAGCCGGAACGCGGTCGACTTGTGCACGTCCAGGCTCTTGGCGATCTCGGTCACACCACCGCTGCCATGTTCGGCGAGATACTCGAGGATGGTGAGCGCCCGATCCACCGATTGAACCTGCGTCGGTGGCCCTTCGGAATCCCCTCGCTTGCCTGGCTGCCCGTTGTTCATAACGCAACTCTAAACACCAGACGCACCGAAGTGGCCGAACCCGTTGACGGGCGTCACCCCATCCAGGCATTCTGTTTCACATAACACGTCCTGTTGGGTATTACGGAACAGAGGGTTTGCGATGATCCATGTGGGCGCGCTCGCTGACATCCCGGTTGGCGAGGCGATCCGAGTGGAGGCCGACGTCCCGATCGCGGTTTTTCGCGTCGACGACGGAGCGGACGGCGCGGTGTACGCGATCGACGACACCTGCACGCACCAGAGGGCCTCGCTGTCGGACGGCTGGCTGGATGGCTGCAAGGTGGAGTGCCCGCTGCATGCCACCTGCTTTGACCTGCGCACCGGGCTCCCCGACGGGCCGCCGGCCAAGGTCCCGGTCCGGACCCACCAGGTCGTCGTGATGGATGGAATGATCTACCTCAAGCTGGCCGAGCACTCCGGCGAGCCGGAGGTCGAGGTCGCGTGATCGGCTCGGTCACCGTCGTGGGGGCGTCGCTGGCCGGGCTGTCCACCGCCAGGGCGCTGCGGGCACAGGGCTACCAGGGGCGGCTCACCGTGGTCGGCGCTGAGCAGCACCCGCCGTACGACCGGCCGCCGCTGTCCAAGGAGTACCTGGCTGGCACGCTGGACCGCGCCGAGCTGGACCTGCTCACCCCGGAGGACGACGCCCTCGCGGCTGACTGGCTGCTCGGGCGCACCGCGACCGGGCTGGACACCGACGAGCGCGCGGTGGTGCTGGACGGCGGCGAGCGCCTCGTCTCGGACGCCGTCGTGATCGCCACCGGAGCCCGCGCCCGGCAGCTGCCCGGGCCCGCACTGGCCGGGGTGCACACCGTGCGGACCGTGGACGACGCCACCGCGCTGCGCGCCGAACTGGTGCCCGGTGCCCGGTTGGTGCTCATCGGCGGCGGCTTCATCGGCGCGGAGATCGCCTCCACGGCCAGCGACCTCGGGGTGGACGTAGTCGTGGTGGAGGCCATGGGAGTGCCGCTGGCGGAGCCACTCGGCACCGAGATCGGCCAGGCCTGCGCGGCGCTGCACGCGGAACACGGGGTGCGGCTGATCACCGGGGTGCCGGTGCAGCGGGTGCTCGGTGCCGACGGGGGTGCCGGCCGGGTGCGAGCGGTCCAGCTGGCCGACGGACGCGAGCTGCCCGCCGACGTGGTTGTGGTCGGCATCGGCGCGACGCCCTGTGTGGAGTGGCTGGCCGGCTCCGGGTTGGCCGTGGACGCAGTCTCGGGCGGGGTGCGCACCGACGCATACTGCGCCACCGAGGTGCCCGGGGTGGTGGCGGTCGGCGACTGCGCGTCGGCGTACCGGCGCTGCGCGGGTGGCCCGACGCGACTGGAGCACTGGACCAACGCGCTCAAGCACCCCGCCGCGGCGGCCGCCACCCTGCTCGGTGCGCCGGCTGCGCCCTCGGCGGATCACGAGGTGCCCTACTTCTGGTCCGACCAGTACGGGGCGCGGTTGCAGTTCGCCGGCCACCGGCTGCATGGCGACCAGGTCGAGATCACCGAAGGCGACGTCGACGCGGGCAACTTCCTGGCCGTCTACCGGCGAGGCGGCGAGCTGGTGGCGGTGTTCGCGATGAACCGTCCGAAGCCGTTCGTCCGGTGGCGCCGGGAGCTGGCCAGCAGAGCCACCGCCGCCGCGTGATGAGCGCCGCGTGGTGAGCACTGTCTGATCTCACGTTCCATCGCCGGAACGTTCCCGCCTCAAGCACCAACCTCAGCCCAGAGGGGGCCCTGTGGACACCAACACCGCACCGCCCGCCAGCCTCGTGGCCACAACCACGGCGCTGCCAACCACCGACCCCGCGGCGAACGGCCGGCCGGCCCCGGCGCCCGCGCTGCCCGCCAGCCTGGTGGCGACCCCACCCGGCGAGCACTACGCGGACCCGGTGATCTTCGCGCGGGAGCAGGCCCGGATCTTCGAGGCGACCTGGTTCGCCGCCGCCCGCGGCTCCGAGATGCCCACCCCAGGTGCGTTCCGGACCGTGCAGGTGGGGCGGGAGAGCGTGCTTCTGGTCCGGGACCGGCGCGGCAACCTGGGCGCCTTCCTCAACGTCTGCCGACACCGCGGCGCGCGGCTGTGCACCGAGGAGTCCGGCTCGGTGCGCAACGCGGTGCGCTGCCCGTACCACGCCTGGACCTACGGCCTGGACGGCAAGCTGATCGCCGCGCCCAACCTGGACGCGATCGCCGACGTGGACCGCACCGAATACGGCATGCGCCGGGTGCACCTGCGGGAATGGCTGGGCACCGCGTGGGTGTGCCTGGCCGACACCCCGCCCAGCTTCGAGCAGACCGTGATCGGCTCGGTCGCCGAGCGGCTGGGCGACCCGGCGACCATCGACGCCTGGCAGGTCGACCAGCTGGTGCTCGGCCGCCGGATCGTCTACGACGTCAAGGCGAACTGGAAGCTCATCGTGGAGAACTTCATGGAGTGCTACCACTGCGCCACGATCCACCCGGAGCTGACCGAGGTACTGCCCGAGTTCGCCGACGGTTACGCCGCCCAGT
>DATHIT010000632.1:0-6134 GCA_035489915.1 Pseudonocardia sp. | reverse complement strand
ACGGTTCGCGCGCTGCAGCGCCTGGTCTGGCGCCCGGCGGAGGACGGTGTGCTGGTGGCCGAGGTGAGCGCGGACGCGTTCTGCCACTCGATGGTGCGCAGCCTGGTCGGCGCGCTGCTCGCGGTGGGCCGGGGCCAGCGCCCGGCCGAGTGGCCGGCGTCGCTGCTCACCCGGGCGGCGCGGGCCAGTGAGGTCACCGTGGCTCCGGCGCACGGCCTGACCCTGGTCGGCGTGGACTACCCCCCGCCCGGCGAGCTGGCCGCCCGGGCCGCCGTCACCCGCCGCCTGCGCGTCCCGACCGAAACCCCAGCTCAAACCCCGTGAGTGGTTAGCGTTGCTATAGCAACGCTAACCACTCACGGGTTATGTGTGCTGGTGCGCCGGGTCGGTTTCGTGGGGCGCGAGCGCGGGGATCTTGTCGATGCTGTGCCGCCCGGCGGTGGCCCGCTCGATGCGTCTGGCAACGGTGTTGCCGTTGCGCGCCACCCGGTCCAGCAGGTCCCGCTCGGACACCTCGGTCATGTTCGGCACGCTGTAGCCGCAGGAGTCGGCGATCAGGTCCAGGCTGACCACGATGATCGAGCGCACCCCGGGGTGCGGGCCGAAGTGGCCGACCAGGCCGGCCCACTCCGGGTCCGAGGGCAGCACCACCCTGCCGGTGCCGTACAGCCGCAGGATCTTCGCCGACCGGGTGAAGGAACAGAACATGATCGTCACCCGGCCGTTCTGGCGCAGGTGGGCGATCGTCTCCACGCCGCTGCCGTCCAGGTCCAGATAGCCGACGGTGGTGTCGTCGAGCACCGCGAAGGTGTCCCGGTAGCCCTTCGGGGAGACGTTGACGCGCCCCTCCGGCCCGGTCGGCGCGGTAGCCACGAAGTACATCGGCTGCTCCGCGATGAACCGCCGCCACCGGTCATCCAGCCGTTCGAAGACCTGCCCCACCACTTGACAGTAGGTCGGCCGAAGCCGGAACGCGAGCGTGATCCCAACCGCTGGATAGTCATCCGGCGGCCTGTGCCACGATTTGGCCCACCGGTCCGCCGTCGCCGGTCGGTGGGGATGAGCGGCGGGCGACGAGCAGGGGGTGGCGTGGTGGCAGAGTCGACCGAGCTGTCGACGGAGGCGGGTGCGTCGATCGCGGACGCGCCGGACGTGGATTCGGCGACCGAGGAACTGGCGGCCGCCCCGGTGGTCGACGAGCTGGTCTCGCACTCGGTGGCCCGGCACTACACCCGGATTGCGCTGCTCTCGACGCTGCTGGACGCACTCTCGGCGGCGGGCAAGTCGGTCTCGCCGATCGACTCCGACGACCTGAGCCCGCTGGACGAGCTGCACACCGGCGGGCGGCCGGCCACCGTCGAGCTGGCCGAGCTGCTCGCGCCCACCTCCGGTGCCCGGGTGCTCGACCTCGGCGCCGGGCTGGGCGGCCCGGCGCGCTACCTGGCCCGGCACCGCGGTTGCCAGGTGGTCGGGATGGACCTCACCCGCGAGCACGTGGAGGTGGCCACCGAGCTCACCGAGCGCAGTGGGCTGGCCGACCTGGTGAGCTTCAAGGAAGGCACCGTCACCGCGCTGCCGTTCCCGGACGAAAGCTTCGACGCCGCTGTGCTGGTGCACGTCGGGATGAACGTGCCGGACAAGGCGAAGCTGTGCACCGAGGCGTACCGGGTGCTGCGTCCCGGCGGGCGGTTCGCCGTCTACGACATCATGCGCACCGACGAGGACGCCGAGCCGACCTACCCGCTGCCGTGGGCCGGCAGCGCCGAGACGAGCTTCCTGGAGTCCCCCGCCGAGTACCGCTGGCTGCTCACCGAGGCCGGGTTCAGCGTGGAGGAGGGCCGCGACCTGCGCGGCCTGGCGCTGGAGCAGCTGTCCAAGCTGCTCGCGCTGCCGGAGGACCAGCTGCCGCCGCTGGGGCTGCACGTGCTGCTGGGGGACACCTTCCGGGTCAAGGCGGCCAACCTGGCCGACGCGCTGCGGCGAGACCTGTTGGCCCCGGTGCAGCTGGTGGCCGCGAAGTAGCCGGGGGCGGCCGGTCTGGCCAAACGGCCTCGGCGAAGGGGTGCCCGACGCTACCGTGAGTTTCCCGGTGATCTCGCCGGGCAGCTCACGGGAAGTGGACCGACGACGATGGCCAGATCGCCTGTCACCCGGGTGCAACTGGACGCCTACCGGTTCGGCCAGCGGCGGATGGAATCGGCGCTGGCCCGGCGGGATCCGGTACTGCTGCACGAGGAGATCCGAGGCCAACGGCGGGTGGTGGTGGCCGGCGTGGCGCTGGCCATGCTCGGTCTGGTCGCCACGTTCGCCTACGCCAAGCTGGTGCCCCAGCCGGACTGGAAGGACCAGCAGGTGGTCGCCGGCCGGCAGTCCGGGCGGCTCTTCGCGGTGATCCACGGGCCGGATCGGTTGGTCCCGGTGGCCAACCTGGCGGCGGCCCGGCTGGTGCTCTACGCCGCCCAGCGGGCCGGAGGCGGCGGCCTGGTGATGGGTGGCTCGTCGGCCACGGCCACCCCGGTGATGGTGGACGACCGGGACCTGGACGCCGCCCAGCGCACCGCGTCCGCCGCCGTACCCGGGGCGGCGGCCATCCTCCCGTCCGGGGACGACCCGGTGGCGCCCGGCGGGGCGTGGGCGGTGTGCAACAGCACCGGCCCGGACGGCGGGGCGAACACCACGCTGATCGCCGGGGCCACGGCGGCTACCCCGCTCGGCCCGTCCGGCGGTGTGCTGTTGCGCGGCCCGGACGGCCAGCCGTACCTGGTCATCGGCGCCCGCAAGTACCGGATCGACGCGCCGGAGGTGCTGCGCGCATACGACCTGCGCGACCACGCTCCCCGGCCGGTCGGGGCGGCGCTGCTCGCGGCCATCCCGGATGGTCCGGCGCTGGACACGCTGGCGCCGCCCGGGGCCGGGCAGGAGGCCAGCGCGCTGCCCGGGCACAGCGTCGGCGACGTGGTGCGGGTGGTCACCTCCGGCCAGCCGGACCGCAACTACCTGGTGCTGGCCGGCGGCGTCCGGGAGGTCTCCGCCCCGGTGGCCAGCCTGATCCGGGCCGGCCTGCGCGCCGACCCCGGCCAGCCGCCGGACAGTGTGCGGCTGGAGCAGATCAACGCGCTGCCCCGGGTGCCGGTGCCCGGGCTGGACGCCTACCCGGCCGTCCTGCCGAAGATCGTGGAGGGCGCGGATTCCGGCGCGGTGTGCTGGCAGTGGGCGGCGAACGGGCTCGACGGCACGGTCACCACGGCCGCGGCGCTGCCGGTGCCGCCTGGCCGGGCGCCCACCCAGCTCGCCCAGGCCGGCCGCGCCGGCGCCGCGCTGGACGCGGTGTCCCTGCCGGCCAGCGGTGCGCTGGTGGCCTGCGCGGTGACCACGGGACAGCCGAGTTGCGCGGCGCCCGGGGCGGGCCCGAGCGGGCAGCAGAGCGGCGGCGCGCTGTGGCTGGTGTCCGAGACCGGCGTCGGATACCCGATCGCCAACCCGGAGACAGCCACCGCGTTGGGCGTGCGGGCCGTGTCGCCCGCACCGGCCGAGGCGCTGCGTGCCCTGCCCGCCGGACCGGCCCTGGACGTCGGCCAGGCGCGCCGCACGGTGGACGTGCTGGTGACCACCCCGGCCGGCTGAACACCGGGCCCGTCAGGCGGGGTCGGCGCGGCTCGTTCCGCGGTTGCCCGGTCCGTCAGCCCGGTCCGTCAGCCCGGGTCGCGGCGACTGAGCCGGTCAGCGGCGGGGGTCGCCCCGGCGCGCAGCCGGCCCACTGCCAGCGCGGCGGCGGTCAGCGTGGCCAGCAGCGCCAACGCGCCACCCCACAGGGCACCACCGGCCGGTTCCTGGTCGGACGGGGTGGGGGTGAGCCGCAGGGTGCCGGTGTCGCCGTTCGCCGGGACGCTGGACGGGGGCGGCAGCACCGCCGGGATGCGGGTCAGCGCGGCGAGCGCGTCCACCGCGCCGTAGCCCACCGAGTCCCCCCGCCCGGAGGCCCGCTGCGCGGCGGTGGCGGTGATCCGGTCCATCACCTGGCGCGCGGTGAGCTGGGGATACCTGGCCCGGATCAGCGCGGCCAGCCCGGCGACCATCGGCGCGGCGAAACTGGTCCCGTCGATCGAGGACGTGCGCAGCACCTGGGAGAGCTGATCGGTCAGCCCGGACCCATCGGCGGTCAGCGACATCAGCCGCTCACCCGGCGCGGCCACGTCGACCCACGGCCCCGGGTAGCTGAACGGCGAGGCGAGCCCGTTCGGCCCGACCGCGGCCACGGCGAGCACCTCGTCGTCGAACCAGGCCGGGTACACCACCGTGCCGGCTTCCGGCTGGCCAGGGCACTCGCCGGAGGATCCGGAGCCGAAGTTCCCGGCGGCGGCGACCACCACCACATTGCGCAGCAGTGCCGCGCGGACCGCCGCGTGCAGCTCGGCCGAACCGGGCGCATTCGGCTCGGCGCAGGCCACCTCGGAAATGTTGATCACGTCCGCGCCCAGGTCGACGGCGTGCACCACGGCCATGGCCAGCGTGCTCAGGTTGCCGGATGCCTGCCGGACACCGCCCCGCCCTGGCACGGTGAACGACGGGCTGGACTGGCGGATCGAGATCACCTGGGCGGCCGGGGCCACCCCGGAGAAGCCGGTCCCTGGGTCGGCCGCCGCGGCGGCGATACCGGCTACCGCGGTGCCGTGCCCGTCGCAATCGGCCAACCCGTTGCCACCGGCCACATAATCACCGCCGGCGAGCAGCCGGCCGGCCAGCAGCGGATGCGGGGACACCCCGGTGTCGATCACCGCGATGCGCACGCCTCGGCCGGAGCTGAGCGACCCCAGCCGGGGCAGCGCGAGCACCCGCTGGCCCCACAGCAGCCCGGCGACCGAGGCGGCGTCCGGGGTGTGCGTGCCCCGGCTGCACTGCACGTCCTGGCGCACCCCCGGCAGCGCGCGGGGTGGGCCGTCGGCGGGCAGCGCCTCGGCGTCCACCGGCGGCGGGAGCGGCATGTCCGCCGCCGAGGCGGCCGGGTGGCTCGCCGGCTGGCTCGCCCGGATGTCCGCCCCGAGGGCGGCCGCTTGCTGACTGGCACCGGCGGCGGCCGGCTGGCTGGCGCCGACAGCGGCCGCGAGCCCGGTCATCGGCGGGTTGAGCGGCAGCGCGGACGCCGAAACCGCGGCCGGTGGGGTTAGGGGCAGCGCGGTCACCGGAACCGCGGCCAGCAGCGCGGCCAGCGCCGGCGTCAGGGCGGCCGCCGCGGTCGGCCTCACAGCCCGCGGACCACCTGGTAGAGGTCCAGCACCGCCAGCGCGACCGGGAAGGTGGCCACCACCAGGACGGCCTCCACGATGTCCACGGCGCGGCGCAGCACCGGGGACGGCTCCCGCCTCGGGCCGGCCCAGACCAGCCACACCGCGATCGCCCCGGCCACCAGCAGCGCGCCGACCCCGGCCAGCTTGACCAGCTGCGCCGGGCCGGCGGCCAGACCGGCGACCAGGGCCATCCCGGCCAGCAGGCCGCCGGCCATCGGAGCGGCGGACGCCGCGGCGGTCACGTATCCGCGGGAGCGCAGCAGCAGCACCGCCACCACCAGGGCGGCGAACAGCTGCCCGGCCCAGCCGCCGCCGGCGGCGGCCAGCACCGCGCCCACCGAGGCCACGGCGGACGCGCCGAACACCAGCCCGGCCAGGTAGGTGTGTGCCAACCGGGCCTGGTAGCGGATCTCGTCGGTGGAGGCGAACTCCCACCGGGTGTCGGCGGCGACCATGTCCTCCTCGGTGCTCGGGATGACCGGGGGCGGCAGCCCGGCCAGCCGAATGCTGGCCCGGGGTAACAGCGGCAGCATGCCCACCCCGGCGGTGGCGGCGCCGGCCGCCAACCCGCTCGGCGAGGCGGCGCCGAACACGCCGAGCAGCGCGGTCAGCGCGGTCATTGATGTGGCCAGCGCGGTGCCCACCAGCAGCGGAGCAGCGGTGCCCAGCAGGGCCAGCCCGGCGGCCGACGCGGCGGCGGCGAGCGAGGCGGCGAGCAGCAGGTGCCCGGCGCTGGGCACCCCCGGCAGCGCGGCGAAACCGGCCGCCGAGGCCAGCGGGATGGCGGCGGTGGCGAGCAGTACGGCGGCCGCCTCATCCCGCCGCGCGGTGTGCACCCCGCCGGCCAGC
>DATHIT010000631.1:0-5772 GCA_035489915.1 Pseudonocardia sp. | reverse complement strand
TCGCTGAACAGGTGCTCGGAGGTGGAGTAGGTCTCCGGCGGCTCGTCGACGCCGAGCGCGAGGTCATCGCTGATCATTTTCCAGCGGGGGATCTCGTCCCAGTCGACCAGGGTGACGGCCACACCTTCCCGGCCGGCCCGCCCGGTGCGGCCGATCCGGTGGATATAGGTCTTGGCGTCCTCCGGGCACTGGTAGTTCACCACGTGGGTGACCCCGGTGACGTCGATGCCCCGCGCCGCAACGTCGGTGGCGACCAGCACGTCGACCTTCTCCGAGCGGAACGCCCGCAGCGCCTGCTCCCTGGCGCCCTGGCCAAGGTCGCCGTGCACGGCGGCCACCGCGAAACCGCGGTCGCTCAGGTCATCGGCCACTCGCTGTGCGGTGCGCTTGGTCCGGGTGAAGACCATGGTCAAGCCTCGGTCGGACGCCTGCAGCACCTTGGACAGCAGCTCCACCTTGTCCAGCGCGTGCGCCCGGTAGACCAGCTGCCGGGTGCGCTCGTGGATGGCTCCGGCGTCGACCTCTTCGGCCCGGATGTGCGTGGGCTGGGTGAGGAAGGTGCGGGACAGGGTGATGATCGGGCCCGGCATGGTGGCCGAGAAGAGCATGGTCTGGCGCTGCTCGGGCAGCATTCGCAGGATGCGCTCCACGTCCGGCAGGAAGCCGAGGTCGAGCATCTCGTCGGCCTCGTCCAGCACCAGCGAGCTGATCCGGCCCAGCACCAGGTGGCGCTGCTCGGCCAGGTCCAGCAGCCGGCCCGGCGTGCCGACCACGATGTCCACGCCCCTGCGCAGCTCGGCGATCTGCGGCTCGTAGGGCCGACCGCCGTAGATGGAGGTGACCCGGGCCCCGAGGTGCCGGCCGGCGTCCGCGAGGTCGCGGGTCACCTGCACGCAGAGCTCGCGGGTAGGCACCACAACCAGGGCCTGCGGCACGTCCCGCTCGGCGGAGTCGGCGCTGGCCGGGCGCAGGCGCTGCAGCAGCGGCACGCCGAAGCCGAGCGTCTTGCCGGTACCCGTGCGGGCCTGGCCGATCACGTCCTCACCGGCCAGCGCCAGGGGCAACGTCAGCTCCTGGATGGCGAAAGTGCGCTCGATGCCCACATCGGTGAGCGCGCGCACGATCTCGGGGCGCACACCCAGCTCGGCAAAGGTGGGGGAGTCCGTCCGGACCGGCGCACCCGCGTGTAGCGGCTGCGGATCCGGCGTGGGCCCGGCCTCTGTGTAGTTGTCTGGCGTGGTCTCGGTGGTCTCGCTGTCTACGGTCAGAACAATCGCCTCTCTCCAGCGCGGGGAGGCCAGGTCCATCTCGTCGACCGCGGCCGGTACCGGCCTGGCGGGAGAAATGTCGAGGCGCTGCTCACGCGCACATGTTGTCGCGGGCCCGGACTGTCCAGGTGAAAAAAGTCGGAATTTCGGGTGTCCGCCTTCACGCGCGCCGACATCATGGCGCTGCGTTGAACAACATGATACCAAGAGCAACCCCAACCAGTCAGCGTGACATGCCTCGCGGGATCGCTAGGCTCGAACCATGAGCACGCCAGAGCGGCCGCGCGGGGTGCGGCGATGAGTGCCGGGACCACCATGGACGGCGGCTCGCCGGGCAAGGACGACCCGGGCCACGCGGCGGTGGTCGACCTGCTCGGCGCGCTGGCGTACGGCGAGTTGTCCGCGTTCGACCGGATCGCTGAGGACGCCCGCACCGCACCGACCCTGGCCGGCCGGGCCGACCTGGCCAGCATGGCCGCCGCCGAGATAGGGCACTTCCGGCTCCTCGAGGAACACCTGGCCGGGCTGGGTGTGCTGGCCGAGGACGCGATGCGGCCGTTTGCCGCGGCGATCGACGCCTACCACCAGGTCACCGCCCCGCACGACTGGCTGGAGTCGCTGGTCAAGGTGTACCTGGGCGACGGGCTGGCCGCCGACTTCTACCGTGAGGTGGCTGGCTGGGTACCCGAACCGACCAGCTCGCTGGTGCGCCAGGTACTCGCCGACACCGGGCACAGCGCGTTCGCCGAACGGGAGGTGGCCGCCGCCATCGAGGGCAGCCGCCAGGTGCGCGACCGACTGGCCCTGTGGGGGCGTCGGCTGCTCGGCGAAGCGATCAGCCAGGCGCAGCACGTGGTCGCCGAGCGGGACGGGCTGGCCGAGTTCTTCGTCCGGAGCTCCGGGGACCTGAGCGGGATCGCCGCGCTGTTCAAGAAGCTGCAAACCCAGCACAACCGGCGAATGGGCACGCTCGGACTGAACTGAGCGCGGCGCGGGTTCCGGGGCCGGCGGCGGTTGCGCCTTGGGCGAACCCGGCAAGGCCGCCGCCCCGCCGCCCCTGGCGCTCGACTAGCCTGACCGGCAGTCCGGCACCGCGGCATGGCGGTTTGCCCAACCAGTTCGGCCTGGAGGTTTGGCGTGGAGGTCAAGATCGGCGTCGCGGAGAGCCCGCGCGAGCTCGTGGTGATCAGCGCGCAGACGCCGGACGAGGTCGAGGCGCTGGTGCGCTCCGCGCTGAAGAACCCCACCGGGCTGTTGAGCCTGGTGGACGACAAGGGCCGCCGTTTCGTGCTGCCCGCCGCCCGGGTGTCCTACGTGGAGATCGGCCCGGCCGACTCCCGCAAGGTCGGCTTCGCGGTCGGCAGCTGAGAGCCGGAGGCCTCTCGCTCGTAGCGAGCCGGAGGCCTCCCGCTAGCCCCGCTCGTCCTCGCCGGCGACCAGGCGCAGCGGCTGGCCGGGCGGAGTCGAGCTGGTCGGCCCCTCGGTGGGGTGGCCGCTCGGGCCCGCCGTCCCGCCCGGTGTGTTCTCCGCCGAGCCGACCTCGCCCGCAGTGCCCAGCACACCGGAAAGGCCGCCCAGGATGAGGCTGGTCAGGTAGTCGGTCAGTGCGGCGCGGGTCAGGGTGCGCCGCTGCAACCACCAGTCGCCGGCCGTGTACACCATCCCGGCCAGCCCGTACGCCCACGCTTCGGCGCCGCCGGCGTCCCGGCCGCGCTCCCGCAGCGCGTCCACCAGCGCGCTGCTGAGCAGCCCGACGACCAAGGCCATGTTGTGCGCCACCACGTCCTGGCTGGCCGCTCGATCGCCGCCCGGGTTGTGCACCACGAAGCGCCACAGCTCCGGCTCGTCCTCGGCCCCGGCCAGGAACGCATCCACGATCGCGTGCACCCGCTCGATCGGTTCGCGCTCGGTGGTCAGCTCCGGCACCAGCCGCTCCAGCAGCATCTGCGCGGCCCGCTCACTGACCGCTCTCTGCAGGTCCGCCCGGTCGGTGAAGTGCCGGTAGAGCACCGGTTTGGTCACCCCGGCGGCGGCCGCGATCGCGGCCACCGACACTCCCGCGCCGTGCTCCCGGATCGCCTGCACGGCGGCTTCGACCAGCTCTGTGCGCCGTTGCGCCCGGTGCGCGACCCAGCGCGCGGCACGCCCGGTGGGCGGGGGCTTGACACCATCATCTTTCACGTTACCCTTGGTAACAGTTACCGACGGTAACGTCAAGCCTGCACATCAGAGAGGAGCACGGCATGAGCGCCAAGACGCTGAGCGCCACCACCCCGGCTGCCACGAGCCCGGTCGCGAAGACAACCGATCGCGAGGCCGTCGCCCAGCGGCTGTTGCGCAGCTCGCTGGAGCACTCCTACGAACCGAACCTGGACATCGACTGGGACGCTCCGCTGGTGGACGGCGCCTACGGCATGTCCCCGCACCGGGTCTCGCTGTACGGCACCGAGTTGTGGGACCAGCTCACCGAGGAGCAGCGGATCACGCTGTCCATCCACGAGGTGTGCAGCGTCGCCCGGGTGGGCCTCTGGTTCGAGATCATCCTGATGCAGATGCTGCTGCGCTACGCCTACGACCGGGACCCGCGCACCCAGCACATCCAGTACGCGCTGACCGAGATCGCCGACGAGTGCCGGCACTCGGTGATGTTCGCCAAGATGACCGAGCGCTACGGCGTGCCGGACTACAAGCCGCGCTGGCTCACCCAGCACCTGGGCCGGTTCTGCAAGACCGTGGTCAGCGGGCCCGCCATGTTCGCCGGCACGCTGGTCGCCGAGGAGATCACCGACCAGCTGCAGCGCGAGGCCATGAAGGACAACACGCTGCAGCCGTTGACCCGGATGGTCAGCAAGATCCACGTCACCGAAGAGGCCCGGCACGTCCGGTACGCCCGCGAGGAGCTGGCCCGGATCGCGCCCAAGGCCAACCTCGTGCAGCGCACCGTGGGCCGGTGGATGACCGCGCTGATGGCGCACCGGATCGCCACCAATCTGATCCACCCGGACGTCTACCGCAGCGTCGGGCTGGACCCCAAGAAGGCCCGCAAGGTCGCCAAGAACAACCCGCACTACCAGGCGTCGCTGCGTTGGACGGCCCGCAAGCTGGTGCCGTTCCTGCGTGAGCAGGCCATGATCGGTGGCCCGAGCGAGGTCCTCTGGCGGAAGGCATACCTGGTCTGATGGGCACCCGGAGCCCGCGCGCTGGAGAACTCAGTCGTGCACCATCGGGAAGTGCGCCAGCCCCCGCCACGCCAGCCGGGACATGAGCTCGACCGCTTCCTCCTTGGGCACCGCCTGACCGGAGTCCAACCAGTACTGCGCGGTGACCTGGCTCAGCCCGACCAACCCCACGGCGAGCAGCCGCGCCCGGTCCCGGTCCAGCCCGGCGTCCGCCGTGACCGCCTCGGCCACCGCGTCGATGCACTCGCGCAGTGCCCGGTCCAGCACGGCCGACGCCTCCGGCTCGCTGCGCAGGTCCGACTCGAACACCAGGCGGAACGACTGGCCCTCGGTCGCGACAAATTCGAAGTAGGCGGACACCGCACCCCTGGTGCGCTGCTCGTTGTCGTTGGTGCCGCCGAGGACACTGCGCAGCCGGCCGATGAGCTCGTCGGCGTAGGTGGTCAGCAGTGCCCGGTACAGTTCGAGCTTGCTGGGAAAGTGCTGGTAGAGCACCGGCTTGCTGACCCCGGCGCGGTCGGCGATGTCGTCCATCGCCGCCGCGTGGTAGCCCTGCGCGGCGAACACGTCGCGCGCGGCGCCGAGTAGCTGGGCCCGCCGGGCATCCCGGGACAGGCGTATCCCGCGCTGCGCGGATGCGGCTGGAGGACGCGCAATCTCGGTCACCGTACCTACCCTACCGGCGAGTTACCCCGACGCCGGATGACCCAACGTCGGGTGACCCGCGGGTGGCGGGGAGTTTACCGGGCAGTGGCCATGGCGCGGCGGATACGTTTGGGAATTCGGGGGGACATCCCGCATTCTGGAGTCATGGTTCTTCCCCTCCTGCGCAGCGGTGCCGTGCGGACGATGCCCGCCCGCTTGGCTCCCGGTGCCGTTCCGCTGGCCGACGAAGGCGACCTGCCGCCGCTGGACCTGCGGCAGCGCCCGTGGCCCGGGCGGGAGATCACCTCCGGCGGGGTCACCATGCACGTGCGGGAGACCTCGACGGGCACGGGCGAGACTCCGGCGGTGTACCTGCACGGGCTGTCCGGGTCCGCCGCCAACTGGACCGACCTGTCCACCCAGCTGGCTCCGCACGCCCCCGGCATGGCGCTGGACCTGCCCGGGTTCGGCTTGTCCCGGCCGCTGGCCTCCGGGCTCTACGGCCCGGCCGCCCAGGCCGATGCGGTGCTCTGCTTCCTGGCCGGACAGGGTCGCCCGGTGCACCTGCTGGGCAATTCGCTGGGCGGCGCGATCGCGCTGGTGGTGGCCGCCCGCCGGCCCGAGCTGGTGCGCAGCCTGACCCTGCTGGCCCCGGCCATGCCGGACCGTCGCCCGGATCC
>DATHIT010000630.1:0-3762 GCA_035489915.1 Pseudonocardia sp. | reverse complement strand
AGTCCCCGACTCGCCGGGAGTTAGGTGGGGCCGGGGTTGAGGACGTGGTGGCAGTGGTCGGCGAAGGCGCGGGCCCGCCGGGTCGGGGGCGCGGCGGACGGCCAGGCCAGCACCACCGCCGTCGGTGTCACGTCGTCCGCGATCGGGCGGGTGACCAGGGGGCGGCCTTCGTAGCTGACGTCCACTGTCGGCTGCTGGATGAGCAGCGAGTACCCCTGCCCTCGAGCGACCAGTGAACGGACCATTTCGAAGTTGACCGAGCGGTGCCGCACCCGGGGCACCACCCCGGCGCTGGCCAGCAGCAGGGTGAAGTGGTGCTCGCTGGGCGGGAAGTTCAGCATGATCATGTCGTGCTCGGCGAGCTCGGCCAGCGCGATCGACGTCCGCGCCGCCAGCGGGTGCGTCGGGGCGAGCAGCACATGCGGGCTGGTCAGGTACACCGTCTCGTGGTGCACCACCGGGCTCAGGTCCATGTCGTAGAGCAGCGCCACCTCGCACTGGCCGTCCAGCAGCATGGCCTGCAGCTCGACCAGCGAACCCTCCACGAAGTCCAGCTCGACCAGCGGATGCGCGGCGTGGAAGCTGTCCAGCAGGGCCGGCATGATGAACGGGCCGATGGTCTGGAAGCAGCCGACCACCAGCCGGCCGCGCAGCGCGGTGCCCAGCTCGCCGGCGCCGGCGCGCAGCTCCTCGGCCAGTCGCAGCAACCCGCGCGCCGACCCGATCAACTCCCGGCCGGCCGCGGTCAGGGTGAGCCCCCTGGCCCGCCGCCGCAGCACCAGCTGGACGCCGAGCTGCCGCTCCAGGTCGGCCACCCCCAGGGAGATCGCCGACTGGGAGACATGCAGGGCGGTGGCCGCCCCGGTCATCGTGCCGGCGTCCGCGGCGGCCACGAAGTAGGACAGCTGACGCAGGCTCAGGTCCTCGATCACGTAGCGGGCTTACTCCACGGTGACGCTCTTGGCCAGGTTGCGCGGCTTGTCGATGTCCCGGCCCAGCGCGCTGGCCAGGTGGTAGGCGAACAGCTGCGTCGGAATGGTCAGCAGGATCGGGTCCAGCTCCGGTGAGTTGCTCGGGATGCGCAGCTCGGCGTCCACCAGGCCAGGTGGCAGCGTCGCGTTGGTCACCGCGATGACCGGGCCGCCGCGCGCCTTGATCTGCTCGATGGTGGAGATGTTCTTGGTCAGCAGCTCGTCGTTCGGCACGATCACCACGCTGGGCATGTCCCGGTCGATCAGCGCCAGCGGGCCGTGCTTGAGCTCGGCGGCCTGGTAAGCCTCGGCGTGCAGGTAGGAGATCTCTTTGAGCTTCTGCGCGCCCTCCCTGGCCACCGGCCAGCCACGCACCCGCCCGATGAAGAACATGTGCTCGGCCTTGGCGTAGCGGCGGGCCACCTCGGCCACCTCGGCGTCGGTGTCCAGCACGGCCTGGATCTGGTCGGGCAGCGCGCGCAGCCCCTCGACCAGCCGGGCGCCCCCCGCGGCGGAGAGGTCGCGCACCCGGCCGAGCAGCAGCGCGAGCATCGCGAACGAGACGGTCATGTTGGTGAACGCCTTGGTCGAGGCGACCGACACCTCCGGGCCGGCGTGCAGGAACACCCCGCTGCCGCACTCCCTGGCCACCGCGCTGCCGACCACGTTGACCGCGCCGATCACCCGCCCGCCCTTGCGGTTGAGCTCCTGCACCGCGGCCAGCGTGTCCAGCGTCTCGCCGGACTGGCTGATCGCCACGTACAGCGTGTCCGAGTCGATCACCGGGCTGCGGTAGCGGAACTCCGAGGCCGGCTCCGCGTCCGCTGGGATCCGGGCCAGCTCCTCCACCAGGTTCGCGCCCACCTGGCCGGCGTAGTAGGCCGAGCCGCAACCGAGGAACTTCACCCGGCGCACATTGCGCAGCTCCCGGGGGTCCAGCCGGATGCCGCCCAGGTGAGCTGTGGCGAAGCGGGGGTCCAGCCGACCACGCAGTGCCCGGCGGACCGCCTCGGGTTGCTCGGCCATCTCCTTGCGCATGAAGTCCTCGGCGTCGCCGAGCTCGTAGTCCTCCTCGGACAGCTCGACGGTCTGCGCCCGGCCGCTGGTGCGGAACGCGTCGGCCCGCACCGTGGCGATCTCGCCGTCCTCCAGGTACACCACCTGCTGGGTGTGCCGGACCAGCGCGGCCACGTCGGACGCGACGAACGTTTCGCCCTCGCCCACGCCGAGCACGATCGGGCTGCCGTTGCGGGCGACCACCAGCTCGTCCGGGCGCTTCGAGTCGAGCACCACCAGGCCGTAGGTGCCCTCGACCGAGCTCAGCACGGCGCGGACCGCGGCCTCCAGCGTGTCGGTCTCCTCGGCGCGCGCGGCGATCAGGTGCACCAGCGCCTCGGTGTCGGTGTCGGACACCAGCTGCACCCCGTCGGCGATCAGCTTGGCGCGCAGCTGGTCGGAGTTCTCCACGATCCCGTTGTGCACCACGGCGAAGCGGCCGGAGGTGTCGGTGTGCGGGTGCGCGTTGGCGTCGGTGACCTCGCCGTGGGTGGCCCACCGGGTGTGTGCGATGCCCACCGAGCCGGGCGCGTCGTCGCCGACCCGCCGGCGCAGCTCCTCCACCCGCCCGGCGGCCTTGTGCACCTTCAGTCGGCGGCGCTGCACCAGGGCGATACCGGCCGAGTCGTAACCCCGGTACTCCAGTCGGCGCAAGCCCTCCAGCAGCACCGGGGCGGCGCTGCCGTGGCCGATGTACCCGACGATCCCGCACATGTCAGTAGTCCCCTCAGCCGTACACAGTTCGACGTAGTTGGCGCTGCGACAGCTCGGCGGCGGCAACTCGACGCTGCCCCAGTTCCCCGGCGATCACCGGCCAGATCGCCGCGTTGCCGTGCCCCTGCCGGTTCAGCTCGGCATGCCGGCGGCGGACGAACTGCTCGGTGGTCTCGCTGAAGTACGCGAGCACGTCGCTGATCACCCGCGCGGCCACGTCGGGCGCCAGCCCGGTCGAGGCCACCACGTGCGCTACCAGCTCCCCGTGGGTCAACGCTGGGCCGGTGAACGCAGTCACGAGGGAGGAGCTTGGCACTATTCACCCTAGCTTCGCCAGTTCTGTGCCCGAAATCGGGCACGCACGAGCATCAACGAGGCTAGATGCTCCAGAAGTTCCACAATTTCGACGGTGCCGAGCGATGAAACCCGGTCGCACCCCGAGCTCCGGCCCTCTAATCTGCACCCGATGACCTACCCGGCCGAGCCCCGTCCGCCGCTTTCCTGGCGCGCGACCCGACGCGTCATGATCGGCCCATGCTGATCCGCCGCGAGGAGCCCGCCGACCACGACGCGGTGCACCGGGTGCATCTCGCGGCCTTTCCCACCGCCCTCGAGTCCGACCTGCTCGACGCGCTGCGCGCCGACCCCGGCTGGCTGCCTCGGCTGTCCTTGCTGGCGGAGGTCGACGGCGTGGTGATCGGCCACGTCCTGGCGACCCGGGCCTGGCTCGAATCCACACCGCCGGAATCGGCGCCGCTGGAATCGACCCCGTGGGAGTCGGCTCCCGCGCTGGGCATCGGGCCGTTGGGCGTGTTGCCCGAGCGGCAGCGGGACGGCGTGGGCAGCGCGCTGATGCACGCCGTCATCGGCGCCGCCGAGGCGTTGGACGAGACGCTGTTCGGCCTGCTCGGCGAGCCGGCCTACTACCGCCGGTTCGGCTTTCAGGCGGCGGGCGAGTTGGGCGTGCTCAGCCCGGATCCGACGTGGGGTGGGTACTTCCAGGCCAGGCGGCTTCGCGGGC
>DATHIT010000629.1:0-10028 GCA_035489915.1 Pseudonocardia sp. | reverse complement strand
GCGGCGGTGGGCAGGAACTCCACATTGACCCGCTTGGGCGTGGTGGCCGGGCAGGACGGCCGGCAGTAGATCCCGGTGGTGCGCACGGCGGTGATGAACTGACCGTCGAACCGGGAATCGCGGGAGGCCACGGTGGCGTAGCAGCGTTCGAAGTCGAGCAGCACAGGATGGATCGTGCCACCGCGCCCCGACCGGAGCTGGCGGAAATCGGACATCAACGATCGTCGGAAGCCGGTGGGATGGTGCGGGTCCTCGACGGGCCGAGTCGGCCACGCTGGGTGAGGGACGCGCCCGGTCGCTCACACAGCCCGCCCGGTCGCTCACACAGCCCGCAGCGCGCTCACACAGCTCGCGGCATGCTCACACAGCCGCCCGATGCGCTGCGTCGAGCCAGGCGCGCTGTGCGAGCGGTGGGAACAGCTCGCACCACGACTGCGTTCGGCTGTGGCTACCGGTGTTGGGCGCGGCGGCGAGCGGCGCCGGGTTGCCGAACTGCACAGCGCGCAGGATGTGCACGCGAGAACCCGGCCGCATGTGCAGCTCGGTAACACGCGGTGGGGCCGTATGTCAGGTGGCCAGGTCGATGCCGGCCAGCCGGACGTCCCGGTGTGCGGCCAGCCGCTCGGCCTCCTCGGTGATTGTCTCGAGCAGGGAGGCCGAGGGCCGCACCCACGGCTCGACCAGGACGGTGAGCTTCGCGCCGGCCTTGCGCGGTCGCCAGGTGCCGACGATCTCGCCGCCCCGCAGTACCGCGCCGGGGCGCCCCAGCACCGGCCACAGCGCCTTGGCCCGCGCCGGGTCGGCCACCAGCCGCGACCGGTCCTTGGCCTGCAGGAACAGGTCAAACGGCCCGAGCAGCCGGGTCGCCGCCGGGGGATCGCCGGCCAGCCGGTCGACGTCGGCCGCCAGCACCCACGCGGGTGCGCCGTCCACGGACACCTCGATCGCGTCAGCCGGCCAGCGGGCCTTGACCTCCTTCACCGTGGAGTCGAGGTAGCCGGCGACGTCCTTTGGTGTGGCCGGCCCGAGCAGCCGCAGATAAGCCCGGATCACGTCGAGTCGCTCCGGGACCTCGGCGGCCCTGGTGAAGTCGTCGATGGGTTCGAGCACCGGCGGCGACGTGCCGGGCTGAAGCTCCAGTCCGGCCCGCAGCGCGGCCAGCCGGAACGGCATCTCGTAGAGATGGGTGGCGTCGCAGGATCGGCAGAAGCGCAGGTAGGGCGGGCTCACCAGGGTGGCCACCCGCCTGGATACGTCGCCCTTGACCATCGGCGCGGTCACCACCGACCGCATGGCCGCCGCGACCTCGTCCAGCGCGGCGAAGTTGGAGATGCCGGCGGCCTTGAGCGGCTTGGTCGCGTCGTAGATCCGTTTGCCGGCGTCCGCGTCGGAGAACGGCTCGACGGCGGCCGCCACCGACGCCAGGTCCACGCGCCGGTACAGGTGCGGCGCGCCGCGGATCGTCCACACCGTGGCCAACTCGCGCCCGGTCAGCTCGGCGACCCGGACGCCGCGGCTGGCCAGCGCCCACCGGCCACCGTCCGGCCCGGTGTCCTGTACCCCCAGGTCCAGCACCGCGGTGTCGGCCATATCCCCGGACTCCCGGTCCAGCTGCTGAGCGCGCACCCGGAAACCGAGGACCTCCGCGCGCGTCGTCGAGCCCGCCACTCTGGTCACGGTAAGGGCAGCCGGCCGCGGCGACTACCCTGGACTCCCGTGAGTCTCACCCTCGGCATCGTCGGGCTGCCCAACGTGGGCAAGTCGACCTTGTTCAACGCGCTGACCCGAAACGACGTACTGGCCGCGAACTATCCGTTCGCCACCATCGAGCCCAACGTCGGGGTGGTCGCGCTGCCCGACCCTCGGCTGGACAAGCTGGCCGAGATGTTCCGCTCGGTCAAGATCGTGCCGGCCGTGGTGTCGTTCGTGGACATCGCCGGCATCGTCAAGGGTGCCTCCGAGGGCGCCGGCCTCGGCAACAAGTTCCTGGCCAACATCCGCGAATCGGACGCCATCTGCCAGGTGGTTCGGGTGTTCGACGACCCGGACGTGGTGCATGTGGACGGCCGGGTGGACCCGGCGAGCGACATCGAGACCATCGCCACCGAACTGATCCTGGCCGACCTGCAGACCCTGGAGAAGGCGGTCCCCCGGATCGCCAAGGAAGCCCGGATGCAGAAGGACCGCCGGCCCGTCCTGGAGGCCGCCGAGGCCGCCGTGGAGATCCTCAACAACGGCCAGACGTTGTTCGCCGCCGGCGTGGACCGGGCCCCGCTGCGCGAGCTCGGGCTGCTCACCACCAAGCCGTTCCTGTACGTGTTCAACGCCGACGAGGGCGTGCTCACCGATGAGGCCAAGCGCAAGGAGCTGACCGAGCTGGTCGCCCCCGCCGATGCGGTCTTCCTGGACGCCAAGGTGGAGGCCGAGCTGCTCGAGCTGTCGGTGGACGACGCGGAGGCGGCCGCCGAGTTGCTCGAGTCGATCGGGCAGGACGAGCCCGGGCTGCACGGGCTGGCCAGGGCCGGCTTCCACACGCTCGGCCTGCAGACCTACCTGACCGCCGGCCCGAAGGAGTCCAGGGCCTGGACGATCAAATCCGGCGCGACCGCCCCGCAAGCCGCCGGCGTGATCCACACCGACTTCGAGCGGGGCTTCATCAAGGCCGAGATCGTGTCCTACGCCGACCTGATGGAAGCCGGCTCGATGGCGGCGGCCAAGGCGGCCGGCAAGGTGCGCATGGAGGGCAAGGACTACGTGATGGCCGACGGCGACGTGGTGGAATTCCGCTTCAACGTCTGACTGGCGAGTGCGCTCGTTGTCCGCGCAAAGTGCGGCAGCGACAAAGACGCTTCCCGACCGAGCTTTTCCTCGATTCCGGATGGCGCCCACACATGGCGCAGTGAGGCGGCGCGGGCAGGTCGTCGCACTCCGCTCCGGGAGCAAGTTAGGGCGCAGAGCGGGGTTGTGGTGAGCGCCTGGGTCGAGTAGATCGTCTCGCCATGGGTGTGGCTGCTATTACGTTCGGGATCGTCTTCCTCGCGGAGTTGGTGGACACCAGCGGGCTGGTAACGCTTGTGCTGGGCACCCGATTCCCAGCTCGGTGGGTGCTGTTGGGTGTCTGCGCCGGCATGCTCGTGCACGTCGCGGTCGCGATCGCGGCCGGGAGCCTCGTGGCGCTGCTGCCCGAACGGCCGCTCGAAGGCCTCCTCGCGGTGATCTTCCTCGTCGGCGCCGTGCTGCTGCTGCGCGAGGACGACGACGATGACGACGAGCCGAACATCCGGAAGAGGCCGCAGACACCCTGGAGCGTCGTGGCCACGAGCTTCGGGGTCACCGCCCTCTCGGAGTTCGCCGACCCGTCGCAGCTCATCATCGTCACGCTCGCCGCGCGGTACAACGACCCGCTCGCCGTCGGTATCGGCGCCCTCCTCGGGCTATGGGTCGTCTCCGCGCTCGCGGTCTACGGGGGCAACCGCCTGCAGCGCGTGGTGCCGTTGCGCTGGGTGACCCGAGCGACAGCGGCCGTCCTCGTCGTCCTCGGCGTGCTCAGCGCGATCGACGCTATCCGCGGCTAAACCCTCGCTGCCCTCGACCGACAAACCTCCAGCGGCCACCACCGCACCGAATGAGCCAACCAGACATGTAGCCGACAGAACGTCCTGTGGGCACACTCAGTTGCACGTGTCAACCGGTTGCACGATCGGGTGGTCCGGATAACCATCGGGTCGGGATCTCTCAGAACAACGTCGTGGCGAGGGGTTATCGAATGATTCCGGTGATCGAATTCGTGCTGGGCATCGCGTTGCTGGTCTACAGCGCCGAGAAACTGATCGGCTACCTGGTCGGCGTCGCCAGTAGGTGGACGATCTCGCTGTTTCTCATCGCGGTCATTTTCACCGGCATCGAGTTCGACGACCTCGCCTTCGGCATCGTGCTGAACCTCGAAGACCTCAGTAAGGTCGCCCTCGGCACGGTGATCGGAACGACGATTGCGATGACGGGCCTTGTGCTCGCCCTCGCGGCGATCATCGCACCCACCTCGGTGGACGTGCCGAAGGATTACCTTGTCCTGTTCGTCGCCGCACCGGTGGTGATGTTCGCCCTCGCGCTCACCCGGGCCTTGACGCTGGTCACCGGGATCGTGTTGGTCCTGTTGTTCGTGGCGTTCGTCGGCTGGATCGCCTACCGCGAGTACACCGCACGGCGGCCGATCTGGCGCAACGCCGAGGTCTACGAGCAGCTCGAGAAGGCCGGGGCGGGCGGGGGTGGGACGGCAACGGCCACCCTCGCCGGAGCAGGCGGCGGGGGCGGGGATGCCCCGACCGGCTCTGCAACGGGTGGGTCCAACGGTTTCCGCCTGCCACCCGACCTGCGCATCGACCAGGGCTTCCTCAAAGCACGGCAGCACTCGCCCGGCGCCGCCATCGCACTCGCCGTCCTCGCCCTGATCGGCCTCGTGGTCGGCGCCGTGGTCGCCGGAGAGGGCACCGGCGGCGTCCTCGACACCTTCGGCATCGACGGCACTGTCTTCGGCGCCACGATCGCGACGCTGGCGCTGTCCCTCGAGGACATCTTCCTCACGGTGGAACCCCAGCGCCGCGGCGCCCCGGAGATCGCCGTCGCCAACATCATCGGCAGCGTCGTGTTCTCGGTGACCGGCAAGCTCGGAATCATCCTGCTCGTCGGCGGGGCGATCACCGTCGACCACGACGTCCTGACCTGGCACCTGCCGGTCCTGCTGGTGCTGACAGTGCTCTCGGCGATCTTCCTGGCAACCGGGCGGCTGCGCCGCTGGCACGGCGTCGTCCTGCTCGCCCTCTACGTCGTCTATTTCGTCGTCAGCTTGGTGGCCTTCAACGGGGTCCCCGTCGATACCGACTGAGCCGATCCAACGGGTGCCGGGCGTCTGGTGCCCGATTTCGATGGGTCCAAGCGCCGGACCCGAACCAAACTCAGTAGCCGTCATTGGCACCGCCCGGGCAGCCGCCGAAGAAGGACAACGACGACGGTTAGCGAAAGCTGCTTGGGACTGCTCGGGTCGGGCGCCACATGGGCGGGGGTGGGTAGGTTTACCGGATATGGATGTGAAAGGGGACGTGGGCGGAGCCTGGCTGTGGGTGAGCATGTCCCTCGCGGGCCCCGAGGAGAAGCTATGGGCGCACGCATGGCGCAGGTTGCGTTCGCTCGGTGGCTACTTCTTGGAACAGTCGACGTGCATATTGCCTGCACGGACCGAGGTGATCCGGGATGTTCGGCAACTCTTAGACGAGGCACGCCGAGAGGGTTGCGCTGGGCAGATGCTGCGAATCTCGTTCACCGATCGCGCTGTCGAAAACCGGATCATCGCGGAGATGAACGCCGCGATCGACGCCGAGTACGCCGAGGTGTTGGACCGACTGCCGGCGTTCTTCTCCGAGTTGGAGTACGAGCGCAAGCGGGGACGGGTGATCTACGCTGAGGTGGAGGAGTCCGAGGTCGACCTAGTGCGGTTCCGTCTCTGGATGTCCCGCATTTCCGCGCGAGACTACTTCGGTGCGCCAGGCGGCGCCGAGGCGCGGGCGGCTGTCGAAGCGGCCGCCGAGGAACTGGCCGCATTCGAGGCTGAGGCCATGGGTGCGGAGGCCTCAGAGCCCAGAGGCTCGGCTCCTAACGGGACCTGAGCAGCCAGTCCCTCATTCTCGGCCGAGGGCGCATCTGGGCGAAGGGAGTTTCGAGCTCCAAGCCCGATGAGGAGTTGCTCGGCGAAGGCTGTCGCCTGTGGCCCGCCGCAGCCGACCGACATGCCCGCCGCCACCGTCTCCGGGGTGTCGATGCCGAGCACGCGGATCACGTCGGGCCCCGCCTGGTCAGAGTGACCGCGCGACCCCGTGTCACACGCGGGCTGGAACAGTGGGTGGCGGCGTTGCGCACGTCGTGTTGCCGCTCACTGTTCCAGCCCGGGTCACTGGCTTATTGGGCGGACGCGGCGAGGCGCGCGGCCGCGGCCCGCCTGACCAGGTCGGCGACGGCCTCTGGCTGAGAGACGTAAACCGCATGGCTGGCAGCCACCTCGGCGACCGTCGAACCGGCCCGCTCAGCCATAGCGCGCTGCGCCGGCGGGGGAATCATTCGATCCTCGGTTGCGATCAAATACCAACTCGGCTTGACCCGCCACGCGGGCTCGTTGACCGACCCGCCCAGGGCGTCGACACCCCAGGGCACCTGAGAATCCGCCATGAAGGCCGCCAGGTCAGCTGGCACATCACCGGCAAACGAGGCGTGGAACTTCTCCCTGTCCAGGAAGAGGAAACCGTCCGTCGGCGGCAGGATCGGCGGAACGGGAGCTCCTGGCGGCGGGTCGGCGATCAGACTGTTCACCGACTCTCCCTTGTCCGGCGCGAAAGCCGCGAGGTACACGAGGGCGGTGACTTTGTCGGCAACGCCCGCCTCGGTCACCACGACGCCCCCGTAGGAATGCCCGACGAGGATCACCGGGCCGCTCTGGGCATCGATGGCTCGCTGGGTGACCGCGACGTCTCCGGCCAGCGACAGCGTCGGGTTCTGCACGATGCAGACCCGGTAGCCGTCCTTGGTGAGCAGGTTGTACACCTGCTGCCAACCTGATCCGTCGACGAAGCCGCCGTGGACGAGAACGACTGTTGCATCAGTTGACGGTGCACTCATCTCGAGTCTCCCTACTTGTCCGGACGCAATCCGCAACGCCCGCTCGCCAGCTTTGGCCCCGACCCCGCGTGCAGTGCTCCACATCACAGTCGTGGCCTATCGTGCCGGCCCCAGCCGAGCCTGTAGAGGTCTGAACGGAGTAGGCGCCGCGGGGTTCGAGTCGGTGCGCGCACGTCATCCGGGGTGCCGGCCTATCGGGGCAGGTCAGCCCGTCCTGTCGAACTCGATCTCGATGTCGCCCACGATCCTCCGGAAATTTCGGGTACGCCGGTTGGTGTCAACCGGTGACGCGGGAGAGGTAGCCGGTCGCGAGTTCGGCGATGTCACGAGCGGCTTGGGCGATGTCGCCGCTCGGGCGCACGATGTGGCTCAGCGCGAGGCGGACAGTGGCCTCGGCAACCAGTTTGGTGTCCCGTTGCGAGCGATCCGGCCAACGCGTGAATGTTGCGTTGGCCATCCGCGTGGTGGCGTAGTCGATGACCTGGGTGCCTTCGCTGGTCAGCAGCGGTAGGAAGTCTTCGCGGGCGGCCCCGGTGAGCACAGCCGACAGCACCGGGTCGACCTCGGCGGCGCGCAGCGCGGACAACACGGCCGCTTCCCAACCGGTGGCCAGGTCGTCAGCGCTGGTCAGAGCGGCTTCGACGCCGTCGAGGAAGCGTTCGGTGATGCGCAGGATGAGCGCCTCGGCCAGGCCGGTCTTGTTGCCGAACTCGTAGTACAGGGTGCGTCGACTGATGCCGACCTGGTCGGCCACGGTCTGCATCCGCAGCGAGGCCCAACCGCCGGCGGACACCACGGCGGACGCGGCGTCGAGTACCTCGTCGCGCAGCTGGGAACGGACTCGTTCGGTGAAGGTCGCGGCCACGATCCCAGTCTCGAACATTTCGGACGTAGCACGCAAGTGTTGCACGTAAAAGGACATTCAAGGCTTGTTTTGCACGAAAACTAATGCTTGTGCATATCTCGCATGCCGTGGGACATTGTGTGCAGTGAGGTTGCTCGACGACGAGATGACGATCACTGGGAGGACGCGGCGATGACCACCACCAACGACCAGGGCGCCGGCAGCTACCGGGCCAGCGGCTTCGAGGGCCAGGGCACCGGGTTGACCCAGCACTCCAGCGGCAACCCCGACCGCCCCTATGACGAGATCGACCTTTCGACCGAGGTGTTCTGGTCCGGGACGATGGACGAACGTGAGGAGTCCTTCGCGGTGCTGCGCCGGGAGCGGCCGATCACCTGGCAGCCGCCGTTCGAGGACCAGTTGATGCCGGTCGAGGACGACTACGGGTACTGGGCGATCACCACGCACCGACACCTGGTCGAGGTGACCAAGCGCCCACAGGATTTCCTGTCCGGCCCGGGCATCGTGATGGACAACCTGCCGACCGAGTTCCTGGAGGCCGCGCAGTCAATCATCGCGATGGACCCACCACGGCACACGAAGCTACGCAGGCTGATGTCCGCCGCGTTCACCCCGAAGCAGATGCGCCGCATCGAGGACCAGATCAAGGCCAACGCCACGAAGGTGGTCGACCACCTCATCGAGAAGGCGAAGACCGCACCGGACGGCTGGGTCGACTTCGTCGCCGAGTGCGGCGCGCTGCTGCCGATGCACAACTTCAACGACATGATGGGTGTGCCCGACGGGGTCCGGCAGAAGACGTCGCACGAGATGTCGGTGATGATGTCCTGGGGCGATGACGAGATCACCGGCTCGACCCGGGAGGAGAAGTTCACCGCGATCTTCAACGCGTTGACCTTCATGCACCAGCTGTCCAAGGAGACCGTCGACGAGCGACGGGCCAACCCCACCGGCGACCTGTTCACCGCCCTGGCCCAGGCCGAGGTTGACGGCGAGAAGCTCACCGACCACGAGATCGGGTCCTTCTTCGTGCTGTTGACCGTCGCCGGCAACGACACCACCCGCCAGTCCCTGGCCCACGGGCTACGCGCGCTGACCACCCACCCCGAGCAGCGCGCGTGGCTGACCGAGGACCTCGAGGGGCGCATGCAGACGTCGGTCGAGGAGCTGGTGCGTTGGGCGACACCGATCATGACCTTCCGCCGCACCGCCGCCCGCGACTGCGAACTCGACGGCATACAGATCGCCGAGGGCGACAAGCTGGTGCTGTTCTACTCCTCGGCCAACCGCGACGAGACCGCGATCGAGCACGCGCACGAGCTGGACCTGTCCCGCCAGCCGAATCCGCACATCTCCTTCGGCGGCGGCGGAATCCACCACTGCCTGGGCAACCAGCTCGCCCGGTTCCAGATCCGCGCCCTGTTCATCGAACTGCTCACCCGCTGCCCCGACATCGTCGCCGGCGAACCCGAGCTGTCCCCGGGGAACTTCTTCCACGTCGTCAAGCGGATGCCCTGCAAACCCTTCGCCAACTAGCTCGAACACCACCTCGAGGAAGGAGACGATCGATGGTCCGGATCGTGATCGACCGTGACAGGTGCACCGGGCTGGGCATGTGCGAGGCTGAGGCCGCCGAGCTGTTCGAGGTCCAGGACGACGGCTCACTAGCCATCCTCAACGACCACCCCAGTCCCGAGCAGCGCGCCGAGGCTGAAGCCGCTTGCCTGGCGTGCCCCACCGAGGCCCTGTCCCTGATCGAGGACTGAGCACATGAGGACCGGGGCGCTCGTAAGCGGCATTCACGCTGGTCTTAGGGCTCAGTCCCGGTCCACTCCGCACAGCGTCCGCAGACGAGTCATGAACAGCCCGTCGCCGGTGAGCTAGCTGGGGTCACGCCTACATGCAAATCAAGTTCAGTGCCATCGGTGAGGCGGCCTGCGGGCATGGCTAGCCGAGTCGGACAGCGTCGTTACCGAACCAGTCCGGCGGGTCCTGCGGGACGCTGGAAACCGGGCTTCGTCCGTACAAGAGGATCAGGTTGGTGACGGTGTCCTGGTCGCTAGTGGCGGCGGCAATCTGGTACGTGCGTCCCTCGCCCACGTGTGCGTCGGCCGAATTCCTGGGCGGTCGGGCAGGTCGTGTGGGCGTGTACACCGTGTTCACGCCGCCGTAACCCCCAGGTGACAGTCGCCGCCGTAAGGTCCTGGCCATTCTTGACGAGGTTGATCCGTTCATCGGGACCGCCGCGACCTGTCTTCCCCCCGCGAGCGGTCTCGCCGCCACGTGGTGGTGGCCTAAACCGCAGGTCGGCAACACCCATCCGGGCGCCACCTCACCGCTGGGCATGGTGTCGGCCTGCGCCTACTCGGGGGCCTACCCGACGGGCTACGGGCGCTACAGCAAGAACACCCAGGGCGTGCCCGAGGAGATGTTCGAGACGCTCCAGACGTCGGGCTTCACCCACTTCCAGCAGTCCGGCACCGGCGCGATCCGCAAGTAC
>DATHIT010000628.1:0-17703 GCA_035489915.1 Pseudonocardia sp. | reverse complement strand
TGGCCGGTGTTCGACGCGGTGTCGATGGCCCGACCGGACTCGGCGTTCTTCCCGGTCACCAGCGTGCGGATGTAGACAATGCGCTCGCCCTTCTTGCCCGAGATCCGCGCCCAATCGTCCGGGTTGGTGGTGTTGGGCAGGTCCTCGTTCTCGGCGAACTCATCCACAATGGCGTCCAGCAGGTGCTGCACTCGCAAGCCGCGCTGCTTGGTCTCCAGCACCGACTTGATGGCGGCCTTCTTCGACCGGTCCACGATATTTTGGATCATGGCGCCGGAGTTGAAGTCCTTGAAGTACAGCACCTCCTTGTCACCATTTGCATAGGTGACCTCGAGGAAACGGTTTTCCTCGGTCTCCGCGTACATTCGCTCGACCACTCGTTGGATCATCGCGTCGACGCAGGCACTACGACTGCCGGCGAATTCCGCCATGTCGTCGGCATGAATCGGCAGAGTGTCGGTCAGGTACTTGGAGAAGATGTCCTGAGCCGCCTCGGCGTCCGGACGTTCGATCTTGATCTTCACGTCGAGCCGGCCGGGGCGCAGGATGGCCGGGTCGATCATGTCCTCACGGTTCGAGGCACCGATCACGATCACGTTCTCCAGGCCCTCCACGCCGTCGATCTCCGACAGCAACTGGGGGACGATGGTGGTCTCCACGTCGGAGGAGACCCCGGAGCCACGGGTCCGGAAGATCGAGTCCATCTCGTCGAAGAACACGATCACCGGGGTGCCCTCGGATGCCTTCTCCCGAGCCCGCTGGAAGATCAACCTGATGTGCCGCTCGGTCTCGCCGACGAACTTGTTGAGCAGCTCAGGGCCCTTGATGTTCAAGAAGAACGACTTGGCGTCGTGGCTCGAGTCGCCACGCGCCTCGGCGACCTTCTTGGCCAGCGAGTTCGCCACCGCCTTGGCGATCAGCGTCTTGCCACAGCCTGGCGGGCCGTAGAGCAGGACGCCCTTTGGCGGGCGCAGCTCGTACTCGCGGAACAGGTCGGCGTGCAGGAACGGCATCTCGACCGCGTCGCGGATCTGCTCGATCTGCCGACTCAGGCCGCCGATGTCCTCGTAGGCCACGTCCGGGACCTCCTCCAGCACGAGGTCCTCGACCTCGGCCTTCGGCACCCGCTCGTAGGCATACGCCGCCTTGGTATCCACCAGCAGCGAGTCGCCTGGCTTGAGCAGGGGGATGTCCGGATTGTCCGACCTGGCGATCAGCGGGTCGGCCAGCCAGACCACCCGCTCCTCGTCGGCGTGCCCGACCACCAGCGCTCGCGCGCCGATCTGCTCGCCATCCGGGCCGGGCGGCTCGAGCAGCACCTCGCGCAGCGCGCACACCTCGCCGGTTCGCTCGAAATCACCCGCCTCGACGACGGTCAGCGCCTCGTTCAGCCGGACCGTCTGGCCTCGGCCGAGCTCGACGATCTCCACCGCCGGGGACACCGCGACACGCATCCGCCGTCCAGCGGTGAACACGTCCACGGTTCCGTCGGTGTGGCCGGCCAGGAAAACGCCGTAGCCGCTGGGCGGCTGGGCAAGCCGGTCAACCTCCTCACGCAGCGCCACCAGTTGGCCGCGCGCCTCGCGCAGCGTTTCGGTGAGCTTCTCGTTGCGGGCGCTCAGCTGCGATAGCCGGCTGGCCGACTCGGCGAGACGCTGTTCGAGGATCCGTGCGTGCCTCGGCGACTCGGTCAGCTTGCGGCGAAGCAGAGATACCTCATCTTCGAGGAACCTGATCTGGGCGGCCAGCTCCGAGGAGCTGGGGTCCCGCTCGTCCGGTGTACGCCCTCCGGGGCCTTCGTAGTGGTTCACGGCGCCTCCCTCCGTGTTCCGTTTCCACACGGTACCTGTAGGGGGGCTCCGCCGCGGTAGGTCAGATCGGTGATCCAGGCCTCAGCCAGATGACAGCTTGACGTCACGCTGCGATAACCTCCGCGCCTCATCGACCGGTCGGCCGGCGCTGTGGACGAGGTGGCGTCACCCCCTCGGCGAGCTTTCGTGTTGTCAAGAGGAACGCCGTGTGACCGATCATGCGGTGCTCAGGCCGTACCGAAAGTCCTACGACATGCCACGGACGGAGCAATGTTTCCCATGCCTGGGGCTCGGTCCAACACTGCTGCTCGCGCAAGCTCTCGGTAATTTTGGACAACTGCGTGGTGGTCGCGACGTAAACAGTGAGCACTCCGCCGGGCATCAGCGCCGCGGTGACCGAGGGCAGCACCTCCCATGGCGCGAGCATGTCCAGCACCACCCGGTCGACCTCGCCGTCGAACTCCGAGACGTTTCCCATCCGGAAGATCCAGTTCGCCGGAGTGCCGCCGAAAAACCGCTCCACGTTGCGGACCGCGTGCTCCGCGTGATCTTGGCGCACCTCGTACGAGGTGACTGAGCCGGACTCCCCCACCGCCCGGAGCAGGGAGCAGGACAGCGCGCCCGACCCGGCTCCGGCCTCCAGCACCCGGGCGCCCGGTCGGATGTCCCCCCACATCACAATCTGCGCCGCGTCCTTCGGGTACACCACCTGGGCACCTCGGGGCATGGACAGCACATAGTCGGCCAGCAACGGCCGGAACGCGAGATATGGGGTACCAGCGGTCGAGGCCACCACGATGCCTTCCGGCTGACCGATGAGCTCATCGTGGGAGAGAGCGCCACGATGGGTGTGGTACTGCCCACCGGTTTCCAGGATCAGGGTGTAACGAC
Source organism: Pseudonocardia sp. (assembly GCA_035489915.1). Lineage (GTDB taxonomy): Bacteria > Actinomycetota > Actinomycetes > Mycobacteriales > Pseudonocardiaceae > Pseudonocardia. Next base: position 15,001 of record DATHIT010000628.1, on the reverse strand, counting down.
GGCCCTTCGGATCGGTGAGTTGCACCCGGTCCCCGGGACCGAAAGGGCCGCGTGCTTCGGCCAGGCCAACAACACCGGGAACAGCGCCAGACATGGACAGGACGCTATCGCGGCGGCTGTTCGGGGCTTCGCGGCGGGCGCTTGGAATGGCGCTAGCGGGCGTAAATGAGTGCACCGAATTGCGCTGCATTGTTCAAGGGCGGATTACCGTAGGGGTTCAGATACCGGTCGTCAACAGAAGTCGCCTCCTGTGGCTAGTGACACCTGCTGATTCATCCGTTATGTTGACCTTCGCTCGGATTGAGAGTCGGGGGCTAACAATCCGCTGCTGGTAGCGCACGCCCTTGTGCCGGGGGCCAACACCAGCGGCGGCTTTGCCTGGACTTCCTCAGGGGACGGGGGACGATGACTATCACCGAGGGTCGACGCTGCGCGCTTCCCGGATGCTACGTCTTCATCGAGTCGGAGGAGGGCCGTCCGCAGCGCAAATACTGCACCGCCGCGCACCGCGCGGTCGCCCGCCAGATGCGGCGGGAAGGCACCCACCGCTCGGCCACCGCGCCACCCCTCCCGCTGCCCAGCGCGCCGCTGCCGATGCCCCCGCTCGCCCCACTGCCCGGGGTCAGCCGCCGCCGTCGCCAGCTCGCCGAAGCCACCGCACGGCGCTGCCGCGCGGTGGCCGTGCTCGGCTCGGCCGGCCTGCTGGTCACCGGCGGGGGCCTGATGGCCGCGAGCTCCCCGCTGGGCGCACCGAGCGCCACCACCGCCTCGTCGCCCTGGCTGGCCGCCAGCCCGGAAGCGGAGCAGCACTGGGCGCTACAGGCCCGGGTCGCGCTGGCCTCGGTGGACACCCAGATCAACGAGGTGGTCCGGACCCAGCAGATCTGGAACGCGCTGCCGGTCACCCAGCGGCCCGATCCCGCGCCGTCCCCGGTCCGCGCCCTGGACGCCCGCAAGACACTGCTGGAGCAGCAGAAGGCCACGCTCACCTCCGAGCTGGCGACCTGGCAGTCCCTGCAGGACACCGGTCAGCGCCTCGCCGACACCGAGGACCATGTCACCAGCCTGGATCGGGCGATGGAGGACGTCGCCACGCACCGGCAGCTCTCCCCCGCCGAGGCCAGCGCCGCCCAGCAGCTCAGCGACCAACGCACCATGCGCATCCGCCAGCGCGCGGCGCAGCGCGAGGAGCTGGACGGCCTGCGCCAGGGCCTGCACCAGGCCATGGCCGCTCCGCTGCCGGAGGACGACAGCGCCACGAAGTCGATCACTTCGATGGTGGACCAGCTGATCGAGCACCCGGAGCGAAACAACGACTGGCGGGACCCGAACCCGCTGCGCAACCAGCCCGACCGCCCAGAGGTGCTCGCGCCGAAGGACCCGGACGACCCGGGCCGGCAGGATGTCGGCAACGGCGCCCCACCCAACCCGGGCCGGACCCGCCCCGAGGCCCCGCCGGCCCCGGAGATCCTGGCCGCCGGGCCGGACACCCCCGGATCGGCTCCGGCGGCCGGCGCGGCCGCCCCGCCCGCTCAAGCCGCTCCGGCGCCCGCCGCCGGCGCGGCCCCGCCCGCTCAAGCCCAACCCGCCCCAGCCCAACCCGCCCCAGCCCAACCCGCGGTTGGACAGCCCGCGGCAGGACAGCCTGCCCCGGCTCAGCCCGCCCCGGCCCAGGCCGCCCCGGCACCAGCCGCCGGCGCAGCTGCCCAACCCGCCCCGGCGGCCCAACCTGCTCAGGGTCAGCCCGCCCAGGCCGCCGGCGGCGCGGTCGGAAAGGCCGCGAACGGAGCAGGCAAGGCCGTCGGCCGCACCGCCGACGGTGCCGGCCGGACCGCCGACGGCGCCGGGCGCGCGGTTGGCGGCGGCGGGCACGGCGGCCGGCACGGCGGCGGTGGAGGCAGCGGCGGTGGAGGCGGAGGCGGCGGTGGAGGCGGCCAGCCAGCCGCCGACCAGGGCGGCGCACCGAGCGCCGGTCAGCCTGCCGCCGAGGCCGGCACACCCAACCCCACCCCCAGGGCTGGCACACCCAACGCCGGCACACCCAACGCCGGCAACGGTGGCGCACCCAACGCCGGCACACCCAACGCCGGCAACGGTGGCGCAGCCGGTGGCGGGTCTGCACCTGCCCAGTCCGGACCGATGGACGGGGCGGTCGGCGGCACAGCGGAGCCGCTGGACGGGATCACCCGGCCGGCCCCGGCCACCGGTCAGGGCGGAGCCGCCGAGGCCGAGCCAGCGGCGCCGGGCGGGAGCGCCGAAGCAACGCCCCGATCCGGTGGCACGGACAGCGGCGGCGCCCCCCAGACGTTCGACGGCGTTCCGCAGCCCAGCGACGGCATTCCCCCGACGGCGCCGGTCCCGCCGCCCCCGCCACCCCTGCCGTTCGCCCCAGCCGGCGTCGGCACCGCGCCGGGCGCGGGGCAGCCGGGGGCTACCTTCGAGGGCGCCGACCCACCGGTCAGCCGGCCGTTCGAGAAGGTCGCGGAGAGCTTCCCGTTCATCGGTCCCACCAGCCGAAGCGGCGAGCTGAACTCCACGCCGAAGTCGTACTCGGACAGCTCGTTCTCCGAGGCCGACAAGCAAGCCGCCGCCCGCCAGATCGTCAGCGACGCGATGTCCGGCGACATGGGCAGCGCGATCGCCAACGCGATGGTGACCGGCATGCGCGCGCAACAGGCCGAGGAGGCCGCCAACTCTGGCTCGTCGTCGACCAGCCAGAGCGCCGCGAGCCAGTACTACAGCGAATACAGCGGCTCTCCGACGTCGTCCTCCTCGAGCGGAGACTCCAGCGCCAGGTACTCCGAAGGGTCGAGTGACAGCAGCTCGGCATCTGAGCAGTACAAGCAACAGGTGGCGAAGGAGATGATGAAGGAGTACGGGGTCGACTCGAGCGACTACTCGAGCGAGTCCAGCGACAGCTCCTCGGAGAAGTACAGCGACAGCTCCAGCGACACGTACCGCGACAGCTCCAGCGATACGTCCCGGGACAGCTCCGGCAGTACCTACCGGGAGAGCTCCAACGACAACGATCGAAACAGCTCCACAAGCTCCACGGACAAGTACCGCTCCGGCGACAGCTCGTCGTCGAGCTCCACGCGCGACTCGGACTCCGAACGCCGCTCGAGCAGCGACTCGGACAGCCGAGACTCGGATTCCAAAAACAGCTCGTCGAAGTACAGCTCCTCCGACGCGGAAAAGGTGGCCTCGCACGACAGCGGCGAGCGCTCGCGTTCGAGCAAGGACTCCGACGGCGATTCGGACAGCCACAGCAGTCATCGCTCACGCTCCAGCCGCGACTCGGACGACGACGATTCCGACAGCCACTCCCGGCGTAGCTCCAAACACGACAGCGACTCGGACGACGACAGCGACAGCCACGACGACTCGGACAGTCACGATTCGGACGACAGCGACTCGGACAGTCACGACAGCGACAGCGATTCCGACAGCCACGACTCGGACAGCGGCGACTCCGACAGCGGGGATTCGGACAGCGGGGATTCGGACAGCGGTGACAGCGATTCGGGCGACGACGACTGAGCGACCCGACGGCGCCTGACCGGCCACCCGGCTCAGGCTCGCGGAAGGCTGTCAGGGGCATCGCCTAGGCTTCGCCGCGTGACGTATACCGCACAGGCCGTGGCCATCGGGGAGCAGGATGTGGGGTCGGCCGCGCCGGCGCCGCGTCGCCGTCCCGCGCTGTCCCCGTCCCGCGCGGGCGATTTCAAGCAGTGTCCGCTGCTCTACCGGTTCCGCGCGGTCGATCGGTTGCCCGAGCGGCCGAGCCGGGCGCAGGTTCGAGGCACCGTGGTGCACGCGGTATTGGAGCGGCTCTACCGGTTGCCGGCCGGCGAGCGGCTGCCGGCTCGAGCCCGGGAGCTGGTGGAGCCGGTCTGGGCCGAGCTCACCGAGGCCGAGCCAGGGCTCGCCGAGCTGTTCGAAGGCGGGGAGGATCCGGAGCTCGGCGGCTGGCTGGAGTCCGCCGGGGTCCTGCTGGACACCTACTTCACCCTGGAGGATCCCCGCTGCCTGGAGCCGGCCGCGTGCGAGCAGCTGGTCGAGGCGGAGACCGAGTCCGGTCTGCTGCTGCGCGGCTATGTCGACCGGCTGGACGTCGCTCCGACCGGGCAGGTCCGCGTGGTGGACTACAAGACCGGTGCCGCGCCGCGCGAGGTCGCCGAGGCTCGCGCGCTGTTCCAGATGAAGTTCTACGCACTGGTGCTGCTGCTCACCCGGGGTGTGGTGCCCAGCCAGCTGCGGCTGATGTACCTGGCCGACGGCGAGGAGCTGACCTACCGGCCGGACGAGCCGGAGCTGCGGCGGTTCGCCCGCACCCTGGACGCGATCTGGGCGGCAATCCTGCGCGCCGGGAAGACCGGCGACTTCCGGCCCAACCCAAGCCGGCTGTGCGACTGGTGCAGCCACAAGGCAATGTGCCCGGCGTTCGGCGGAACGCCCCCGGAGTACCCCGGCTGGCCGGAACCCGACCCGGCGGTCACCGGCGCGGAAAGCCTGCTCGACCGCGCCGAATAACTTTCCACGACGGCGTCACCACCCTGCGCGCCACGACCCGCCCGGTGATCGACTACTGGCCCTGCAGCCCCAGTCGGCGGTCCACGGCTACCACGGCGAGGGCCGCTGAGCATTTGACGAAAGAGCCCTCCGCTGGGCGCACCCTGCGTTCACCGAGAGCGACACCAAGGCTGTTATAGCAGCGATGAAACAGCCGTGGCATCGATGTCGGCGCAGAAGCGACCACGCCGCCGCTCGACCAGGACGCCGCTCGACCACGGCGGCTCACTCACACAGCCCGCGTCTCGCTCACACAGCCCGCGTCTCGCTCACACAGCCGCCCAGGCCGCTGTGTCAGGCCACGGGCGCTGTGTGAGCCCACTTGCGCTGTGCGCGCCGGATCCGCGAGCGGCCGCAGTGCGGCCACCAGCGCGGACCGGTCATGCCCGAGGCGTCAGATGCCGATGTCGTCGCCGTTGCGGCCGTCCACGGCGCGGCAGGAGCGGATCAGCGAGGTCAGGATGGCCGTGCAGCCGATCGCGGCCAGCCGGTCCATAGCCAGGTTCGCTTCGTTGCTGCGCACCATCGCCCGCACGGCGACCCAGCCCTTGCGGGCCAGCGGGGCGACGGTCGGGGAGGTCAGTCCGGGGGTGAGCTTCTCGGCGGCCGGCAGCTGGGACTCCGGGCAGTCGTAGTCCAGCATCAGGTACTGGCGGGCGTAGACCACGCCGCGCAGCCGCTCGAGGAAGATCGCCTTCTCGCCCTTGGTCTCCAGGCTGTCCCGCCGGTCGTTGCGCGGCTCGCGCTCGATCAGGGTGGCCTCGGACTCGGCGATCGGGTCACCGATCACCTTGAGGTGGTGCTGGCGCAGGGTGCGCCCGGAGCTCACCACGTCGGCGATCGCGTCGGCCAGGCCGAGCTGGATGGAGATCTCCACCGCGCCGTCCAGCTTGACGATCTGCGCGGAGATCCGCTTGCCGGCCAGGTGCGCGCGGACCAGGCGGGGGTACGAGGTCGCGATCTTCTTGCCGTCCAGGTCCTCCAGCTTCCAGTCACTGCTCTCCGCGACGGCGAAGCGGAACTTGGAGTAGCCGAACCCGAGCCTGAGCATCTGGCGCACCGGGCTGCCTGACTCGTCCATCAGGTCATGGCCGGTGACACCCATGTTGAGGTCGCCGTTGCCGACGTAGGTGGCGATGTCTTTGGGACGCAGGTAGAAGAACTCGACCTGGTTCTCCTCGTCCAGCGCGCTGAGATCCCGCAAATCGGTGCGCTGCCGGTAGCCGGCCTCACGCATCATGGTGCTCGCGGGCTCGGCGAGGGTTCCCTTGTTCGGCAGGGCAACGCGGAGCATGACTTACTCTCCTGACAGCGAAAACGATCTTGTGGCTAGAGGAACTTGTAAATGTCTTCCAGGCCGAGCCCGCGACCGAGCATCACGACCTGGATCCGATAGAGCAGCTGGGAGATCTCCTCGGCCAGCTGGTCGTCCGCCTCGTGCTCGGCCGCCAGCCACACCTCGCCCGCCTCCTCGAGAAGCTTCTTGCCCTGGGCATGCACGCCGGCATCCAAGGCAGCGACCGTCCCGGAACCGTCCGGGCGGGTCAGCGCCTTCTCGGACAGCTCCGCGAACAGGACATCGAAAGTCTTCACGCGGCGTGCTCCCTTCCCTCACAAGTGTCAGCTGTGTGGTGCCCCTGGGACGGCCAAGACACCACACAGTGTCTGCTGGCGGCACTTGGCCTGCGGCCGGTGGATACCCCCAGTATCACTGGTCACGCAGAGGCACTGCCGAACGGACGCTCTCCGTCGACCAATGGTTACCCGCCACCGCGCGGAGCCACAGCTCACGCAACTCCGGGTCGGTCAGCTCGGCGAGGCTCTCGCGCTGGACGCGCCCCGGCCCGGCCGGCACCGGTACGTCGTTGGGCACCACCAGCACCGGGCAGCCGGCGGCGGTGGCGGAGGCGGCGCCGGTCGGCGAGTCCTCGATCACCAGGCAACGGGCGGGCTCCATACCCAACTTGGCGGCCGCGATCAGGTAAGGATCCGGGGCGGGCTTGGTGGCCGGGACCTCGTCGCCGCACACGACCAGGTCGAAGTGCTCCCGGCCGATGGACTCCAGGGCCAGCTCGACCAGCGCCCGCTCGGTGGAGGTGACCAGGGCGGTGGCCAGCCCGCTGGCCCGCACCATGCGTAGCGCTTCGAGCGCGCCGGGCCGCCAGGGCAGCCCGGCCTGGAACAGCTCTTCGGTGCGCCGGGACAGCCAGCGGGCGGCCTCTTCCATGTGCTCCGGCCGGTGCGCCAGGCGCACCTCGTCGAACATCATGTCGAGGGTGCGCCACATCGAGCTGCCCACCATCGCCTCACGGGTCGCGGGGCTCAACTCACCGCCGAGATGGCGGGCCAGCTCGGTCAGCGAGATGTCCCACAGCTTTTCCGAGTCGACCAGCGTGCCGTCCATGTCCCACAGCACGGCACCGAGCCCAGCGGTATCCCCAGCCGTCCCCGGAGTGGGGACGGCACCGTCGTTAGTAGGCATCAGGCGTTGAAGTACTTCGCTTCGGGGTGGTGCGCCACGAGGGCGTCGGTGCTCTGTTCCGGGTGCAGCTGGAGCTCCTCGGACAGCTCGACGCCGATTCGGCCGGGCTGCAGCAGGTCGACGATCTTGCGGCGGTCATCCAGGTCCGGGCAGGCGGGGTAGCCGATGGAGTACCGGGCGCCCCGGTAGCCGAGCTTGAAGTACGCCTCCACGTCGTCCGGGTCCTCCGCCGCCACGCTGCCGCCGTGCGGCCACCGCAATTCCTCGCGGATCCGCCGGTGCCAGTACTCCGCCAGTGCCTCGGTGAGCTGCACGCCCAGCCCGTGCACCTCCAGGTAGTCGCGGTAGGCGTCCTTGACGAACAGCTCCTGGGCGTAGTCGGCGATCGGCTGGCCCATGGTGACCAGGTGGAACGGCACGACGTCCACCTCGCCGCCCGCCAGTGCCAGCTCGCGGGGGCGCCAGAAGTCGGCCAGGCACAGGTGCCGGTCCCTGCGCTGGCGGGGGAAGGTGAACCGGACCAGCTCCGGCGCGTCCGGGCGGGGCTCGGCGAGCACGACCAGCGAGTCGCCCTCGGAGACCGCCGGGAAGTAGCCGTAGACCAGCGCGGGGTGGGCCAGCACGCCCTCGGTGGACAGCCGCTCCAGCCAGTGCCGCAGCCGGGGCCGCCCCTCGGTCTCCACCAGCTCTTCGTAGCTGGGCCCGCCGCTGCCCCGGGCGCCGCGCAGCCCCCACTGCCCGAGGAACAGGGCCCGTTCGTCGATCATCGAGGAGTAGTCGGCCAGCGGGATGCCGCGCACCACCCGGGTACCCCAGAACGGGGGGACCGGCAACGGCAGGTCGGTGGCCACGTCGGATCGGGCCGGCGGCTCCGGCTCCGGCGCTGAATCGAGCTGGGCGGCCTTGCGCTTGGCCGCGATCCGCCGGGACCGCTCGTGCCGGGCCTTCCGCTCGGCCTCCTTGGCGCGCTCCTCCTCGGACTGGGTGGGCGCCTCGCCGCGGGCCACCGCCATCAGCGACTCCATCAGCCGCAGCCCCTCGAAGGCGTCCCGCGCGTAGTTGACCTGGCCCTGGTAGACCTCGGCCAGGTCGTTCTCCACGTAGGACCGGGTCAGCGCCGCGCCGCCGAGCAGCACGGGGAGCTTCTGCGCGACCCCCCGGGAGTTCATCTCCTGGAGGTTCTCCTTCATGATCACCGTGGACTTGACCAGCAGCCCGGACATGCCCACCGCGTCCGCCCGGTGTTCCTCGGCGGCGGTCAGGATGGTCGAGATCGGCTGCTTGATGCCCAGGTTGACCACGGTGTAGCCGTTGTTGGTCAGGATGATGTCGACCAGGTTCTTGCCGATGTCGTGCACATCGCCCTTCACCGTGGCCAGCACGATGGTGCCCTTGCCGTGGTCGTCGGCGGAGCGCTCCATGTGTGGCTCCAGGTAGGCCACCGCGGACTTCATCACCTCGGCACTCTGCAACACGAACGGCAACTGCATCTGTCCGGAACCGAACAGCTCGCCAACGGTTTTCATACCGGCGAGCAACGTCACGTTGATGATGTCCAGCGCGGACCGCTCCCCCAGCGCGGCATCCAGGTCGATTTCCAGCCCAACGCGTTCTCCATCGACGATGCGCCGTTCCAGCCGCTCGAACAGTGGCAGGGCGGCCAGCTCCTCGGCGCGCCCTGCCTTGGCCGAGGACGCGGTGACCCCTTCGAACAGCTCCATGAAGCGATTCAGCGGGTCGTAATTATCACCGTCCGGCCCGGTCCGCCGGCGGTCGTAGACCAGGTCCAGCGCGACCGCGCGCTGCTCCTCGTCGATCTTGGACATGGGCAGGATCTTGGCCGCGCTCACGATGGCGGTGTCCAGCCCGGCGTTGACCGCCTCGTGCAGGAACACCGAGTTGAGCACCTGCCGCGCCGCCGGGTTGAGGCCGAAGGAGACGTTCGAGACGCCCAGCGTGGTCTGCACCTCGGGGTACTGGCGCTTGAGCTCGCGGATGGCCTCGATGGTCTCCACCGCGTCCCGGCGTACCTCCTCCTGCCCGGTGGTGATCGGGAAGGTGAGCGTGTCCACGATGACGTCGGAGACCCGCATGCCGTGGTTGGCCACCAGGTCGTCGATGGTGCGGCTGGCCACCCGCACCTTCCATTCCCTGGTACGGGCCTGACCCTCCTCGTCGATGCACATGACCACGACCGCCGCGCCGTGCTCGCGGACCAGCTCCATGGTGCGCTGGAACCGGGAGTCGGGGCCGTCGCCGTCCTCGTAGTTGACCGAGTTCACCACGCAGCGCCCGCCGAGCCGCTCCAGACCGGCCCGCAGCACCGGCGGCTCGGTGGAATCCAGCATGATCGGCAGGGTGGACGCGGTGGCCAGCCGGCCGGCCAGCTCGGCCATGTCCGCGCTGCCGTCCCGGCCGACGTAGTCCACGCAGAGGTCGAGCAGGTGCGCGCCGTCCCGGGTCTGGTCCCTGGCGATCGCCACACAGGCTTCCCAGTTCTGCTCCAGCATCGCCTCGCGGAACTTCTTGGAGCCGTTCGCGTTGGTCCGCTCGCCGATCATCAGCACGCTGGTGTCCTGCCGGAACGGCACCGGGGCGTACAGCGAGGACACCCCGGATTCCGGGCGGGGCTGGCGCTGGGCCGGGGTGGCGCCACGGACCGCCGCGACCACCTCGCGGATGTGCTCCGGCGTGGTGCCGCAGCAGCCGCCGACCAGCCGGGTGCCGTACTCGCCGACGAACCCGGCCAGCGCCTCGGCCAGCGCCTCGGGCCCCAGCGGGTACACCGCGCCGTGCGGGCCGAGCTCGGGCAGCCCGGCGTTCGGCATCACCGAGATCGGGATCCGGGCGTACTTGGACAGGTGCCGCAGGTGCTCGCTCATCTCGGCCGGGCCGGTGGCGCAGTTCAGCCCGATGAGGTCCACGCCCAGCGCCTCCAGCGCGGTGAGCGCGGCGCCGATCTCGCTGCCCAGCAGCATGGTTCCGGTGGTTTCCACGGTGACGTGGGCGATGATCGGTACCTGGCGGCCCTCGGCGTCCATCGCGCGGCGGGCCGCGAGTATCGCCGCCTTCGCCTGCAGCAGGTCCTGGACGGTCTCCACGACGATCGCGTCCACCCCGCCGACCAGCAGGCCGACCGCGCACTCCTGGTAGGCATCCCGCAGGTCGGTGAACAGCGCGTGGCCGAGAGTGGGCAGCTTGGTACCCGGCCCCACCGAGCCGAGCACGAATCGGGGCTGATCGGCGGTGGCGTACTCGTCGGCGGCGCGCCGGGCGATCGTGGCGCCCTTCTCGGCCAGCTCCTGGATCCGGTGGGCGATGTCGTACTCGCCGAGGTTGGACAGGTTAGTGCCGAAGGTGTTGGTCTCGATCACGTCGGCGCCGACCTCGAGGTGCCCCCGGTGCACCCGTTCCACCACGTCCGGACGGGTGTCGTTGAGGATCTCGTTGCACCCTTCGAGCCCGGCGAAGTCGTCTAAGCTCAGCGACACCGCCTGCAGAGCGGTGCCCATGGCGCCGTCGGCGACCAGTACCCGGTCTTCGAGGGCCTGCAGAAACGGCGAGTCAGGAGCGGTCGACACAACGCCAGGATAGTCGGCCCAAACTCGAGCCTGCCTCGTCAAACAAGCGGATCCGCCTCGGTTGCGGACGCCGACCCGTCACAAATGGACTCGCGGCCTTAGGCTGAGCCGATGAGCGATCGCGAGCCGAGGGATCCGGACGCGGTCTCGTTGTCATGGCAGGACGCCGACAGCGTGACCGATGGCCAGCCGCCCGAGCTGGTCGAACCCGTGGTGGTGGCCGCTTTCGAGGGGTGGAACGACGCTGGCGACGCGGCGAGCACCGCGCTGGAGCATCTCGAGCTGAGCTGGGACGCGCGCCCCCTGGCAGCCATGGACCCGGACGACTACTACGACTTCCAGGTGACGCGTCCCACAGTGCATCTAGTCGACGGCATCACCCGCAGGATCGAATGGCCCACCACTCGGCTGTCCGTGTGCCGGCCACCCGGGGCGGACCACGATGTCGTCCTGATCCGGGGCATCGAGCCGAACATGCGCTGGCGGGCGTTCTGCGCGGAGTTGTTGACCTACCTCGAAAAACTCGGGGCGACCACGGTGGTGACGTTGGGAGCGCTGCTGACCGACACGCCGCACACCCGGCCTGTCCCGGTGAGCGGCACCGCCTACGACGCCGACTCGGCCGCCCGGTTTGGCCTGGAGACGTCCCGCTACCAGGGCAACACCGGGATCGTCGGGGTGTTCCAGGACTTCTGTGTGCGGGCCGGCATCCCGGCTATCGCGTTCTGGGCCGCCGTGCCGCACTACGTCTCCCAGGCGCCTGACCCCAAGGCCGCGGTGGCGCTGCTGCACCGGGTAGAAGAGGTGCTCGACATCGAGGTGCCGCTGGGCGGGCTGCCTGAGCAGGCCGAGGCGTGGGAGCGGACGGTCAGCGAGATGGCCGACGCGGACGACGAGGTACGGGAGTACGTGCGTTCGCTCGAGGAGCGGGTGGAGTCGGAGTCGGCGCTGCCGGAGATGACCGGTGAGTCGATCGCCGCCGACTTCGAGCGCTACCTGCGGCGGCGGGGCGGCGGCTCCGGCGGCCAGGGCCGCCCGGGTGGACGCAGCGGGCCAGGCCGCTAACCAGCGCCGGAACTCCGGCGGCGCCGGGCCAGAGCGTGTCCCGTGGACACGCTCTAGTCCTCGATCAGCCGCCGGGGCCCGGCGCCGTGCCCGGAAAGTTTGTCGAACGGATTGGCCATCCGGCATCGGTCCAGTGACAGGCACCCGCACCCGATGCAGTCGGTGAACTCGTCGCGAAGCTGCTGGAGCTGCTTGATCCGGTCGTCCAGCTCGTCGTGCCAGCGCTGGGACAGGTTCTCCCAGTCGGCCCGGTTGGGTGTGCGGCTGTCCGGCAGTTCGGCCAGCGCGGAGCGCACCTCGGCCAGCGGGATACCCACCCGTTGCGCGATGCGGATCAGCGCCACCCGGCGCAGCGTGTCGCGCCGGTAGCGGCGCTGGTTTCCCGAGGTCCGGCGGCTGTTGATCAGCTCCTGGCGCTCGTAGAAGTGCAGCGCGGAGACCGCTACCCCACTGCGCTGCGCGAGCTGCCCGACGGTCAGCTCACCGTGATCCCACCCTGGTTGCCGCATCGGCGCTCCGTGTTCGACCTCAACTTTTGTTGTGGTTCTACGCGGTCCCGGAACCAGGGTCAAGCTTATTGACCTCAATATTTGTTCAGGTTCTAACCTGGCGCCCTCCAGCCCCTACCGGGACACTCCTCGAGAGGAATCGCCATGAGCACCCTCACCGAAGCATCCGCCCTGACCAGCGAACTCGCCTGGGCCGAGCCCATCGGGGTGGAGGTGATCGTGGGCAGTGTGCGGCCGGGTCGGTTCGGGCCGGTAGTGGCCGACTGGTTCGTGCGGCACGCCGGAGCCCGCGCCGATCTGACCGTACGAACGCTGGATCTGGCCGACAACCCGCCGGACTTCGCGGCGCGGATCGGGGCGGCGGACGCCATGGTCGTGGTCACCCCCGAGTACAACCACAGCTACCCGGGGCCGCTCAAGTCCGCGATCGACGACGTGGGCACGGAGTGGCGGGGCAAGCCGGTGGCCTTCGTCAGCTACGGCGGACTGTCCGGCGGCCTGCGCGCGGTAGAGGCATTGCGGGTGGTGTTCGCCGAGCTGCACACCGTCACCGTGCGGGAGACGGTCAGCTTCCACCTCGCCCACCAGCGGTTCTCCGCCGACGGCGAACCGATCGACGCGCCGGCGGCGACCAACGCCGCGACCGTGCTGCTCGACCAGTTGGCCTGGTGGGGCCGGGCACTGCGCGCGGCCCGCGCCCGCGCCCCCTACGGCGGCTAGCGCCCGGGGTGGCGGGCGGCGGGCTACTCGCGGGGCTCGGCGGCGTGCTGGCGCAGGTCCTTCAGGTCCACCCACTCCAGGGTGCGGGCGTGGGTTGCCTCCAGCACAACCTCCGGGGCACGCCCGGCGGCCAGCGCCTCCGCCCAGCGCGGCGCGCACAGGCACCACTGGTCCCCCGGCCGCAACCCGGCGAAGCCGTACTCCAGCCGAGGGGTGGACAGGTCGTTGCCCACCTGCCGGCTGAACTCGAGGAACTCCTCGGTCACCCGCACGCACACGGTGTGCACGCCGGCGTCCTCCCCGCCGGTGTCGCAGCAGCCGGTGCGGTAGAACCCGGTGAGCGGATCGGTACTGCAGGACTCCAGCTCACCACCGAGCACATTGCGCGCCACGGCAGCCTCCTCCCCGCCAGCCCGAACGGCCAGCCTGGCACGGCCGGTGCGGACCTTCCTAGAGGGCCACGCCGAGCAGCGCGTCCACCGCGTCGCGGATCAGCCCGGGCGCCTCGCTGTCCCGGCCGCGCCGCTCCCGTGCTTCCTGGGCCCAGGCGTCCACGGCGGCCAGCGCACGGGGGGTGTCCAGGTCATCGGCCAGGTGGGTACGCAGCCGGGCGACCGTGTCGGTGGCCGACGGGCCCGCGTCCAGCCGGGTCGCCTCGCGCCAGGCCGCCATCCGGGCGTTTCCCTGCTCCAGCAGCTCGGGCAGCCAGGCCCGGTCGGCCCGCCAGTGCCCGGACAGCAGGGCCAGCCGGACCGCCATCGGGTCCACCCCGTCCGCGCGCAGCCGGGACACGAACACCAGGTTGCCCCGCGACTTGGACATCTTCTCGCCGTCCAGCGCGATCATCCCGGCGTGGCAGTAGTGCCGGGCGAAGGGGTGCACCCCGGTGAAGGCTTCCGCGTGCGCGGCACCGAACTCGTGGTGCGGGAAGATCAGGTCGGAGCCGCCGCCCTGTACGTCGATCTGCGCGCCGAGCCGGTTCAGCGAGATCGCGGCGCACTCCACGTGCCAGCCCGGCCGCCCGGTGCCCAGCTCGCTGTCCCAGGACGGCTCCCCCGGCCGGGCCATCCGCCACAGCAGCGCGTCCACCGGGTTGCGCTTGCCCGGCCGGTCCGGGTCGCCGCCCCGCTCGGCGGACAGCTGGCGCATGGTCCGCTCGTCGAGGCCCGACTCGTAGCCGAAGTCCGGCGTGGCGGAGCTGTCGTAGTAGACGTCCGGGTACTCCGGGTCGTCGATCCGGTAGGCGGCGCCGGCGGCGAGCAACTTGCCGACCAGCTCGCTGATCTCCGACATCGCCTCCACCGCGCCGATGTAGTGCGTCGGCGGCAGCACCCGCAGCGAGACCATGTCCTCGCGGAACAGCGCGGTCTCCCGCATGCCCAGCACGACCCAGTCGTCCTGGTCCCGCTGCGCCCGCTCCAGCAGCGGCTCGTCGATGTCGGTGACGTTCTGCACGTAGTGCACGTCGTGCCCGGCGTCCCGCCACACCCGGTTCACCAGGTCGAACGCCAGGTACGTGGCCGCGTGGCCGAGGTGCGTGGCGTCGTAGGGGGTGATCCCACAGACGTACATCCGCGCGGTCGCCGACGGCGCTGTCGGGCGGATCTCCCCGGTTGCGGTGTCGTAGAGCCGCAACGGGGGCGGGGATCCGGGGATCCGGGGCAATGAGCTGGACGACCACGACTGCATACCCGACAAACTACGCGTTGGTAGCCGACTGCGCCGCTGCTCGGGGCGCTGTGGCACGGTGCACGGGGGCCGCCGGGCAGGGCGGGAAACGAGCGGGGGGAGCCGGGATGCGACGAGGCACGCTGGTCATCGTGGTGGGGTTGGTGCTGGTATTCCTGGGCGCCGTCGGGTGTGCCCAGCGCCCAGTTCCACCCGCGCCGCCGGCGCCGCCACCGAGCGCGCTGGACCTGATCAGCCAGCGGGGCGAGCTGCGGGTGTGCAGCACCGGCGACTACCGCCCGTTCACCTACCGGGATCCGGGCACCGACCGGTGGAGCGGCATCGACATCGACATGGCCGGGGATATGGCGGCCAAGCTCGGGGCCCGGCTGACCGTGGTGCCG
>DATHIT010000627.1:0-3978 GCA_035489915.1 Pseudonocardia sp. | reverse complement strand
TGTCCCCGATCAACACGCCCACCACGTGTGTCAACGAACGGTTCAACGTCACCGGCCATTTGACCTTCGACGGCGGCACCGGCAACTTCAGAGCCATCCTGACCCACCACCGAACGAAGCTCCGATCGAGCTGCATCACCTACGGCGCAACTGTCGCAGGCACCCTGACCGTCACATCACGCTCCGCCGCCGGTTAACGGGTACGAAGACCGCCCTGAGGTAGAGGAGCGCACCCAACTGACAGCCGCTCAGATGACGAGGTAGTTAGGCCAGCCTCAACACTTACCGACGTATCGCTGGCATGTGCCAGTGATACCACCCTCGGAGCGGCAAAGAGGGGCTGGCGGGTGGCCCAATGGAGACCATGGCGAGCTCTCCGATCCGAGAAGGGCCCTCGCGTCGGCGATCATGCAGCGGGCCGCAGGCGTGTGGTTGTTCAAGTCCCATCTCCAACACGAACCCCCACGCGCTCCCCCGGCACGAGTGTCCGCCGAGCTCGCACTCCCGGCGCTGGCACCGCACCGCCGGTGAGCGAGCGGTGATCGGGCCGTGAGTAATCAGTGAGCGATCAGAGATCAGAGCCGGAAACCACGCGCTCGCGTAGCTTCGTCGATCGAGCACCTCAACCCCGCGAAGACCGGCACCACACGGCATTTGGCGGCATTTCGCGGCACGGCCCACCGAACGTGAGCAGCCAAAACGGCACAATCAGATACCAGGCGGCACAATCCGACACACCCAAACGCCGACTCTTAAACAGCGGGTTCGAGGTCCTCCCCGAGTCGTTCGGCCCGTTTCGCTCGCCCAGCAGCAGCTAAAAGGACCGGCACCCTCAGATACCTCGTCCGTCCACAGTGGACCCATCTGTACATCAATCTGTCCATCAAGTCGCGCGCAACACCGTCTCTGCCGTCCTGCGCGCGAGAACCGGAGTCAACGAAAGCCCAGGTGATCTACTCCTGCCGGGTGAACGTGCCGACTCAAAATCCGTCCAGTGTGCGTTCGAGTCGCACCGGGGGCGCCACCTCACCAGCGGAAACAGCACATTCCAAGATCCGCGAGATGGCCCCTATCCATCAACTTGTCCACGAACCACGCCGTATGTGCCCGCCATGACCAGCACAGACCGTGCGCGGGGATGCGGAAACATCCGTACCCAATGGGGACCAATGCAGGCCCGAGTGTTCGCGGCTCGGCTCCGTCACCGGGTCGGAAGCTGTATCTCGAACTCGTGCCCGGCGCCACCAGGTAGGGCACCGTCTCGATCAGTTCCTCATGGGCGAGACGGCGGGCGACGATTTCGGCGGTCGCGTAGACGGACATCAACGGGGAACGTGACGATCATCTTGGTGCCTCAGGGTGGTCCTGTGGTCTGGGGAAGCCTGTGGCCTGGGGATCGTCGTGCGGGATGGTGTTAATCGCCGCGCAGGCGCCGGTAGTCTACCCGGAGCGCCGGGTTGCGCCGGAGGTCTCGCTGGGGGCGGTGTGCCGGCCGGGCGTGCTGGTGGTCTCGATGGCGTGGGAACTGACCCTTGGCGCGGCGACCGCGGTGCACAACGCCCGCCGCGTTTGGCTTCTTCCGCGTCTAGCCTGCGTTTGCGATCGCGACGGGATGGTGAGCGCCGTTGGGTAGCGAGGAGCTGCGAATGCTCGCTGAGGAGCAGGCGGCGCTGCGGCGGGTCGCGATGCTGGTGGCGAGCGGGACGCGGCCGGAGGAGGTGTTCGCCGCGGTTCTCGAGGAGGTCGGGCGGCTGCTTCCGGTCGATATGGCGAGCCTGTGCCGCTACGAGTCCGACGGTACGCTCACTTGGGTCGCGAACTGGGGCAGGGCACGAGAGCACTTCCCCGTTGGAAGTCGAAGGATGCTCGGGGGCAAGAACCTCGGCACGATCGTGTTCGAGACCGGCCGTTCCGCCCGGCTCGACAACTACGCTGATATCTCCTCCGGCCCGGTTGGTCTCGCCGCCCGGGAAACGGGC
Source organism: Pseudonocardia sp. (assembly GCA_035489915.1). Classification (GTDB taxonomy): domain Bacteria; phylum Actinomycetota; class Actinomycetes; order Mycobacteriales; family Pseudonocardiaceae; genus Pseudonocardia. Next base: position 1,999 of record DATHIT010000627.1, on the reverse strand, counting down.
CTGAACTCGTCGCTGGCGACGCCGATCGTGGTTGAGGGCCGCATCTGGGGCGTGATCGCCGCCGGCTCGACGCGGAAGCAGCCGGTGCCGGCGGACACCGAGGCGCGCCTTGCCTCGTTCACGGACCTGGTGGCGACGGCGATCGCGAATGCGGAGAGTCGCGCCGCGCTCGCCGCCTCCCGGGCGCGGATCGTCGCCGCTGCCGACGAGGCGCGGCGGCGGATCGAGCGTGACCTGCACGACGGCACCCAGCAGCAGCTGATCTCGGTGATGCTCGAGCTGCGCTTGGCTGAGTCGAGCGTGCCCGCGGAGCTGGTGGAAGCCCGGAGGAGGATCGGCCGGGCCGCGTCCGCGCTCAACCGGGTCATCGCCGAGCTGCGGGAGATCTCCTGCGGCATTCACCCCGCGATCCTCTCCGAGGCAGGGCTAGGACCGGCCTTGCGCGCGCTTGCCCGCCGTTCGGCGATTCCGGTCGAGCTCAGCGGCGTCCCCGCGCATCGGCTCCCGGAGCCGATTGAGGTCGCCGCGTACTACGTCGTCTCCGAATCGCTCACAAACGCGGCCAAGCACGCGGACGCCTCCCAAGTCGACATTGAGGCTTCCGCGCGAGACAGCAGCCTGCGGCTCTCGATTCGTGACGACGGCGTCGGCGGCGCGGAGCCTGCTCGCGGCTCGGGCCTGGTAGGTCTCCGCGACCGAGTGGAAGCGTTGGGCGGACTGATCGAGATCACCAGTCCGGCTGGCCACGGGACCCACATTGTCGTTCAGTTTCCCTTGGAACTCGACGTGACCACCGACCACACCGTCCGCACTCAGGAGTGATCGTCTCGACGGTGAGGAAGTCCGTCGCCAACATCCCGGCAGTTTTTCTGCACCTCTTGACGGTGACTGCGGCCGTGTCAAGCTCAGGGCGGCAGACAGGCAGGCCCCGAAGGGTCGACCATGACGCTGCCCTGCGCCGGCTCTGAGGCGCGGCGTCCGGACGGAGGCATAGGTCCATGCGCGAGCACGCTGTGGACGGGGCTCGGCTCGGCGGAGTCTTCCTAACTCCGATCACACACAGCTACGACGGACAGCCGCTCATATGGAGACCTGGGGTCAAACCAAGGAAGCTCTATCGGCGGACAAGCGCATTCTGGAAACTATGTGCGCTTCGCGTGGCCGTGACCAGCGGATGGTTTGTAGCGATCGCCAGCCCTATATCAATTTGGTTCCTTGAGGGTTCTCTGGCGGGGGTTGTCGTTGTCCTCTTTAGCCTCATCCTTTGCTTGGGTCTGATAGGTTTCCACGCTGAGCGGAATTACGGTCGCATGATCTTTGAATTCCGCCGATCCTGGGTTACATCAGTGCCCACTAGCGAGCTTCACTGGCCGCGCTCAGCCGTAGAAGTACTCCTGTTTGGCTCACTTGAGACAATCCAGCGCAGCCGCGCACTACGAACTGGCATCGTAAATAGGCGGCGGTTTGAGCAACTGCACGAACTTGTGTGGATGCTCGTCACATCTGGGCAGAATCAGGCTAAAGACGCCGAACTGTTGGAAAACGCTGCATCCGAGGTGCTGCAGGTTGATCGGGTGCTCGCAGAGCGGGACACCCAGGCTGCCTACGATGAGGGGCGACAGACAGGTACGACCCTAGACATGTACAGCAAGAGCCTCGCGGAAGAGCTTGGTCTCTTTCGAGACTTTCTGGAACGCCCCAACGGCCACTAGCTCGACCGTCTGTGGGCTTTGGTGATCTCTCGTCGTTGTGCTCGACGAGTAGGCGTTCGACCTGTCCCCCGTCCGCGGCCGTACAGGTGCACGCGTGCAGACGCTCATGGCAAAAAGCCGCAGGTGGTTGAGTCACTCGTGCCGGCGGGTATAACGTCGCCCCCCCACTGCAGAGGGGGTTACCCCAATGTCACAGTCATATGTGCGCGGAGCGCGTGTCTCAGCGGTGTCCAACATGCGACGCGGTGACGTCTCTCGCCGCGACAACTTCGGTCGCCCGTCCGGCG
>DATHIT010000626.1:0-10373 GCA_035489915.1 Pseudonocardia sp. | reverse complement strand
CCGGCTCGAGCAGGGTGAACCGCACCCCGAGCGGGGCCAGCTCGGCGGCCAGAGCCTCGGTGAACCCGCTCAGCGCATGCTTGGTGGCCGCCAACAGCCCGGTGCCGGGCACCGCCAGCTGCCCCAGGTTGGACGACACCTGCAGCACGTGGCCGGCGCGCTGGCGGCGCAGCACCGGCAGGACCGCGCGCAGCACGTTCAACACGCCGAAGACATTGGTGTCGAAGATCGCCCTGGCCTGCGCGTCGGTGGTCGCCTCGACCGCGCCGAGCACGCCGCGGCCAGCGCTGTTCACCACCACGTCGATGCGGCCGAACGCCTCGACCGCGTGGGCCACCGCGAGCTGAGCGGCCTGCTCATCGTGCACATCCAGCTCCACGGCAAGCGCCCGCCCGGGGAAGCGATCGGCCAGGTCCCCGACCGCGTCCGGCTTTCGGGCGGTCGCGGCCACCCGGTCACCCCGCTCCAGCGCGGCAATCGCGACCGCGCGGCCCACCCCGGAGGATGCCCCGGTGATGAACCAGGTGCGCGGCGTCTCGTGCTCGGTCATTTCGGGGTTCCTCCGGGTGTGTGCGGCAACGGACAACGTGCTGCTCGGCGGCGGTCTCGGCTACCGTCGATGTTCGATACCTGGTTGAAGGAGCGCGGACATGGCGGTGTGGGACATCGCGCGGCAGCCCGCTCGCGAGCAGTTCGGCTACTGGCACGACGTGATCTGCCAGGTCTTTGTTCCGTTGACCCCGGAGCGCACGGTCTCGGCCGAAGGGTTCGCCGGGCTGGTGGAGGCGCGGCCGCTGGACACGGTGAACCGGGCCCGGATCCGCTCGCAGCCGCAGCGGACCCTGCACGGTCCGAAGGAGGTAGGCCGCTCCGAGGGCGCCTTCTACTTCGTGAACCTGCAGCTCGCCGGCCGCTGCCTGACCCGGCAAGGGGGCCACGAGTCGATCGTCGAGCCCGGCCAGTTCACCGTGGTGGACACCACCGAGCCCTACTACTTCGACTTCGACTCGCGGTGGCGGATGCTCTCGTTCCGGGTGCCGCGCGAGCAGATCAGCGCGCGGCTGGCCGACCCTCGCCACGGCACCGGGGTCGGCATCGACGGCGGCCGGGGGGTCGGCGCCGTGGCCGCCACGCTGATGCGCTCGCTGTGGGAGCTGGACGAGCCGGCCGCCCGGCCCGCCCTGGGGGAGTTGGAGCGCTCCTTCGCCTCGGTGGTCGCGGTGGCGATGGGCGCGGCGGCACCCCGGGACGAGTCGTTGCACGACGGCCTCCGCGTCGGCGTACTGCGCTACGTGGCCGACCACCTGGGCGACCCGGGGCTGTCCGTGACCGCGGTGTGCCGCCGCTTCGCCATCTCGCCCCGGCTGTTGCACAAGCTGTTCGAGGGCGCGGAGCAGACGTTCGCCGAGACGGTGCGCACCCTGCGGCTGCGGCGCACCGCGCACCTGCTCGCCGACCCGGGCCGCACCGAGACGATCACCGAAGTCGCGCTGCGGCACGGGTTCACCGACCCGGCGTCGTTCAGCCGCGCGTTCCGCCGCCAGTTCGGGGTGGCGCCCCGGGACTACTGGGCGGCGCATGGGGAGCCGGCGTCCGAGGACCGCGCGCCCACTCATCCCGCGCCCACTCATCCTGCACCCACTCATCCCGCCGCGCCAAGAAAGCCGGCCGACGGGTCGTAGCGGTCCTCGGCCATCAGCGCGTGCAGCTGCCGGCGGCGCACCCCCAGGTTCCCGCCGTCGAACAGCGGATAGACCAGCGCGTCCCGCAGGATCTCGGCGAGGGGGTTCTCCTCGCTGTAGCTCTCGATGCCGACCACCCGCATCAGGTCGGTGATCACCCGGACCGCGGTCTCCGAGCCGAAGACCTTGGCGTGCAGGGCGAGCTCAGCGGCGGCCGGGGAACCGGTGTCCAGCGCGTGGCAGGCCTTCCAACACAGGTAGCGGACCGCCTCCATGGCGCCCTTGGCGTCGGCCAGCGCGTACCCGACCGCCTGGTGCGCGATGATCGGTACCGCGCCGCCCCGGCACTCGCCCTTGGCGAACTCGAGTGCGAACTCGAACGCCGCGCGCATCTTGGCCAGCGCGAACACCCCGACCAGCGCCGCGGTGGGGGTGAAGCTGCCGGCCACGATCGCCCGGCCGGCGCCCGGGGTGCCCAGGATGTTCCGCTTCGGCACCCGGACATCCCGCAGCGTCACCGTGGGCACCTGGTGCGCGCGGTGCCCGAGCAGGTCCAGGCTGCACTCCACGGTCAGCCCGGCGACCGGGCCGGGCACCAGGATCACCGAGAGCGCCCGGTCCGGGGGAGCGGAGTCGCTGGTGCGGCACACCACGGCGAGCAGCTCGGGGCCCGCGCCGTCCCAGCCGCCGGCGCTGGACACCCACCGCTTCGCGCCGTTGAGCACCCACTCCGCGCCGTCCGCCACCGCGGTGGTGCGGATCCCCTCGGCCGGGGCCGGAGCGTCATAGTTGGCGCTGCCGCCCGGCTCGCTGAACGCGAACGCGGCCAGCGGGGCGCCCTCCGGCTTCAGGAACGGGCCCAGGTGCTCGCCGAGCTGCTCGGGTGAGCCGGCGGCCAGCAGCGGGGTGAGCCCCAGGGTGACCGCGAACAGAGTGAGCGAGACGTTCGAGTCGACGGCGGTGAACTCCTCGGCGATCAGTGCGAGATCGAGCATGCCCTGGCCCTCGCCGCCAACCTCGGCGGGCAGGATGCGGCGCAGCCAGCCCTCGGCCACCACCTGCTGGTAGATCGGTCGGGTCGCCGTCCAGCGCTGCTCGGGGGTGGGCAGCGCCCTCGTGGCCGGTCCTACCTGGGTGAGCACCCGCTGGGCCAGCTCGCCCGCGGCCAGCCGCAGTTCGCGCTGCCGCGGGGTGAGGGTGAAGTCGATCGGCACGCCGCTGCCTCCCGCTCGGGACCGGAGTTTGCCGCCATGGTGCCGGCCGGTGTCACCGCCGTCTTGGCTGCACGTGCACGTCCACCTGGCATTACGTGCACGCCCGCCGGGTGGGTCAGACTCGGCTCTCGGGCAGCGCCGCCGGCGCGGCTTCGGCCTGTTCCTCGGTGGGCTCCTCGGCGGCGGCTGGCAGCAACAAGGTGAAGATCGGCGGGGCGGGGCGGGTCAGTCGAAGGCGCCCGCCTTCGGCCTCGGCCAGGCTCCGGGCCAGCGCCAGCCCGATGCCGTGTCCGTTCGCGTGCGCGGCCTGGCGGGCGAACAGGTCCGGCTCCTCGTCGGTGAACCCGCCGCCTTCGTCGCTGACGTCGATCGCCACCGCGTCGGCGGCCTCACGGGCGGTCACCGTGATCGCTCCGACACCGTGCACCACCGCGTTGTCGATCAGGACACCGAGTATCTGGCGGACCGCCGCCGGCGACGCGGTGGCGGTGGGCAGCTGCGGGGCGATGGTCAGGGCGAGGGTTCGGTCGTCGGCCGCGACCCGGGCGGTCCAGGTCCGGGACAGGTCGTCGAACAACGCGTCGAGGTCGAGCTGGCTGGTCGCCGATTTCCGCGAGCTGCGGGCCAGTGCGAGCAGCTCGTCGATGGTCTGCTCGAGTCGGTCGGCCGCGCCGACGCTCGCGGTCATCGCCGCCCGGGAGTCCGCGCTCGGGTCGGCCAAGGCCGCTTCCAGTTGCAGGCGCAGCCCGGCCAACGGGGTGCGCAGTTGGTGGGAGGCGTTCGCGGAGAAGGCCCGCTCCCGGGCCAGCATGTCGTCGAGCCGCGCCGCGGTGGTGTCCAGCGCGGCTCCCACAGCGTCGATCTCCGTGATCCGGGTCCGTGGGCTACGCACGCTGAAGTCGCCCTCACCGAGGCGCAGCGCGGTAGTGGCGAGTGATTCCAGCGGCTGGGCCAACCGGTGGGCCAGCCGGCGGGCCACCAGCCACACCAGAGCGATCACGGCGGCGGTGAGCCCGAGCATGGCGAGCCAGATCAGGCCCATCCGCTGGTAGACCTCTTCACGAGGGCTGGACGCGCGCACCGCGCCGACCACTTCGGTCTCGTGTGTCACCGGGACCGCTACCACGATGTTGCGGGCGAGCTCACCGAGAGGGCGGGCACTGGCTTTGCCGTCCAGGGCGTCCGAGACGTAGGAATCAGCCTGCTCTGGCCCACTGCCGGCCACCCGGGTGCCCTCGTGGTCGTAGACGGAGATGCGGGTCTCCTGGCCGTGCGCCCGGGGGGCCGCCACCGCGTTGTTCCGGAGCAGGTCGGCGGCCACGTCCACGGCCGCGTCGTCGGCATCCTGGCGCAGCTCGGCCTCGCGCTCGGAGAGCACGTACTGGCCCACCGCGACGAGCAGGGGAACCTCGAACAGACCCACGGCGAGCACGGCCACCAGGACCGCGAGCCTCACGATTCGCTTCCGCACGTTGCCTCCCTGGTTACTGCCAGGATGCCGTGACCGGAAAGAGGTGCTCGAGGCGGTCAGGCGGAACGCGCGGCTCATCCCGATCTCCGTGGGGCCAGGACCGGCACTCGGGCCACGCCGAGGCAAGGCGTTAGGCTGCTGGAGTGCCACGGCTGCTGGTGGTGGAGGACGACGAGATCATTGGTAGCGCGCTGCACTCCAGTCTGCGGGCGCAGGGGGACTACGAGGTGGTGTGGCAGCGGACCGGGCGCGGCGCGCTGGCCGAGGCCGCCCGCACCCCGTTCGACCTGGTGCTGCTGGATCTCGGGTTGCCCGATGTGGACGGTGTCGAGGTGTGCCGTCGGCTCCGGATCCAGCTGCCGGCGAGTGTGCTGGTGATGCTCACCGCCCGCACCGACGAGATGGAGATCGTGGTCGGGCTCGAGGCTGGCGCGGACGACTACCTCACCAAGCCGGTGCGGTTGGCCGAACTGCTGGCCCGGGTGCGCGCACACCTGCGCAGATCCGTTCCCGCCCAGTCCTCGCCGCCGACCCTCGTGGTCGGCGATCTCGTGGTTGACACCGCCTCCCGCCGGGCCAGCCTGGCCGGCCAGGAGATCTCCCTGCGCGCCAAGGAGTTCGACCTGCTCGCGCGTCTGGCCGCCGCCCCCGGGGTGGCACTGAGCCGGGACAGCTTGATGAGTGAGGTGTGGGACGAGCACTGGTTCGGGCCGACGAAGACGCTGGATGTGCACATCGCCGCGCTGCGCCGCAAGCTCTCCGGCGCCGAGCACGGGGTGGTGCCGAGGATCGCTACCTTGCGCGGGCACGGGTACCGGCTCGAGCTGCCAGCCACCTGACCCAGCGCCCTGCTCATTCCGGGCCGCTGACAGCCCAACCGACGATCCTGTCGCCCGCCATTTTGGCCGCCCTCTCGAAGGGGTGGACCAATGTCGCGTAGATGAGAACCGCGAGTGCCATCGTCCGGTCGACCGCCATGTTGACCTCTGTCCTCTGTTGCGCTCCGTGCGTTGTGACGTGGGATCTGTGCCGGTGAATCAGGGCTGACCGCCGGGCTCGGGCCCTTGGTAGCCGTCCGTCGACGAGTCGTCCATGCCGACCTCATAACCGATCGCGGGGTTGAGCTTGTTGCCGTTCACCGTCGCCCCGGTAGCGCCGTTCTGAAACGCGAACGCCTTGTCGATACCGCCGGTGATCTCGTTGTTCGTGACGGACACCTTGCTGACGTCGTCGACGAACACGGCCTGGCCGGCCCCGTTGTCGCAGTAGTTGTTGCTGAACACGAAGTTGGACGACTGCCCTTCGCCGCTGCCATCTCCGGCCTCGCTGTTCGGGCCCTCGGCGATGAGGCAGATGTTGTCGATTCGTTCGAATCTGTTGCCGTCGATCACCACGTCCTGGCTGGCCGGGTGCTCGGGATCGGTGGCGTATGTCTGAATGGCGTCGGCGTGGTTCTCCACGCGGCCCCGGGTGTCCGAGACGAGGTTCCGCAGGATCTTGATGTCCTGCCCCCAGAACCGGATGCCGTCACCGTCACCGCCCCGTGGACTGATCACCGCGCTGTTCTGCACGGTGAGGCTGGTGCCGCTGAGATCGATACCGGGGGCCTCCGGGTCCTGCGCCCGCACCCCGTCGATCAGCACGTGGCTGGCTTCCACGGTGATGCCTCGGGTGATTGTCGCGCCGCCGCCGAGCACGACGATCGGCTGGTTCGGCTGGCCGGACCGGTTGATCGACAGCCGGGCCTCGCCCATGTCGCCGTCCAGGCAGATCCGGTCACCGGGTACCGCCGCGTCCAACGCCTGCCGCATGGCCACGGCGTTGTTCGCCTCCTTGGTGCAGTTGGACCGCGCCTGCGGCTGGCCGGTGTTGGGGGTGCCGGACGGGGTGGAGGCCGACGGCGGGCGCGGCGTCCCGGACGGCGACCCGGTCCAGGACATCTGGGAGAGGACCACTAACCCGACGATGAGACTGAGCCCCACGCCAAGCACGGCCCAACGTCGCGCTCCGGCTCCCCGCGCCGTGCCCGCGCCCTGGGGAGCAGGGCGCCGAAACCTGGGTCCGTGCAGTCTCATGTGATCGACCCTAGGAATGACCGCGTTATCCGATCCGCCGGTTCTGGTAAACGGACGGCAAAATCGTCCGCACACCGGTCCGGACCTGGAAGAACGCAGATTCTGATCAGTACAGCAGTTGCTTTATTCAGCTAGCGCTGTACTGTTTGCCAGGTGGAGCGCCAGATGGAAACGCTGCCCTACGCACAAGTGCTGGCCCGGTTCGGGCACGCGCTGTCCGACCCGATCAGGGCGCGGCTGCTGCTGGCGCTGCGGGACGCCCCGGGGTACCCGGCGGAGCTGGCCGAGCTGCTCGGCACCTCGCGGCAGAACTTGTCCAACCATCTGGCTTGTCTGCGCGGGTGCGGTCTGGTGGTGGCCGTGCCGCAGGGTCGCCGGGTGCGCTACGAGCTGGTGGATCCGCGGCTCGCGCACGCCCTCGGTGACCTGCTCGGGGTCGTGCTGGCTGTCGACCCGCAGGCCTGCCCGGACAGCGACGACAAGGAGTGCTGCTGATGGCCGGCGAACCTGTCGAGGTGCCGGTATCCACGCTCACCCCTCGGCGGCGGGACCAGCTGACCCGGACCATCCGCCTGTTGGTCACCGCGACGATCGCATACAACATCGTCGAGGCGGTCGTGGCGATCACCGCCGGAACGCTCTCCTCGTCCACCGCGCTGATCGGTTTCGGCCTGGACTCGGTGATTGAGGTGTCCTCGGCGGCCGCGGTTGCCTGGCAGTTCGCCGGGCCCGACCAGGCCAAGCGGGAGAAGACCGCGCTGCGGATCATCGCCGTGTCGTTCTTCGTGCTCGCCGGCTACGTCACCGTCGAATCGGTGCGGGCACTGCTCGGCGCCGAACACGCCGCGCACTCCACCGTCGGGCTGCTGCTGGCTGGACTGTCGCTGCTGGTCATGCCGGTGTTGTCGGCCGCCCAGCGCCGAGCCGGACGCGAGCTCGGCTCGGTCAGCGCAGTCGCCGACTCCAAACAGACCCTGCTGTGCACCTATCTGTCCGCGGTGCTCCTGGTTGGCCTCGGCGTGAACAGCCTGTTCGGCTGGTGGTGGGCCGACCCGATCGCCGCGCTGGTGATCGCCGCGGTCGCGGTGCGAGAGGGCCGCGAAGCCTGGCGCGGCGACAGCTGCTGCGCGGCGGTGACCACCGCGCCGGCCGTGGCGAGCCAGCCGGACGCGTGCGGTTGCTGCTCGGCTCCGAACCAGGGAGCGTCTGAGGGGTCAGATTTTGCCGTCGGCTAACCCAGTCCACCTGCGCCGATAACCCTCACAAACCTACGGTCAGCGTAGGCCCTCGTCGGGCAAAGGTGACCGAGGAGTTCGTATGCGTACTGCGTGGGGTGCCGCTCTCGCCGCGTCGGCGGCGTTGGTCCTGGCCGGATGTGCGGCCACGGGTACCCCGCCCCCGTCCGCCCCGAACGGCCAGTCTCCCTTGCAGTCCGGCTTGGTGACCGAGGTGACCGGGGCCGGCGCCTTTACCCATCTGGAGGCGTTGCAGCGGATCGCGGACCAGAACGGGGGCAACCGCGCCACCCCCGGCCCCGGATATGACGCGAGCGTCGACTACGTCGCCCGGGTGTTGCGCGAGGCGGGCTATGAGGTGAGCACGCCGACCTTCACCTTCGAGCAGGATGGCGATTCCCAGGGCAGCGCCCGCAACGTGATCGCGCAAACGAAGACCGGGAATCCGGACCATGTGGTGTTCGCCGGGGCGCACCTGGACTCCGTTCCCGAGGGTCCGGGGATCAACGACAACGCCTCGGGCGTCGGCTCCCTGCTGGAGATCGCCACCAGGCTCGGCGGCTCGCCGGAGGTGACCAACGCGGTGCGCTTCGGTTTCTGGGGCCTGGAGGAAGAGGACCTCAACGGCTCCACCGCCTACGTGGAAGAACTTTCCCGCGCCGAGCGGGACAAGATCGCGCTCTACCTGAACGTGGACATGGTCGCCTCGCCGAACGCCGGCTACTTCGTCCAGGCCGGTGAGGAGAGCGAATCGGAGAGCGACAGTCCGCCGGAGCCGTCGGCGGTGAGCCGGGTTCTGGTCGATCAGCTCGCCACCACGGGTATCAGCCCTCAGCTCGTCGGGTTCGACGGCGGGTCGGACTTCGTTCCGTTTGTGGACGCGCGGATCCCCACCCTAGGGGTCATGACCGGCGACGCAGGCAGGAAGTCGGGGCGGCAGGCCGAGCAATGGGGCGGTCGGGCCGGTGAGGTCTTCGACAGGTGCTACCACCAGAGTTGCGATCGGGTGGACAACATCGATCGGCCGGCTTTGGACCGATTCAGCGACGCGCTCGCCGGCAGCCTGGTGCACTTTGCCTCATCAGCTGACATGCCTGCCCGACGATAATTCGAGCAATCCTCGACAGATCTGCGCAACGGCCCCGCGCTGGCGTCCGTAACGGAGTTCATCGAGCAGCGCACTCTGGGTCACACTGTTTGCGAGCTCGACATCCCGGCTGGTGCACGTGCACGGGTGACGGGCTCCTCAGCGTGGGCCCGCCCGCGTCGCCTCGGCGAAAGGGTGCCATGCGTCTGATTCTGGGGGCGACCGTTGCGGTGGCCGCGCTGGCCTTGGCCAGCTGCGCGGGTGCCACCGGGCCGCCAGCTCCGGCCGGACCGCCAGCTCAGTCCGGGCCGACGTTTCAGCCCGGGGCCTGCTCCGGTGACTACGCGGGCGTCGCCAACAAGATCGAATGCGGCACCCTGACGGTCGACGAGACCCGCGGTGGGCCCAGCACCCGCCGGGTCGCGCTGCCGGTGACCATCGTCCGAGCCAGCGCGGCCAAGCCCGGCGCGGTACCGGTCATCTACCTGCACGGCGGCCCGGGCGGCGGGGTTGTGGAGAACGTCGGCGGGCAGCTGCGCGGCGCGAGCGGGCGTGAGCTGATCGCGGTGGACCAGGACTGGATCTACTTCGACCAGCGCGGCGGAGGGGTTTCCTCGCCCGCCCTGGACTGTGGGTCGGCCGCGCTCAACGACGCCGGTCCACTCAACGACGCCGCCGCCCAGGAGCTGATCGCCTGCGCCCAACGCTTCCAGGCCTCCGGTGTTGACCTGTCGCGCTACAACGCCGAGGAGGTGGTCAAGGACATCCAGGACCTGCGCAAGACCCTGGGCCTGAATCAGATCGACCTGTTCGGCGTCTCCTACGGCACCCGGATCGCCATGGCGGTGCTCCAGCACGCGCCCGAGGGCGTCCGAGCCGTGGTGCTGGATTCGCCGTGGACCCCCGAGGCCAAGTGGGCCGAAGGCGGGCCGGAGATGGTCTCGGACGCGGTCAAGGAGGTGTTCAAGCGCTGCGCCGCCGACGCCGCCTGCAACGCCAAGTACCCGACCCCGGCCGCCGACCTGGACGCGCTGGCGGGCGCCCTGCTGAGCGGCCCCCAGACCATCAACGGCAAGGTCTACACCGCCGACGACCTGGGCGGCTTCCTGATGGACGCGACCTACAGCGGCCCCGACGCCCGCGCCCTGCCCGGCACCGTGGCCAAGTTCAAGGCCGGCGACATGACCGCGCTGGACGAGCAGATGGCCGACCGGAGTGGCTACAACGAGGCCCAGCACCTGACCCACCTGTGCAAGGAGGAGTTCCCCTTCGAGAACGAGGCCGCGATGCGCCAAAGCGCCCAGCGCGACCCCGTCTCGCGCCTGCTGGCGAGCTCGATGGGCCGCTACTTCCAGGTCTGCAAGGCCTACCCGGTCGGCCCGCCGGACCCGGTGGAGGCCCAGCCGGTGAGCAGTGCACTCCCCACCCTGTTCCTGTCCGCCGAGATCGATCCCGGCTGCCCGCCGCCGGTGGCCAGGGCGGCGGTCGGACGGTTCACCAAGGGCCAGCTGACGATCGTGCCCAACGCCACGCACGGGGTGTCCCGGGGAAGCGCCTGCGCCCGCAAGATGATCCGTGCGTTCCTGACCGATCCCAACGCGCCGATCGA
>DATHIT010000625.1:0-3067 GCA_035489915.1 Pseudonocardia sp. | reverse complement strand
AACGACGCGGAGGAAGCCGCGGTGATCGCCGAGGCAGGCACCCTTGGCAAGGTCACGGTGTCCACCCAGATGGCAGGCCGCGGTACCGACATCCGGCTAGGCGGCTCCGAGGAGACCGACCATGACGAGGTCGCCGAGCTGTGCGGGCTGCACGTCAGCGGCACCGGCAGGCATTTCACCGAGCGGCTGGACAACCAGTTGCGCGGCCGCGCAGGGCGACAGGGTGATCCTGGCTCGTCGGTGTTCTTCTCCAGCTGGGAGGACGACGTCGTGGCCGCTCACCTGGAACCGCAGAAGCTGCCGACGCAGACCGACGAGGACGGCCGGATCACCAACGACAAGGCGGCCCAACTGCTCGAACACGCGCAGCGCATCGCCGAGGGCAGGCTGCTCGACGTGCACGCCAACACCTGGCGCTACAACCAGCTGGTCGCCCAGCAGCGCGCGATCATCTCGGACCGCCGCGAGAAGCTGCTGCGCACCGCGACGGCGCGCGAGGAGCTGGCGGCGCGTTCACCCGAGCGCTACGAGGAACTGGTCGAGGAGATCGGCGAGGAGCGGCTGGAGAAGATCTGCCGGCTGATCATGCTGTACCACCTGGACCGCGGCTGGGCCGACCACCAGGCCTACCTGTCCGACATCAGGGAGAGCATCCACCTGCGCGCGCTGGGCAGGCAGAACCCGCTCGACGAATTCCACCGGATGGCGGTGGACGCATTCGGCTCGTTGGCGGCCGACGCCATCGAGGCGGCGCAGCAGACGTTCGAGACCGCCAACGTGGTCGAAGACGAGCAAGGCCTTGACCTGTCCAAGCTGGCGCGTCCGACCTCCACGTGGACCTACATGATTCACGACAATCCACTGGCAGACGACACGATGTCGGCGCTGAGTCTGCCAGGGGTGTTCCGCTAGGTTTACGGCCATGGAGCCCAGGCCCGAGGGCAGGATCCGGGACGTGGACCCGACAGGCGGGCAGGCCGGCGACCGGATCCTGACCATTCCGAACGCGCTGAGCATGCTGCGGCTGATCCTGGTGCCGGTGTTCCTGTACCTGCTGCTCGGCGCGGACGCCGACGGTTGGGCGGTGGCCGTGCTGATGTTCAGCGGCTTCTCCGACTGGGCGGACGGCAAGATCGCGCGTCTGGTGGCCAACCAGTCGTCGCGGCTCGGGGCGCTGCTCGACCCAGCGGTCGACCGCATCTACATGGTGGTCGTACCGGTGGCGTTGGCGATCGACGGCATCGTTCCGTGGTGGATCGTGCTCACTCTGATCGGGCGTGACGCCGTGTTGGCCGCGACGCTTCCGGTGCTGCGCAGCCGCGGGCTGACGGCGCTGCCGGTGACCTACATCGGCAAGGCTGCAACGTTCGCGTTGATGTCCGGGCTGCCGCTGATCCTGTTGGGCCAGTGGGATGCGCTGTGGAGCCGCGTCATCCTGGCCTGTGGCTGGGCCTTCCTGATCTGGGGCATGGTCATGTATCTGTGGTCGGCCGTGCTCTACCTGGTCCAGGTCGTCCTCGTGGTGCGCCTGCTGCCGCGGAGGCGGCGGTCCGGTGGGTGACGACGAACGCGCGCTCGGCGGGTACGGCGCGGAAGCCGGGCGCAACGCGCACGAGGCGGATGCGCCGACGTTGATCCCGGTGCCCTCGCTGCTGCGTTCGTTGCTGTCCGAGCACCTCGATCCCGGCTATGCCGCGGCCGCGGCGCGCCGCGAGGCAGGCAGGACCCGCAGCCGGTGGTCGGAGCGCGGCTGGCAGGTGGTCGCGGCCGTGGCGGTCGCCGCCGTCTTCGCCGCTGCGGCAGCGCAAGCGCAGTCGGTGGCCCCCGCGACGCGCGAGACCCAGCTGGTGTTGGCCGACGGGGTGCGGTCGGCCGAGGCCGTCACCGCCGGCGCCACCGCCCGACGCAACGACCTGTCATCCGAGGTCGAGGCCGAGCGACGCACGCGCCTGGAGGGTGACGAACAGGGCAGGCAACTGCTGGCCAGCCTCGACGCCGCGGAGGCCGCCGCGGCCGCTGGGCCCGTGCGGGGGCCCGGACTGACAGTGACCGTGACCGAACCCGATGCGGCCCGCGACCTCACCGACGTGTCCAAGGAGCGGGTCGCAGGCAGTCGCCAGGTGATCCTCGACCGCGACCTGCAGTTGGTGGTCAACTCGCTGTGGGTCAGCGGCGCGGAGGCCATCGCAGTGGGCGGAGTGCGGATCGGGCCCAACGTGACGATCCGGCAGGCCGGCGGCGGGATTCTGGTCGACAATCAACCCATCGGCAGCCCCTACGTCGTGCTCGCCGTCGGGCCACCGCACGGAATGCACGACGTGTTCGACAACAGTTCGGCGCTGCAGCGGCTTCGGCTCCTGGAGACCTCCTACGGGGTCGGGGTCAACGTCAGCGAAGGCGACGGGCTGACCGTCCCGGCCGGCTCGGTTCGAGACGTCAACTTCGCCAAGCAGATCGGGCAGTGATCGGAGCCAACATGATTGGACCCACGTGATCGGAATCGCCGCACTCGTCGTCGGAATCGTGCTTGGGCTGGTGTTCCATCCCAGCGTGCCCGAGGTGATCCAGCCGTATCTGCCGATCGCGGTGGTGGCCGCGCTCGACGCGGTGTTCGGCGGGCTGCGCGCCTACCTGGAGCGGATCTTCGATTCGAAGGTGTTCGTGGTGTCCTTCGTGTTCAACGTGCTGGTCGCGGCGATCATCGTGTTCGTCGGCGACCAGCTCGGCGTGGGCACGCAGTTGTCCACTGCAATCATCGTGGTGCTGGGCATTCGCATCTTCGGCAACGCCGCCGCGCTGCGGCGCAGGCTGTTCGGAGCGTGACCATGAGCGACCACCCGCCCTCGCACGCGGCCGAGCCGGAACGTCACGCAGGGCAGGAGCGCAGCGACCAGGGAGAACATCACGGCCGCCACGAGCTGCCCCCCGACGAGCCGACCCCGCAGATCGGCGACCTGCAGCCGAGCGGTGTCGCGGGCGTGGTCCGGCGGGGCCGGACCCAGCTGGTGTTCGGCGCGCTCGCGATCCTGCTGTGCGTGGTGCTCGGCGTCGCGATCGTCACGCAGGT
>DATHIT010000624.1:0-45345 GCA_035489915.1 Pseudonocardia sp. | reverse complement strand
TGTCCCCGATCAACACGCCCACCACGTGTGTCAACGAACGGTTCAACGTCACCGGCCATTTGACCTTCGACGGCGGCACCGGCAACTTCAGAGCCATCCTGACCCACCACCGAACGAAGCTCCGATCGAGCTGCATCACCTGCGGCGCAACTGTCGCAGGCACCCTGACCGTCACATCACCCTCCGCCGCCGCTTAACGGGTACGAAGACCGCCCTGAGGTAGAGGAGCGCACCCAACTGACAGCCGCTCAGATGACGAGGTAGTTAGGCCAGCCTCAACACTTACCGACGTATCGCTGGCATACGCCAACGACACCGCGCCTCGCTTGGCCAAGCCGCGGCCTACCTGGCGATCACGACCGACGCACAGTTCATCGTCAGGACCGTCCGCTCCCCGTATATCTAAGACGTGGCCGAGCGGGAGGGGACCGTTTCGGCCTTGGCACACTGGGCTATCGTTTGCCGCATGAGTACCCGCTTTGAGCGGGATTGCTACGTGCTCGTGTTCGATTCCCCCCTCGGACACACGCGCTAACCACACGGGCAGCGAGCCGGGCATCCACGGTTCGCTCGAGCGGGTGGTACAGCAGTTCGAGTCGAAGCTGCCCGTACAGCCGTTCCAGGCTATCGGGATCCGCGCCAATCAACGCAGCGCCGACGTCACCCAGCGAGTCGATCATTGCGTGGACCTCGGCGCTCGTGAGGTAGTCAGGCGCGGGTGCCCCGTCCAGTTCAGCTCGCGCGGCGGCCCGCTGCGCGTGTGCTTCGTTGATCACAGGACTCGCTCATCCCGCCCAGCACGCAAACTTCGGCGCGATCAACGAGAACTGGTTACCGAACCAACACCGAGTGCCCTCCCACACCACCACGGCACTCCACCCCGATCAGGCCGCTTCAACTCGGCGAGCAATCGTGCGGCCTCGGTCCGGCGCTCCCAGGGCACCGAGCGTGACTAGCCGACATCCAAGAACTTGATGCCCTCGACCAGGGCAGCGGGATCAGCTCCCGCCTCGATGGCCTGTGAGTGCCCGAAACTCGGCTCGCGTCCGCTGACCTGGTGGTTCGTCGCAAGCGGTAGCCGGGCATGATCGGTCGGTGGCGATGCGACTGGCATACCTCATCGTGGTCAGAGTCCTGGTTTGGATCGTCCTGCTCCCCGATCTGCCGCCGCCACCAACTCGCAGTACTCCAGCGACGCGCGAAGGAGGTCGAGATCCTGGTGCTCCGAAGGCCACGCGAATGAGTTGGCCGGACCGAGCCGTGATTCCAGCCCTCACTCGACTGCTGCCGACCCAGCGGCGCCTCGGGTTGATCGTCACACCGGCCACGATGCTGCGCTGGCACCGGCAACTCATCACTCGCCGCTGGACCACCCAACCCAGTCCGGTCGGCCCACCATCCCAGGCGGCATACATGCTCTTGCCGGGACGTCCCCGAGCCTGGCGGCGAATCAAGACAGCGCGGTCTCGTCTGGGATATGACTGATCAGATACCCCGCTCCGGCAATCCAGTGGGCATCGGAGGGCCAGCGAGGCCAAGAGCGCGGAGCCCACGGGTCGTCCTCCTGAAGCGCGACTAGCAGACATCCGCGAGCGTCGCTCCCACGTCGCCGAGCGAATCGATCACGGCGTAGATCTCAGACTCGGCCAGCACATCTCCAGTACGACGTCTTCTCTGAAGGACTGCACGGAGCCGTCATCCTGTCACGACACACTATTCCAAGGGTGAATACCTCCCCAGTCATTCACTCATTGCCTCCTCTCGGTGACTCCACTCGTACACGAGAACGCTCGGATCGAATGCCATCCGCTCCCCCAGGAAATGAAAGCATTCGTAGCCCGCCCCAAACTTGCATCGCACGACCTCCTCAACCGCCGCGAGCCGTAGCAGGCGGCGATTCGGTGGAAGATCAGCAGGTCCTCCGATGAGCACTGCACTGAGCGAATTCATTGCTGGCCTCCGAAACACCATGATGAATGGCAGCGGTCCCGCACCGCAAGTTCCGCTTCCGAACCGGCGCGGCCGATAGAAAACGATAACCGCACCCTGCGCGGTGAAACAACCTCGACGCGCCGCGTACACCGTCCAAGCGGGACCAA
This sequence comes from Pseudonocardia sp., assembly GCA_035489915.1. GTDB lineage: Bacteria > Actinomycetota > Actinomycetes > Mycobacteriales > Pseudonocardiaceae > Pseudonocardia. Next base: position 43,246 of record DATHIT010000624.1, on the reverse strand, counting down.
CGACCGGGACTGTTCAACTGCCGAATTGCCGCGGTTGAGCAGGTCAGGGAATCCAGGCTCGCGCTATAGCCGCCATGAGCAATCAGCGTAGCGCGACAGGACGATGTACCCGAATTTCGATTTATGAATTGGATCAGTCTCGCGCAGGCGCCGATAGATCGGATACGGGTCCGTCTGCAAGGCCGGATCGCGCGGATCGAAATCCTTCGTCATTCCACCTGGGTTCTACATCAATTTCGGGGACTATCGTTAGCAGACAAGATGAATTCGAACTAGGAAAATTACTAAAGATACGGCACAAAACGAGTGGGACGCGTCGAGAGCGCTATGATTCAAGGCACGGCTTGAGGTTGTGGAGAGCCGGTCCCAGCTGCCGCGACCCCATCCATATCAGCGGACACCGGAGTGGCCACGTTAACCGAGGAGACCTATCGGGATGTCAACGTGTCCGCATCCAGGAGAAATCCCACAGATGAGCGGCACAGCCGTGGTCCGGGCCGATACGCCGGTCCAGCTCGATCAGAGTTGCCTCGGCCAGGCACTCCACGACCACATGCTCAACTCGGACCCGCCCAGGCACACCAGCCTGCACAAGATGATGAGCAGGGCATTCACCGGGCGGGCCGGCGAGCTCGTGGCCCGGCTGGCGGAGCGACAGACCGTCGACCTGATCGAAGAGTTCGCGTTCCCGCTGCCCATGAAAGTGATCTGCGAGATCCTCGGGGTTCCGGACCATCAGCGGGCCGAGTTCAGCGCCTGGTCGCACACGTTGCTGTCCTCGGCGCCGTTCGAGCAGTACGCAGCCGCAGCGCCGTCGATGGGTGCGTACCCGCATGCTCGCCTTGATGCGCAACCCCGAGCAGTTGGCGCGGTTGCGCACCGAACTGACGATGTCGACCGGCGCGGTGGAGGAGTTCCTCCGGTTGGACAGCCCGGTGAACGTGGCAACCACGGTTCACGACCGTGCCGGTGACCATCGCCGGAACCGCGATCCCGGGCAGCTTTGGCCATAGCGCCCAGTGTCCCAAGTTTTGTGATCGGTGCGACATTCTCGAAAGGAACCGTGACAGATGTTGGAACACGTTCCGATGAGCGGCGCGGAACATGGCGTCCCGATCACCGTCGACAGGCCCGACTACGCAACATTGTGGGGCCTGTCTCCGCGGTTCGACCTGGTCACGGCGATCGGCAAGCACCTGCGCCGCGCGCTCGACAGGAATTCGGGTCCGGCCACCGTGGCCTGCTATGACAACTGGTCTGCCCGCATCGCCATTGAGGTGATCGCCGCCGGACCAAGGTCGGCGGGCACCTGGTTGTTGGTCGTGGAACTTACCGACGAGCTGCTCGCACGGGCCGAGCGCCGTCACGTGATGCTCACCGAGGCCACCACGGAGACATCGAAACGTGCGACCGTGGTGGTCGCGCCCAGGCTGGACGGGTTGGCCGGCACCGTCGGTGCGCAAGTGTCGACACTCTGCGAGGGCCGCGCCGACCACTGCACGCTGGTGTGGTCGATGTCGCACTGCTGGCCGGACCGGGTGGCCGCGACCCGCGCGCTGTTCAAGGCGGACGGGTTCCATGAACTGGCGACCGAGTCCGTCGGTGTCGTCACCCCCTGGCTGCCCGGCTGGTTCGTCGCGTCAGAGACGCGCGGCCCGGTCCCGCACAGCGAGGGCACGACATGATCACGAACCCGGATGAACCCGTGTGCGCCGAGACAGATCGTCACCGTGCCCGGCCTCACCGTTCCGGCCGAGGAGCCCAAGGTGGTGGCAGGTGAGGTGGGCAAGGAACATGGACGACGAGGCCGCCGAGGTGGAAAATCGGCGCCCAGTCGGGGTGAGGCGTCGTCGGAGCGCCTGCGCGGCTATCCCTCGCCCCGCGCTCCCTCAGCCCCGCGCTGCGCGGGACTGGGCATCCCGGTGGTAGGTCGGGGCCCCGCTGCGTCCGTCCCCGGGGACCCTGGTCTCACCCAGCGTTGCGACGACTCCCTGGATCCAAAGATTCACCGGGCACTGCTATGCGACGAACGCTGTTGCGACCTTCCGTGGAATTCGAGTTCTGCAACCGCCGCAGTTCCGCCGCGAACGACTGGAGCACCTCGGCGTAGGCAAGGCTCAGTTCTGCCACCGATTCCAGGCAGTGCGGCGGCAGGCGCCTTTTCATCGCCTCGTCGGCGCGAACGACTGCCTGACAAGAATCGAACATGCGCAGCAGCGTCCTGCCCGCCTCGGTAAAGCGCAGCGAGGGGTCCTTGCGAATTTGGTCGAAATTCACTGTCAATTCTGAGATCGACTTGTTCAGTGGTTCCTGCGGGCTCGTGCTCGAAATGTCGATGCGCCTTGCCGCAAGCGGCTTCTCCGACTGTCCGACGCGCACCGGAACCGGATCTTCACCACGACGGATTCGGTCGCGTACGTCCGCCGCCGTCGCGGGCGCGATACCCGCCTCACGGGCGATCTGCCGGAGTGAGATGTCGGGCTTACTGGCGACCAGCTCGGCAGCGCGCTCCCTGCCGGCCGTGGCGTCGACCGGCCGGGACCGTCCGTCGCGTCCGATCCTGCTGGTCGGCTGCGGGATGTGGCTCGCCACCTTTGCGCGCAGCGCGGCGATCTTCCTACCGGAGAGTCCCACCACGATCGCGACCATTCGGTCGGACCACTCGGGGTGAGAGGTGAAAATGTGCTCGGCCGCGGCGAGACGATCATTCTGCGATAGTGGCAGGCCGTGCTGACTGTTGGCCGTCACCGAAAGCAAGAACACATCTGATTCGCTGCCATGAAAGAACCGCACCGCGATATCTGTTTCACCGCGCAGTATGGCGGCCTGCAAGCGGTGCATGCCATCCACTACTTTTCGCGACGGCAAATGTGCGACGATTGGCGGCAAGACCACGCCAGACTCCGCGAGTACCCGTACGTGTTCCGCGTCTTCACCGTCAAGACGCGGAGATTTGGACATGATCAGAGATTCAATGGGAACACGTGCCACCTGCGAACGCTGTATCTTTTCGTATTGGAGCAAGAGGTGCTTCTCGAGTGCACTTTCGCTACAGATTGAACTGCGCGCAGTGTCCTTCAATCCAACCGCCCCCACGTGACTGAAACCGGAAAGATCACCCAGCGCGGCACGAGAAAAGGCGTCGCAACCCTTGCGGGTGGGCCACCCCAGGCCCGTCTGCCCAACCCGCATTTTAGCCGCGCCGCTGGTGACGACACTATGAGCGGCCGCGACTCTCGCCAACCCCTAAGCGACAGGTCACTCACCCCACACCCTGCCGCACTCGACAGGGGTCCCCTTCACGCCGAATTGCGCTGCGCTCGTTGCTGCGAATGCACACGACCCGCGCATGTTATAGCGTAGAAAGGGTCCGTCGAGTGTGCAGGGGATCTCCAGGTCTGCGACAGTCGGGCCGCTCGGCAGGCTTGTCCCCATCGCCGTGCCGATCGAAGGCGACCCAACTACCGCTCGGTGCCGCGCAGCCCCTCCCGCTGCCGGGTCGGCGCCGCCGCAGACTCTCCACCGCCGCGAGCACCCCGAAACCGTGGCAATACACCACCGATCACACATCCGATTATTGTCAACACCGATTCACCACTGATCCCGGTGAATGCTCGATCCGATACGGGATCGCCAGCCGTCACGCACGACGGCGACCACGGCGGGCACTCCAGCCGTAGTACGTGATATTTTTGGCATGGCGATCCAAGGGAGGCGGCCACCGCGGAGCCCCTCAAGGCGGGCTGTGAAATGTTTGCGTCCCTACCTTTGGGATTGCGTCTCTAAATTCACTCACGCCCGCTCACCGCGATCGCCCCCGCCGAGCAGATCACCCGGCTTGCTCTCGTTCGGGTTGATCACGTTGATGTGCAGCGAGATCAACCGCCGATTCACCAGGTTCGTGATCAAGAGTGCACGCCCGCTCTGTCCAACCGGGGGGATGGATGACTGACACGATCGCGGCGTTCGACCTGGTCAAATGCTATCGCGGCCACAGCCGACCGGCGCTCGACGGACCCAGCTTCAATGCCGAGGAAGGCGAGGTGTTCGGCCTCGTCGGTCCGACGGGCGCTGGCAAAACCACCGCGATCGAGATCCTGGCCACGCGGATCATGCCCACCACAGGTCGTGCACTCGTCTGCGGAATCGATGTGGTGACCGCGCCTGTCCGGGCTCGGCGGGTGCTCGCGCTCGTGCCGCAGCGACCCAACCTCGACTGCGCGCTCACCGCCCGCCAGAACCTGCTCTTCCACGCCGCTTACCACTGCATGCCGCCTCGCTCCCGGGCGCGGCGTGCCGACGAGCTACTCGAGTCGGTCGGCATGACAGGGCACGCCGACGCGTCGGTGCGGCGGCTGACCGCGGACCAAACGCTGCGCCTGACTCTGGCCAGGGAGCTGATGCACCGACCGAGGGTGCTGTTCCTCGACGAACCCTCCGTCGGGCTCGACCCGCGTTCGCGCGCGTTCCTTCACGGACTCGTCGACGAACTGCGCACCGACGGGGTCACGGTCCTACTGGCCACCCAAGATCCCTCGCTAGCGGCGCGGCTGTGCGACCACGTCGCGATCCTCGACGAGGGCCGACTGGTAGCCAGCGGCAGTCCCGAGGCGCTTACGAGACGGCCGCCGGAAGCGCGCACCGCCACCGTCACGATGGACATGTGCGGCGCCGCCGAATCCGAGGTACTGACCATTCTCTCGCGCGCCGAGGCGGTGACCGCGGTGGTCCGCATGGCGCCGGCCGGACCGCCGGCTGTATTCCGACTCACCTGCGCCGACGACCCCGCCCGCCTGCTGCCGGCGGTACTGGAAGTTCTCGAGTATCTCGGCGTACGAACGCTGGCGGCCGAATGTCACACCGCCACGCTCGACGACATCGTGCTCGACATGACCGGCCCGGAGCCGGTGTGACCACGCTGCCCGAACCGAGCCGCGAGCGGCATCCGGCGCCCCGGTGGCTGGCGCCCGCATGGACGTTCACCACCATCCTGCGTCGTGACATCGTCGTCGCGGCGAAACTGTGGCCGATGCTGCTGGCCCAGGCTGTGCTGCTGCCGGGCGGCGTCCTGTTCGTCCTCGGCAGGCTGCTGGTCGACCTTGGGTACGTCAGCGGCGATTACGCCGGGGTCCTGCTACCGGGGATCGTCGCGGCGAATGCCTTCCTTGGCGGGCTACAGGGCACGGCGACACCGATGGTGCTTGCGCTGCACGCCACCGGCGATCTTGAGGACATCCTGCTAGCACCGGTGTCCCACACGCTGGTGGCGGTGGGCAAGGTGGTCTCCGGCGCACTGCGCGGACTGGCCGGCGCGCTAGTGCTGGCGCCGCTCGGGTTCCTAGTCGTGGGTGAGGTCCACCGACCCGATGCGGGTTACCCGGACTTGGCGGCCGCGGCGGGCGTCCTTGTGCTGGGCGCGCTGACAGGCAGCTCGATCGGGCTCTGCCTCGCCACACTGGTGCCCGTCAAGCGGTACCTGCTGAGCCATGCCGTCGCCATACCGCTACTCGTGCTCACCGGCGCCGTGCCGGTGCCCGTCGCGCTGCTGGGCTCGCTGCCCGCGGTGCAGGTCGTCTGCGCGCTCAACCCGCTGACCTACGTCAGCGAGGGGCTGCGAGCCGCGCTACTCGGTGCGATGCTGCCCAGCGTGTCGCTGCTCGTCGACGCCGGCGTGCTCGTTCTCATGCTCGGCGGGGCGGGCCTAGCCGGACTGGCGGGCTTTCGCAGAAGGACGCTCTGCCCTCGACTCACTGGCCCACCGCGACCGCGCAGTCGCTGATCCCGGGCCGGAGGTTGGGCAACATACCGCTCAGTTCGCTGCGGCGCTTGACGTTCAGCTTCCGGTAGACCCGGGTCAGGTGCTGCTCGACCGTGCTCACCGTGATGCAGAGCTTGCGGCTGATCTCACGGTTGGTGCTGCCGAGCGCGGCGAGCGCGGCGACGCGGCGCTCGGCGTCGGACAGCACCGACAGCATCTCCGTCACCTCGGCCACGCTCTCCTGGTCACTGGGCAGGCTCACCCCGGCCCGGTCCAGAAGCCGCGCGCACAGCGCCATCAATCCGCCGCTGTCAGACACCGACATCGCGCGGCGCGCGATCAGCGCGGACTCGTCCAGCTCGCCGACCTCCCACAGGGTCTTGCTGAGCTGCACCAGGCCGTGCACCATTTCCACCCGGTCGCGGGCGGCGCCGGCCAGATCGATGCTCTCCCGTAGCAGCGCCAGCCCCTGCCGTCCTCCGGATGCCGCCGCCAGCAGCCGCAACCCGGCAGCCCGGGACCGGCGGCGGCCGCCACCGGGGCGACCGAACTGCTCGTGGACCAGCTCGCGGACCCGGTCATGCTCGTCCAGTTCCAGGTACGCGTGCGCCGCGTCGGTTCGCCACGGGAGGAAGCCGGGTATGTCGAGCTTCCAGCCCACGGCCAGCTCGCCGCACTGTAGGAACACGCTCAGCGCGGCCTGCGGCCGCGATGTCGCGAGGTAGTACACGCCACGCGCCCGCAGGTACATCAGGCCGAACGTGCTGTCGTACAGCCCGTCCACCACGTCATGGGCGAGCCAGCGGGTGGCTGCCCCGACATCGCCGAGCAGGCCGTTCGCGGAGACGAGCACGGCGAGCGGAGAACCGATCGCGACGCCCCAACCCTCCACGGTCGTCCGCCCGAGCGCCGCGGTCGCGTGTTCGACGGCCGATGGCAGATTTCCCAATCGCAGCGCGGTCTCTGCGCGGACTGAGAGCAGGAGGGCCTCGCGTCCGGTCTCGTCGGCGCAGCGCTCCTGGTCGAGCAGTCTCGTGCACCACCGCTCAGCCTGGTCCTCGTGGTCGGCGTAGAGCAGCGCGATCAGTGCGCAATGCGCGTCCTGCACCGAGACTCTCTCCGACAGCGCAGCGCTGAGCGTCTCCTCGGCCCAGCGGACGACGGACGTGTCCGCACCGTGGTCGGCCAGCGGCTTGATGAGACCGACGGGGCGGGGCCGAGCGGTCAACGCACTGCTGCGCAGTGCCGCACGCGACCGGCCCCGCACGTCGAGGTAACCGGACTCGATCAGCGGAGGGAACCACGACAGCAGCCACAGCAAGGTCGACTGAATCTCGGCGTGCTCCCGCTCATCGAGCGTGCCCTCAGTATCGTCGAGCCGCCGGAGTACCTCGGTGGCCTGCTCCATCAGGCCGAACCAAGCAAGTAACCGCACCAGGTAAGCGGTGTCGCGGCGACTCAGGTACCCCTCTCTCGACGCCGTCGTCAGCGCGCCGAGGTGGCGCCGGGCCCGCCGCGGGTTGAGGTCGAACTGGATGCGCGCCTGCCGCGCGAGGAACGCGGCGCGCTCCCGCTGGCCGATCCCGAGGTCCTGCGCGCGCTGCAGGCACTGCAACGCGAACTCATACTCGCGCTCGGCCGTGGCCGCCTCGGCCGCGGCCGTCAGCACCTCGACCATCCACGGCCGGCCTTCCAGATCGACCGAGACCAGGTGCTTCGCTACCACGCGCGCCTCGTGGCCGTCGTCGTGCAAGACCTGGGCGGCATCGACGTGCAATGCGGCACGCGTCGGCGCGTCAAGCTGTTCCAGCACAATGCGGCACAGCAGGGGGTGCCGGAAGCGGCCATGCTCGACAAGCCCTGCCGAGCCGAGCAACCGCATGCTGCGCGCGATCGCCTCGGCGGGGAGGGCAACCAGCTCGGACACCGGCACGGGTGAGGCCGTGTCGGCGAGTACCGCGAGTGCCTTCGCTACCTCCAGTGTCGCTGGACCGCCCGCGAACAGGCAGGTGCGCACCGCGTGGCCCAAAGCCTCGAACACTGGCGCCGACGCCGCTGGCAGGGCCGCGAACTCACCCATCGCCCGGTAGTCCTCCACCAGCGCGTCGACGAGAAGCGGGTTGCCGCCGCTGATCTCTGCGACCTCGTCCGCCTTCACCTGTGCGGCGGCCACGCCCAGCTCGGCGTCCAGTACGGTCCGCACGCCCTCGGACGAGAGAGGGACGAGCGCCATCCTCGTCACCCACAGCTGGCGCAGCAGCTCTACGCGGATCCGCGGCGGCAGCACGTACTCACCGACGGACTCGTTGAGGAGCACGAGCACCGGCAGTGAACCAAGCCTCCGCACCAGGTACATCAGGCAGACCAGCGACTCCGGGTCGGCGTGGTGGGCATCGTCGACGACAACCATCACCGGGCCGCCCTGCCGCGACTCCTCAGCCAGCAGGTCGACGACCTGCTGGTGGCCGCTTTCATCGTCCGGCGACGCGGCGAGTTCCGCCGGCAGCTCGGGGAACAGCTGACGGACGACGCCTAACGGCTGGTCCCGCTCCGCCAGCGACCCGGTCGCCATGTGCACCGGGACTCCGCCGTCACCGAACCGCTTGGTGAACACCCTGATAAGGGTGGTCTTCCCGGTGGCGGGAGCACCTGCCACCATCACCACCTGGCCGTGACCCGCGCGACACCCTGCCAGCGCATTGTCGAGAATATCGAGATGCCTCTCTCTCTCGACAAGAACCATTGACCTTCATCCCCCCGGATAATCTGCGGACCGCGCATCAACCGCAGACCATGTAAGTGCAGGAAAAAACAATCCACTGACTATCCGAAACTCCGCACCGATGGCAGCATGACGCACACCACAGGTGACGGTCGAACTCCGAGAGTCAGCCGATCAACGCGAAAGAGGGCAGTCATCCGGACAATTCGAAAACCACCAATCCGCAACTACATTCCAGTAGATCGACAACAGCCTCATGAACACCACGATGTCCCCCGCCTCGCCGTCCCCCGACTCGCTTGGTTCAGCACTAGACCAACACTCGAGAAATGACATTCTCAAGGATCAATACTTAAGTAGGTTACGTCGGCTTCCGAGACCTGCCAACACCAGATACTGAGAGCCCACACGCTCAGTTCATTACCGTTCACGCCAGGGTTCCTGCGCGTCAACGCCAAGTTGCGCTCGTGGTCTACCAATGACGGTAACGCAGGCGACGAGGCCGGGGCTCGTATGCAATCAGACATGGTCAACGCCGCATGTGATGGACGCCTGAATTCATCGGAACAACAACTTTTCCGGATCGGTAGCATTCTGTTCCCACTGTGGTCAGTTCACCTAAAGGAGTCGCCCCGTTGCGTGATGACAACTTTAGTAGGTGCTGATAGACCTCGCAGTGTCCACCTTGGTAAAGCCATGCTTGATCAGATCAGCGAGTCATGCGCACCCGGAATCATCTGCTCAGTTCCCTGGCGGCAAGAATCTCACCTACCGACACGATCGAGTGACACGCTCAGGCAAGAGTATGACCGCGCCGGTCGCTCCCGGCAGCGTCCTAGACTGAACGGGGGAACCGCCCTCGGGCATGTGGTTTCAACCACCGCGCCCCAACGCGTTGTGTGCCTACTCCGAACGCTGAGAACCCCTCAACAAATGCGGCCGATTAAGTTGCCGCACGCGTCCGGTGCCGTCCTCGCTCGTTTCTCCGGTACGGGGAATCAATGCCACGCACGTACGCCGCCACTCACATTGAGTGAACGCAGCCTTTCGCGCCGGGGAAAGTCCGGTAACGCCCAATATCGCAGTCATATGGAATACGCGACGGCCCCGGGCTATCCGCGAGCCGGCCGCCGCCGGCCGGCCTCATGCGGCGGTCAGTGGCGCACTGCTGGGTGCCGTACGGGCTCAACCATGGAGGTGGCGGCGCTCACTTGACGAAGTCCAGCACGGCCCGCGGCGGCCAGCTGCCGACCGTCAAGACGCCCATCGAGTAGGCGCGCGAAACGAGCGCGGCTCGGTTGGGCGCCTTGAACCGGCGGAGCATCAGCCCGACGTGGTACTCAACTCCCTGCCGACTGAGATAGAGACCCGCAGCCATCTGGACGGTTGAAACGCCGGCCGCCACACCCTCCAGTATGCGGGCATCCAGTGGCGTGAGAATCGGCTTGACTCGAGAAGTCCTCTCCCGACCTTCGCCCACCTCATCGTCCGGGCTTACCAGGACGACAACCCCGGACATGCCGTCGCCCTCTCCCTGGACGGCTATGCCGGCCATCTCCGCAGAGAAGACCCGGCCGTTTCCGCGCATGGCGATAACTCTTTCGCCGAATCGGTTACCATATCCGTTCAATAGATAAGAGAAATGACTTGAGAGGAGCTCCCGAACACTCGGATGCAGCAGGTCATAGATGCTTCGACCGCAGATCTCAGTCGAAGTCCTGTCGAAATTTCTAAAGAAGGACTCGTTGGCGGCCTCAATGTTGAGCCTGGAGTTTAGGCTTGCCATGCAGGTGACTTGAGGCCACGTTCTCGATCTGCGTTCGCATTGAGCGGTAGCGGTGGGATAGAGAAGTGAATCCGAAATCTGGGACACTTGAACCGATCTCCTCCTGGGCGTCGAAGCACATAGGCGTGTCGCTGGGTTAGTCGTGACGTCCTAGTGATATCAGCGCGCAAGGCGCAGAGGCAATCTTGGATATGCTGATTCAAGTACCGCGATAATGCAACACATTCTCCCCAATTCGCTGTCTGTCAGCACCGGGTGCGGGTCACGCCACGCCGCGGGCCGTGGTAGCCGACGCCGCGGGCGCAGGACACCAGGCCTGAGCCAGTTCCCTGGGCGTTCAACGGCGCAGATTGCGCAGTTGAACGCCGCCACGAGAGTTGAGCGGCCTGCTCAACGCACCCGCTCCGGGCGCGACGAAGGTCGGCCGGCAAGTCGGGTCATTGCTCACACCGCGATACTGCAGCCTTTGAACCTCTAATGAGATCCCAGCACCCCGGATTCGACCCCTGCGAGTGGGACACAAGCGAGTCTCGCCCGCGCAAGTTTTACCGAACCAACCGCGACGGCATTCGCCTCGCACCGGCCGCCGCGTCGCAAATGGCAAGCGATCGACGCCGCACTTACCCGATTGGACCCCATGTGGCCCACCCTCAGTGGACCGGCCGAGGACCGGCGACTGCACCTCGACAGCACCTCCGGCCGGACCGCTGGGCGGGCCCGAGCCGCGCGGGCCAACCGGGTTCGGCCACCGCCGGTGATGTTGAGCAGCACGCTGGCCTCCGGCGGCACCTCGCCCCGCCGCACCTGCTCGATCAGACAAGCCACCGCCACCGCCGCCGGCGGCTCGATGTCGATCCCCTCGAGCTCCTCGAACATCGCCCGCGCCGCGCGCGCCGCCGCTCCATCGGCCAACAACACCTGACCGACGGTGGCCCGCAGCACAGTCCGCATCCCCTCACCCACCGCGAACGGCGGAGTCCGGTTCACCAGCTCGTTGGCGTACACCGGCCGGTCCCGTTCCCTCCCGGTTCTCCCGACTCGCCCGACTGGTCATCCCGCCAAGCCCGGTACAGCGGGGCGAACTCCCGGTTCTGCCCAACCCGGAACCGAGGCAACGGCCAACCGCCGGCCGGCACCCCCGCCCGCAACCGTCCAGCCGCCTCGAAGGCCGCCAGCAGCACGACCGCCAGCCCGTCCCGGCGAGCCACGTTGCGCACCCCACCCTCGGCAACGAACTCCGGCGCGCTGGCCACGATCCGCCGACTCACACTGATCGCGTCGTTGTAGCTGCCGCCCTCGAGCGCCACGACCCGCACCCGCTCACCAGCCCGCCCGCGCAGCCGTGGTCATGCTGGAGGTGCACGGCGACCTCGTAGGCCACGACCGCGCCCATGCTGTGGCCGAACAGGGCCAACGGAGCGTCGGACAACGACAGGCAGGCTCGGACCGAGGGGGCAACGAGCTCGGCCATCGCCGTCGCGGGCGACTCGGCGATCTGGTCTTCGCGCCCCGGGTAGCAGGCGGCGATGAGCTCTACCTTCTCGGGCAGCCAGGATACCCAGGAACGAAAGAAACTCGCCGCCCCGCCGACGTGGGGAAAACACACCAGCCGTAGAGCAGGGTCGACCTGGCGAGGTATGCACCGCAAAAATCGACTAGTTGGCAACTCGCCATGGGGATAGGCCACGCGACAGTACCTCGAAACTCTCTCACCCGCTAGTGGAAGATCGACTGGGCATTCTGGGCACCACTACTGGCAGTCGCAAGCGTTCTCGGCAATTGCCCTCGCCGCCAATTACTACGGCGGTCTGGTGAATCACCACATCATGATGCGCAACCAACCTGCAAGCGTTAGCTCGACTATCACTACATTGAGCAACTGTCCACCCGCGCACGCGTCACAACCTTATGGAATCTCAGCAGGGATTATCGTGAATTCTCCTTCAGATCCAATCCACCAAATCTGCGGAAGTGGTCGTTCGCACAACTCCGCCAACCTCGTCATCTGCTTCCCTATTGAGGATATGACCACCGTCACCCCACGACCGGTAGCGCTCCATGGAATCCGCGTTCACCGCGTGGAGGTCCCCATGAGATGCCTTGACCACGGTCGAGTCGCTACAGTCGAAATCGCCAGGCCAACAGCATTGCACCGTCGATGGTGATGGGCTCGGCCGGGCTCGGACCAGCGGATGTCCAACCGCGGCAGCTGCGTTGGTTGAACACCGGCCGACGGTGCCTCAGGCCCTCGTGACGGCCGCACCGGGCCCGATCGGCCGCGAACTAAAGAAAGTGCTTCCGGCCACATAGGTGTCGCGCCGAGCGATATCTATGCCTGAAGACCGCGCGGGTAAACGGTTCCGCTGCGCCGACCTGAACCGTACTTTGCACTGGGACCAACCACCGGACCGAAGTGGTGGGCCTCCCCGCACCACCACCCGTGAGTTGCCCAGAGCCGCCTTGCGTCACAGCGGACGCCGTCAACCCACTTACGAGAAGCGAGTCGACGTTGACCCAACCACGCGCGTACGAGTTCGGGCCCCCGTCACAGGCGACAGTGGTCGATCTGAATCAGCCCAAGAGGGCGGAGAAATCGGATGGTCGGCAGTGCGCCTCGGTTCCGATTGCGGCGCTGCTGCGCGGTGACTCACCGCGATCAATGGGTGAGGACGCCAAGCACGTCACTCGCCTCGCGGAGCTCGACGACAAACTTCCGCCTATTCTCGTCGACCGCCGAAGCATGCGCGTGATCGACGGGATGCACCGGCTGGCGGCCGCGTCGCTGAGAGGCCAATCGACAATCGAGGTCGAGTTCTTCGACGGTACGCCCGACGAGGCATTCCTTCGTTCTGTCGAAGCCAATGTGACGCACGGCCTGCCGTTGTCGCAGGAAGACCGTCGGAACGCCGCCGGGCGAATTGTTGCCTCCCACCCCCACCTGTCCGACCGGGCGATCGCGCGGGCCTCGGGCCTGAGCGCGAAGTCGGTGGCGGCCATCCGACAGAGGACCGGCGGCAAGGCGTCGACCCTGACCGCGCGGGTCGGCCGGGATGGCAAGGTCCGTCCGGTGCACAACTTCGAGGGCCGCCGGCGGGCCGCCGAGCTGATCGCACGGCACCCCGAGGCCTCGTTGCGGGAGGTGGCCCGCCGGGCCGGGATCTCCCCCGCCACCGTCAGTGACGTCCGCAAGCGACTCGCGTCCGGCGAGCTGCCGGTGCCGGAGCGTGTCTCTTCCTCGGCCGGTTCCGACGAGGGCCACTACAGTTCCGCCGCGACCATCCAGGAGTTCCGACGGCAGGCGGTCAGCCGGACCCAACCGACACTGCCGGAGCCCGCCGCCCTGCTGGAGAGCCTGCTGCGGGACCCTTCGTTGCGCATGCGGGAAGATGGGCGCCGGCTGCTCCGGCTGCTGCAGCACGTCGCGGTCCGGCCCCAGGACGTGCCCGGGCTGGCCTCAGTGGTTCCGTCCCACTGCTCGGAAATGGTCGCCGACCTGGTTCGGCAGCACATTGCGGCTTGGCTGAAGTTCACCCGCGAGCTGGACGACCGCGCCCGTTATAAGCACAACGTGCCCAGCGAGCCGTCCCGTCCGACCGGCACGGCCTGACCAGGTCATCGCCCCGGGGAACGGCGCCGGCGACGCGGATGTCGGATCACGACGCGGAGTGATTACTTGCCGAAAGCCCTCTCAACCATTTATGCGATTTCGCCCGAATACTATTCACCCCGCACCTCGAGCACTATGCTTATCCCCGACCGGGGTGTCGCCCCAGGGGTTGTCCGGCGCGCGGCCGGAGCATACGGTTAAGCACCTACGAAATGCGGCAGAAAACCGACCATTGAGGGCACGGTCCTTCCGGTTGCACGCCAATTCCACCCTGCATGGACTCCACGGCACCACAGTTCTCCAAACCTATGGGAACAAGCTGTCCGGACCAATCGTGAACGTAATCAGACAGGAGAGCCGGGCGATGACGACGACCGTGAGCGCATTGACGCCGGAACCGGCCGGCTCGACGACCACGACGGACGGCGAACCTACGGCGGCCACCGGGCCCGAGGAAGATCTGATCCGGGCCGAGATCCCGGGGACGGTGCTCGAGGTCACCGTCACCGTGGGAGACCGGGTGACGGCGGGAGGCGTCGTTGCTCTGCTCGAGTCGATGAAGATGGAGATTCCGGTGATCGCGGAATCCGCCGGAACAGTCACCAAGGTCGCGGTCGCCGAGGGCTGGACGGTCCGGATGGGCGACGTCGTGGCGGCCAGTCTGCCGGACGGCACGCCAACAGAGGAGAACACTGCCCATGACCCCGCCTAGCACGGCGGCGGCGAACCCGGTCACCGCTGTCCCCGCACCCCGCGCACCGGACACACGAGCCCCGGCCGCCCGACTTGCCCGACTACTCGACCCCGGCACCCAGACTCCGCTGCACCCGAGCGACGACAGCGGGATCACCGCCGTCGCCGGCTGTATCGACGGGGCGCGGGTGATCGCCTACTGCACCGACGCCACCTCCATGGGCGGCGCGCTCGGCGCAGCCGGCTCCGACCACATCATCCGGGCCATCGCCGAAGCCGAGCACCAGCGCTGTCCGGTGGTGGGCCTCTGGCATTCCGGCGGGGCGAAGCTCAACGACGGCGTCGAGTCCATGGACGGGGTCGGGCGCATGTTCGCCGCGATGACCCGGGCCTCGGGGCGTATCCCACAGATCTCCGTGGTGTTGGGTCCCGCCGCCGGTGCCGCCGCCTACGGCCCGGCGCTGACCGACGTCATCGTGATGTCCGACTCCGCCCGGGTGTTCGTCACCGGCCCCGACGTGCTGCGCAGCGTCACCGGTGAAGTGATCGACATGGACAGGCTGGGCGGTCCGGTCGCACACGGCCGCAGGTCGGGAGTGGCCCATGTGACCACCGGCTCCGAGGCGGAGGCCTACACCCGCTCGCGCCGGATCGTCGGCCTCTTCGCCCGCCCGGGCACCTACGACCTGGCCTCGGTGGAGGCGGAGGGACCCGGCCGGGACCTGCGCGCCCTGCTGCCCAGCTCGACGCGCCGGGCCTACGACGCGCACATCCTCGTGCACGCCATGCTGGACCAGGACGGCACGGACACCCCGATCTTCGAAGAGTTCCAGGCCGGCTGGGCTCGCAACATCATCGTGGGGATCGGCCGGCTGGCCGGCAAGACGGTCGGGATCATCGCCAACAACCCGTTCCGCAAGGGCGGTTGTCTGGACGCGCTCTCGGCGGAGAAGGCGGCACGGTTCGTCCGGATGTGCGATTCCCTCGGCGTGCCGCTGGTCGTGCTGGTCGACGTCCCCGGATACCTCCCCGGTATTTCGGAGGAGTGGGACGGGGTGGTCCGGCGGGGGGCCAAGCTGCTGCACGCGTTCGCCGAGTCCGTCGTACCTCGGGTCACCTTGATCACCCGCAAGGCCTACGGCGGCGCCTACATCGCCATGAACTCCCGGTCTCTCGGCGCAACCACCGTGCTGTCCTGGCCGGAGGCCGAGGTCGCCGTGATGGGTCCGGAGGCGGCCGTCGGCATCCTGCACCGCCGGCAACTGGCGGCCAGCCCCGAGGACGAGCGCGACGGTCTGCACGCCGAGCTGGTCGAACGCCAACGCCGGACCGCCGGCGGCGTGGAGCGGGCGATCGCGCTCGAGGTGGTGGACGAGGTCATCCCGCCCTCGGAGACCCGGATCCGGCTGGCGCGAGCGCTGGCCGCCGCCCCGCCGGCTCGGGGACATCACACCAACATCCCACTCTGAGGACGTTCCGGGTTCCTCGGCCGGCGTCGCGGCCTCGTCGCGACAATTGTTCGGCAGTAATTCTTCGAGCTGTTCAACTGCGCAACAACCGCGGTTGAACAGCTCGACCGCCATCACCTTGTCAGCCTCTTTATCCCCTTGTTAGCGTTCGACGCCGAAATAACATCGATCGATTTTTTTCATCAAATCGACGCGACTCCCATGGAGCGGCATGTCTCAGTTCTCTCTCGACAACGACCTGTGGTGCCGTCGCTACCGGCCCACCAGCACCGCGACCGCCCGGCTCGTGTGCCTTCCGCACGCCGGCGGCTCGGCGTCCTTCTTCCTACCGGTTTCCGCGGCACTCGCTCCTCGGGTCGACGTCGTGTCCATCCAGTACCCGGGCCGGCAGGACCGGCGCAACGAGAAACCCCTCACCGACCTGGCGCTGCTCGCCGACCAGGTGTACGCGGTCCTGCGGCACCAGCCGGAGCTGCCGCTGACCTTCTTCGGCCACAGCATGGGCGCATCGCTGGCCTTCGAGGTGATCCGCCGGCTGGAGGCCGACACCCGCACCTCGGTGAAGCTGTTCGCGTCCGGGCGGCGCGCACCGTCCGTCTTCCGGGAGGAGACGGTGCATCGCCTGGACGACGCCGGGCTCCTCGCCGAGATCCGCCGCCTGAACGGGACCTCGTCCCAGGTGCTCGCCGACGACGAGCTGATGCGCGCCGCGCTGCCGGCGCTGCGGGCCGACTACCAGGCGGCCGAGGTCTACCGGAGCGAACCCGAGGCCACCGTGAGCTGCCCGGTCACGGTGCTGACCGGTGACCGGGACCCGAAGACCACGCTGGACGACGCGCACGCCTGGGCCGGGCACACCACCTCCAGCTCGTTCGAGGTGCAGGTGTTCCCGGGTGGGCACTTCTTCCTCAGCGACCAGACCGACGACGTGATCAAGCTTCTCGACCAGCACTTCCTGGGCTGACCATCCACTCCGCGTCGAACAGACATCGTGCACCGCTGTCCACATCCCCTGCAGAGACGGACCGGGACGCCGCCCCACGACGCGGCAGAATGAGTGGGACATCTGATGAAGAGACTTGCGACAGCTGCCCTGGTCGCGGGCGTGATCGCCGTCGTGGCCGGTTGTGGGGCGCCGCGAGGCGGGCCCATCGTCGGCAGCGGACCCGAGACGTCCTACACGCCGCCGCCGATCACCTGGTCGAAGTGCACCAACAGCCTGAAGGACTCCGGTGGCGAGTGCGGCTTTCTCGAGGTGCCGCTGGACTACGCACAGCCCGACGGTCCGAAGATCAAGCTGGCGGTGTCCCGGATCTCACACACCGTGGGCCCCGACGACTACCAGGGCGTCGCGGTGGTGAACCTGACCTCCCCGGGCAGCTCGGGGCTGACCCATCCCGCGTTCAGCAAGGTGCTGCCCGAGTCGATCAGCGGTGACTACGACTGGGTCGGCTTCGACTCGAGGGGCGTCGGCTCCAGCCAGCCCGCGCTCAGCTGTGACCACAACTTCAACGCCTACGACCGCCCGTCCTACCTGACGACCACGGCGGAGCAGCAAGCCGTCTGGCTGAAACGGGTGCAGGACTATTCCGCCGCCTGCGCGAGGACGAACAGCCCGCTGCTGAGGCACGTCACCACCACCGACTCGGTCCAGGACCTGGACAGCCTGCGCAAGGCCCTCGGTCAGGGACAGCTGAACTACTACGGCTATTGGTACGGCGCCTACCTCGGCGAGGTCTACAGCACGATGTACCCGGGCCGGGTACGCCGGATGGTCCTCGACAGCAGCATCGACCCGAAGCAGGCCTGGTACGGCTTCAACCTCGCCCAGAACGCCGCGGCCGACCAGAACTTCTCGGCGTTCAGCGCTTGGGTGGCGACCCACGACGACGTCTATCACCTAGGTACCACCGAGGCGGCGGTCAAGCAGCAGTACTACGCGGCGATGGCCAAGCTGACCAAGGAACCGGTCGACGGGTCGCTCGGCCCGACCGTCCTGACCGACGCCATGCTGCTGGACTTCCACACGATGTACTGGATCGACCTGGCCAAGGCGTTCTCGACCTATATCAACCAGGGTGACGCCCTACCGTTGAAGTCACTTCTCGATACCAATTACCCGCCCAGTAACGACAATCTCTCCGCGATGTCGCTCGCGATCGAGTGCACCGACGCCACCTTCCCGAGGGACTGGGACACCTGGCTGAAAGACACGCAGAAGAGCTACGAGACGGCGCCGTTCTCCAGCTGGGCGAATACCTGGTTCATCGCCGGCTGCCAGTCATGGAGTGTGCCGGCGCAGAAACCGGCCGTCGTCGACGGCTCACACTCTCCGGCGACACTGATGTTGCTCGACTCAACTCTTCAGCCGTCCACGACCTATGCGGGCAGCTTGGCGGTCCGGAAACTGTTCCCGAAGGCGGCGCTGGCCCATAGTGGCGCTACCCCTGCCGTCTCGGACGCCGACAGCTCCTGCTCGATCGGCCCGGCACTCGTCGCCTACCTGCACGACGGCACGATGCCGGCCCGGGTGGCTGGCGATACCGCGGACGTACAGTGCACGGCCAACCCGCTGCCGGATCCGGCCAGCGCATCGGGGCCGGACGCTAACGGAACGGGTCGGTAGCGTCGCATGATTGACTCGAGTCAGTTTGACGCCACCCGCGATGATCGCAAGACGGCGGCCTTGGTCGCCGAACGGCTCACCGTCGCTCCCGAGTCACGCGTCGTCAGCAGCTTGGCCTTCGCCCGCGAGCTGTTGCGCGGCAATGCGACCAAGCAGGCCGGGGAGGAGTTCCTGGGGGATCCGGCCTTCACCTCGGTGTTCTTCCTGGACGGCGAGCCCCACAAACGCAAGCGGCAGGCGATCTCCCGGTTCTTCACTCCCAAGGTGATCAGCACCCGGTACCGCGCGGTCATGGAGCAGGCCGCCGACACCCTGCTCGCCGGGCTGCGGACGCAGGGGCAGGGCCGGCTGGACCAGATGAGCTTCGAGCTTGCGGTGACCGTGGCCGCCACGATCGTCGGGCTGACCGAAAGCAACCAGGCCGCGATGGCCAAGCACATCCAAGCTACCTTGATCGCCCTGCGTGTGCCGACGATGAGCCGCTGGCGGCGCCCGGTCGGGCAGTTGCAGGCAACCTTGAGCGGCCTGAGGTTCATGCTGTGCGACGTGCAGCCGGCAATCAAGGCCCGTCGTGCGCAGCGCCGGGAGGACGTGATCTCACACCTGCTCGACGAGGGCTACCCGGACCGCGCGATCTTCGTCGAGTGCATCACCTATGCCGTCGCGGGAATGATCACCACCCGGGAGTTCATCGTCATGGCGGCCTGGCACCTGTTGGGGAACGACACGTTGCGCGAGCGTTTCCTAGCCAGCACGGAAGCCGACCAGATCGTGACCCTGGAGGAGATCATGCGGCTGGACCCGGTGGTGAACATCCTCAACCGCCGGGTCACCGCCGACACGCTGACGAGCTCCGGTTCGGTCACCGAGGGTGAAAAACTCGTATTCGACATTCGCGCCGCCAACGTCGACGAGGCCAGCGTGGGCGCGTGCCCCTACGCCCTGGATCCGGACCGAGCCAGGCGGGTCAAGACGACAGGCTCCTACCTGAGTTTCGGCGACGGCGGCCACCGGTGCCCGGGTGCCCAGGTGGCCCTCAACGAGACCCGGGTCTTCCTCGACCGCCTACTGCGTGTGCCGGGCATTCGGTTGCATCGCGAGCCGGACCTCTGCTGGACCGACGTGCTGATGGGCTACGAGCTCCGCGACGCCATCGTGACCTGCGACCCCGCCTGACCGACCGTACTCGGTCCCGAGGGCCCCGGGCGGTCGACCGCGAGGTCCCGTCCGGGGTCCCCCCACAGCCTTGCCCGCTCACCCTCGGATGTGGCCGCTCAGACCATCCCGTGCCGGTAGGCGTAGGCGACCGCCTGTGCGCGACTGCGCACCTGGATCTTGGCCAGCAGCCGGTTGATGTGGCTCTTGACCGTGCCCTCGCTGATGACCAGCCGGCCGGCGATCTCCGAGTTGGACAGGCCGTTGGCGATGAGCGAGAGGACCTCGGCCTCCCGGGGGGTCAGCTCGTCGAGGGCCTGG
Organism: Pseudonocardia sp.; assembly: GCA_035489915.1. Classification (GTDB taxonomy): domain Bacteria; phylum Actinomycetota; class Actinomycetes; order Mycobacteriales; family Pseudonocardiaceae; genus Pseudonocardia. Next base: position 23,109 of record DATHIT010000624.1, on the reverse strand, counting down.
GGCCGCGCCGATGGGCCCTGTGGGCTGGCGGGGGCGGGACCCGCGGTGATGGCATCAACGAGGTGGTGCTGCACGGCCGGGTCGATCATGGCGTGGCCGTCCAGCACGTGGCCCAGCGCCTGGCGGATCTCCTCGCCGCCCGCGTCCTTCGTGAGGTAGCCGTGGGCGCCCGCACGCAACGCGTCGATCACCGACCGGTCGTCCGAGTAGGTGGTCAAGATGACGATCTTGGTGTCCGGGTGCCGCTCGCGGATCATCCGGGTCGCCTCGACCCCGTCGCAGCGCGGCATCCGCAGGTCCATCAGCACGACGTCGGGACGCACCTCACCGGTCAGCTCGAGGGCTTCGGCGCCGTCGGAGGCGACGCCCACCACGTCGACGTCCTCCATCAGGCCCAACACCATGGTCAGCCCCTCGCGCACGACCCGCTGGTCGTCGACGATCAGCACCCGGATCCGACGGCTCACGTCGGCAGCCCCAGCTCGACCCGGAAACCGCTGCCGGTCGTCGTGGTGGCCAACCTGCCCCCCAATAGTTCCGCGCGTTCCCGCATGCCGGCCAACCCGTACCCGTCCGTGTCGCTGGCCCGGCCGGTGCGCCCGGTCGGTGGGAACGCCGGAACGGCGCTCGCGAAGTCCTCCACCACCAGCCGGGTGTTCTCGGGCTCGTAGCTCAAGTGCAACTCCACTCGGTCCGGTGCGGCATGCTTGGCGATGTTGGTCAGTGCCTCCTGGGCGACGCGGTAGAGGGCAACCTGCGCTTCCGAACCCAGCTCATGGACGTGCCCGGACACGGTGAACCGGCACGGCACGGCACGGTCCCGCTCGAACTCCTCGGCCAGCCCCGCCAGCCGTTCCGGGCCGGGAAGCAGGTCGCCCCGCAGCGCCCCGATCGCCTGGCGCGCCTCCGCCAGGCCGGAGCGGCCCAGGTGGTGCGCGCGCTCGATGATCTGGGGTAGCCGGGGGTCGTGGGGGTTGTCGACGGCCAGCATGCGCGCTCCTTCGAGTTGCAGCAGCAGACCCGACAGCGAGTGGGCGAGCACATCATGCATCTCGCGGGCCAGCCGCTGGCGCTCGCTCAGGTTCGCCGCCCTGGCCTGTGCCTCCTGGCTCCGCCTCAGCTCGGCCAGCAGTTGCTCGGCCTCCTTGTTGACCTCGTTCAACCGGAACGCCAGAAACAGCAGCCCGTACAGGGCAGCAAGGGCGGTGAGCGGCGCGCCCTGGCCGGTCAGCCACGCGATCGTCTCGATGGTGACGAACGCGACGACCATGAACGGAGCCACCGCCGGCCGGGGCAGCAGCCCGGCCAGGAAGAGGACGCTGACCAGCAGCACCGCGTCGCCCGGACCGGTCGGCTGCAGCCACGTGAGCGCGGTCGAGCTGGCCAGAGCCAATGCCACGAAGCCGATGTGCGCCCCGCGGAGCCGGGCGCTGGTGGTGAGGGCACGCCCCAGCACCGCCACCAGGAAGGCGAGCACCGCGGCCGTCACACCCAACGGCCGGCCGGCGAGGCCGGGACGTGGTTCGGCCACGAAGGCGTTCACCAGAAACATCACCAGTAGCACCGGGGCGAGCAGGGTGAGACTGCGCAGAACGGCATCGTGGTGGCCGCGCACCCGGCGCAGCCGGCCCAGCATCAGCGACGTCGTCGACTCGACGGTCACTCGCCGAACGATACAGACCGACCCTGGTCAAGGGCACCGATCGCACGGCCGAACACCGGCTGACCCCAGGGGTGCAGGACCTACAACCAGGGGTGCAGAGGGATCGACCGGCAAGTTCCACTCCGCGACAGATGTGGGGGCCGTCCACGCTGACGCATGCTTCGGCCAGCGCATCAGCCAGCAGAAAGGACGCATGCCATGTATCTGCGCGAGGCCATGACCATGGCTTTCCAGAGCCTGCGGAACAACCGGCTCCGATCCCTGCTGACCACACTGGGCATCGTGATCGGGGTGGCCGCGGTCATCCTGCTGGTCGGCCTCGGCAATGCCGTCAAGTCCGGTTTCAACGAGACCTTCGGGGCGTTCGCCTCCCAGATCAACATCTCGAAGACCAGCGGCGGCGCCCTGGGCTCGGACTCCCGCAACCTCACCTACTCCGACGTGCGGGCGCTGCAGGACACCTCGGCCGCGCCTGACATCGCCAGCGTCACCCCGGTGGTCGGCGGCCCCGCCACAGTCACCTACGGGCAGCGCAAGTACCAGGGTGACGTGACCGGCTCGACGACCGACATCCTGGAGGTCGCCAACCGCACCGTGATGCTGGGCTCGATGTTCACCCAGGCCCAGTACCAGGCCGGCGAGCGAGTCACGCTGCTCGGGCCCGAGATCGCCGGGGCGTTGTTCGGCGACCCGGCCGCCGCCCTGGGCAAGATGGTCCGCATCCAGCGCACGAACTTCCGGCTCATCGGCGTCCTGGACGCGGACGGACAGAACGACAACGCCACGATGATGCCTCTCGGCGCCGCCCGCCGGTACCTGATCGGCGGCGACCAGCTGTCCACGATCATCGTCCGCGCGGCTGACACCCAGCGGTTGGACGCCGCCGAGGACCAGATCCGGACCATTCTCGACCGGCAGCACGCGATTCAAGACCCGAGCCACCGCGACTACAGCCTGCAGGCATTCCAGAACCAGATCGACAAGATGAACCAGACGATTACGTACATCACCTACTTCACCGTGTCCATCGCCGGCATCTCGCTACTCGTCGGCGGAATCGGAGTAGCCAACATCATGCTGGTCTCGGTCACCGAGCGCACCAGGGAGATCGGCATCCGCAAGGCATTGGGCGCCCGGCGCGGCGCAATCATGAAACAGTTCCTCATCGAAGCGGTCGTGCTCGCCGGAGTCGGCGGCGTACTCGGCGAGCTCTTCGGAATCTCGTTCACCCTGGCCGCCGGCAAGTTGATCGCCACGGTCGCCCCGGCCTTCGGCCAGCCCACGATTTCCGTACTGGCCGGCGCCGTCGCCCTGGCGTTCAGCCTGGTCATCGGGCTCAGCGCCGGCGGCTATCCCGCTCTGCGGGCCGCGCGGCTGCGACCCATCGACGCCCTGCGCTTCCAGTAGCACACCGGCGCGCGTCGTTCAACCGCCGCGATTCCACAGTTGGCCACCACCCGAGCTCGCCTGACCTCCAGAGCATTCGACTGTTCTCTCATCGCGAGTTCAGCGTCGCACTGAAACCCAGGTTGGAGAACCAGGTTCCACCCTGAGGGAGATGTCCCACTTCCGCCGCGAGCGCATCCTGGAAATCGCAAACCACAGGTAAATAAGATAAGAAGGAGAAAATGATCATGAGTACCAAGGTTGCCACCGAGATCAGGAGCAATGCATCCCCGTCCGCCGTCCGAGAGGCCTTTCAGACGGCTCGGCGCCTCATCATTGCCTTCATTGCGCTGAGCGCGGCGACTCTCGTCGCCGCCTTCTTCATCAGTCATTCCGACCCCGCCCTGGTCAGCTCCACGGTCTGGACCCGGGCGACCATCGTCCTGCTCGACTCCCTGGTCGCGCTGTCCTACGCGAAGCGGGCCGCGCGCGGCCTCGCCAAGGGCTACCGGAACCTGCGCTGGCTCTCGGCCGGCTCGGTCGTCGGCGTCGTCGTACTCGTCTCGCTGCCCGGTCTGCTGCCGGGCTGGATGAAGCTGGAACAGGTCGTGTGCGGTCTGCTGCTGATCGGCGTCGTGGTGAGCATCAACTACACCAAGGTCCGCGCGCTCTACGCCGACTGCTCGAGCGTCCGTCCGGCGGTGCCGAGCGGCCAGGCATGATCGGCACGCCGCTCCTCGCCAGGTTCACCGAACACGCCTCAGACTCCCAGCTCCCGGTCGATCAGGTCGAACATCTCGGCGTCACTCGCCACCGAGAGCTCACGGAAGGCCGTCGCGTTGTCCGAGGTCCGGCTCCGGAAGTCGGCGGCAAGGCCCTCGAGGCGGGTGAGGATCTCCGAGCGCCGGTCGCTGTGCTCATCCACAGAGGCGAGCAGGGCGGCGAGCCGGTCGAGATCGTCGAGGACCGGCAGCGCCGCCTCGGCGGGCACGACGTTGGCGCACAGGTGCCCGGCCAGCTCGACCGGCGTCGGGTAATCGAAGATCACGCTGGCCGGCAGGGTCAGGCCACTGGCGCCGGCGAGCAGGTTCCGCAGCTCCAGCGCCGTCACCGACGTCAGCCCCAGCTCGAGGAAGGAGCGGTGGGCGCCGACCGCGTCCGGGCCGGGCAGCCCGAGTACCTGGGCGCACTGAGCCCGGACCAGGTCGTGCACGGCGCGCTCGCGGGCACCCGGGGCGAGCCCCGCCAGCCGGGCGGCCAGCCCGTTCCCCTCGGGCGCGTCGACCGGGTCGACCACCCGCCGAGCGGAGCGACCTCGGCCGGTGCCGGCGCCACCGACCAGCCCCGACAGCAGCGGCGGCAGCCCCACCCCGCTGTGGCGGCGGAGGACACCGAGGTCGAGGTGGACCGGTACCAGCACCGCCGGCACGGTGCCCGGCTCGCGCCGGTTCCGCTCGAGCACCGCGTCGAGCCGGGCCAGGCCGTCGGCGCCGCCGAGCGGCCGGAGGCCGTGCCGGGCCATACGCTGCCGGTCGGCGGCGTCGAGCTCGTCGGCCATGCCGCCGGCCGTGCCCGGGGGGACGTCGGACTCCTCCAGCTGCCACGGTCCCCAGGCCAGGGACGTGGCCGGCAGCCCTTCGTCCCGCCGGTGGGCGGCCAGGGCGTCGAGGAAGGTGTTGGCGGCAGCGTAGTTGCCCTGGCCGGCGTTGCCCCAGATGCCGGCCATCGAGGAGAACAGCACGAAGTTGTCCAGCTCGCGGTGTCTGGTCAGTTCGTGCAGGTGCCAGGCCCCGTCGACCTTCGGTCGCAGCACGGCCTCCACCCGGGCCGGGGTCAGCGATTCGACGATCCCGTCGTCCAGGACACCGGCGGCGTGGACCACGGTCCGCAACGGCGACCCGGCCGGGATCGCCGCGAGCACTGAGGCGAGACCATCCCGGTCGGCCGCGTCGCACGCGGTCACGTGCGCGGTCGCCCCCAGGCCGGCGAGGTCGGCGGCCAGCGTGCCGAGGCCGGGCGCCTGGGGCCCACGCCGGGACAGCAGTTCCACCCGCCCCGCCCGCCGCGCCCCGGCGAGACGGCGGGCCACGAGCCCGCCGAGAGCCCCGGACGCCCCGGTGACCAGCAGCGTTCCGTGGCCGTCTCCGACCGCATCTTCTTCCGGGGTTGCCGCTCCCACCGTCGCCGGGACCAACCTCGGCACCCGCAGCTGGCCGGCTCGGGCGGCCAGCTGGGCCTCTCCCGACCTCAGCGCGGCCGGAAGTGCCCGATCGACGGCGTCCGGGCTGTCCACGTCGAGCAGCACGATCCGGCCGGGGTACTCGGACTGGGCGACCCGCACGAGACCCCAGACCGCGGCACCGCTGACGTCGACCGGCACCGAGCCGGCCGCGACGGACCGGTGGGTGAGCACGACCAGGCGGGTCCCGGTGAGGTGCTGGGCCGCCAGCCAGTCCCGCAGCTGGGTCAGGGTGGTCAGGACCGCCGTCCGCGCCGCGGCGGCGACACTGTCTCCCGGTGCCACGGCCGGCCGGCCGCTGAGGACGATCACGTCCGGCACGGGGGTGCCCGAGGCGACGGCCGCCACCAGGTCCGCCATGACCGGATAGCACCGGGCCGGGTCGGCCTCGTCCGGGCCGGGGCCGACGAACGCCAACCGTTCCGGGTCCGGCAGGGAGCCGGGCGCGGCCGGGGACCATTCGAGCTCGAACAGTGAGTCGGGTGCCTCGGCCGGCAGCTCGCCGGACGAGAGTGGCCGCCGGGCCACGGAGCCGATCGAGGCCACCGGCCGCCCGGTGTGGTCGGACAGGGTCACCGCCATCGCCTCGGTACCGGGCACCGGCGCCAGCCGGGCTCGCACCGTGGCGGCGCCGGCGGCGTGCACGGCCACGTCGGTCCAGGAGTGGGCAAGCGTCGGAGCACCGTCAGCCGGGCCGACCAACGACAGGACCGAGTCCAGGAGGGTGGGATGCAGGCCGAAGCCCGCGACGTCCACGGTCTCGTCGAGGGTGATCTCGGCGAACAGCTCCGCACCCCGGCGCCACACGGCCTGAATGTGCCGGTCCGTCGGCCGCGGCCGGGGCCGTGCGCCGGCCGGGGGCCACTCGGCCTCCGCCTCGGCGCGGTCGGCGGCGGCCGCGGTGAGCACGCCGGTGGCATGGCGGGCCCACGGGCCGTGCGGCGCCTCGTTCTCCGGGCGGCAGTAGACGGCCAGGTCCCGCCGGTCCTCGTCGGCGGGATCGGCCGGGGTGAGCACGACCTGGACCTGGAGCGCACCGGAGCCGGGCAGGACCAGCGGGCGGTGCACCTGGAGCTCGCTCAGGTGGGTATGCCCGGTCTCGTCGCCCGCCCGCACCGCCATCTCGACCAGTGCTGCTTCCGGGACGACGGTCCGGGCGGGCGTCCCGTGGCCGGCGAGCCACGGCTGCGCGCTCAGCGCCAGCCGGCCGGTCAGGACCAGGCCACCGTCGTCGGGCCGGTCGACGGCCGCGCCGAGCAGCGGGTGCCCGGCCACGGACTGCCCCAGGTCGGCCGCATCCGCCCGGACGAGCCGACTGCTCAGCCAGTACCGCTCCCGGGTGAACGCGTAGGTCGGCAGGTCGACACGCCGCACCCCCGTGCCGGCGTACCAGCGGGACCAGTTGACGGCGCCGCCAAGGGCGTGCAGCTGGCCGAGCGCCGCAACCAGGCTCGCGGGTTCGTCCCGATCCCGGCGGAGGGTGGGAATCCAGGTCTCGTGGTCGGCGGCGGTGCCGATGCCTGTGGATGTCTCCGGACCGAGGGCCGCGAGCACGGCGTCCGGGCCGATCTCGACGAAAGTCCGCACGCCGGCCTGCCGCAGGCTGGTGACGGCGTCGGCGAACCGGACCGGCTCGCGGACCTGGCGGGCCCAGTACGCCGGATCCGTCATCTCGTCCGTCACGAGCTGACCGGTCACCGTGGACACCAGCGGAATCTCCGGCCGCCCGTAGCTCACCGAAGCCGTCACCCGGGCGAACTCCTCGAGCATCGGCTCCATCAGCGGCGAGTGGAACGCGTGTGACACCCGCAGGCTCCGCACCCGGACGCCCCGGGCGGTGAGCTCCTCGGCCACCGAGGCCACGACCTGGTCCGTTCCCGACACCACCACCGCACTCGGGCCGTTGACGGCCGCGACCCCGATCCCGGTGCGGCCGGAGAGCACCTCGAGGACCTCCGCCTCGCCGGCCTGGACGGCGAGCATCGCACCGCCGGACGGCAGGGCCTGCATCAGCCGACCGCGGGCGCCGACCACGGCGCACGCGTCCGGCAGGGACCAGATCCCGGCCACGTGCGCGGCGGCCAGCTCGCCGATCGAGTGGCCGGCCAGTACCGCCGGACGCACGCCCCAGTCCGCCAGCAACCGGAACAGCGCGACCTCGACCGCGAACAGGCCGGCCTGGGCCCACACCGTCCGGTCCAGGATTCCGTCCTCGCGACTGTCGCCCCGGATGATCGCCTTCAGGTGCGGACCCGGCTGGTCGAGGTGCTCCGCCAACCCGGCGCAGACGGCGTCGAAGGCCCGCGCGAACACGGGGTGCGCGGCGTAGAGGCGCTGCCCCATCTCGACCCGCTGTGCTCCCTGGCCGGTGAACACGAACCCGACCTTGCCCACCGCCCCGGCCGACCCGGTCAGCACCGACGGGGACGGCTGACCGGACGCCAACCGGTCCAACCCGGCCAGCAGCTCACCCCGGTCCGCGCCGACCACCACCGCCCGTTCGGGCAGCGCCGACCGCGTGGTGGCGAGGGACCAGGCGACGTCGACCGGGTCCAGCTCGGGCCGGGAGACCAGGTGCTCGCGCAGTCGCTGTGCCTGCGCGGCCAGCCCGGACCCACTCCGGGCCGAGATCACCCAGGGCACCACCGGCAGCGACCCGGTGACGGCTTCGGCCGCGTCTGCCGGGGTTTCGGGGGCCTGTTCGAGGATCACGTGGGCGTTCGTGCCGGAGAACCCGAAGGACGAGACCCCGGCGCGGCGGGGGCGGCCGGTGCTCGGCCAGGCGGTCGCCCCGGTGACCAGCTCGACCGCGCCCGCTGCCCAGTCGACGTGCGAGGACGGCGAGTCCACGTGCAGGGTCGCCGGGACGAGCCCGTGTGCCATCGCCTGCACCATCTTGATGATCCCGGCCACCCCGGCCGCTGCCTGGGTGTGACCGATGTTCGACTTCACCGAGCCCAGCAGCACGGGCTTGTCAGCATCCCGATCTTGACCGTAGGTCGCCAGCAGCGCCTGCGCCTCGATCGGATCCCCGAGCCGGGTGCCGGTGCCGTGCCCTTCGACGACATCGACGTCACCGGCCGACAGACCGGCGTTGGCCAGGGCCGACTGGATCACGCGCTGCTGCGAGGGACCGTTCGGCGCGGTCAGCCCGTTCGAAGCGCCGTCCGAGTTGACGGCCGTCCCCCGGACCACCGCCAGTACGCGGTGTCCGTTGCGGCGGGCGTCCGAGAGGCGCTCGACGACGAGGACGCCGACGCCCTCGCCCCAGCCGGTGCCGTCGGCCGCGTCCGCGTAGGGCTTGCACCGGCCGTCCTCGGCCAGGCCGCGCTGCCGGGAGAACTCCACGAAGGTGCCCGGGGTCGCCATCACCGTCGCCCCACCGGCCAGCGCCATGCCGCACTCCCCCGACCTCAGCGCCTGGACCGCCAGGTGCAGCGCCACCAGCGACGACGAGCAGGCGGTGTCGATCGTCATCGCCGGGCCTTCCAGACCGAACGCGTACGAGACCCGCCCGGACGCGACCCCGCCGGAGTTCCCGGTGCTGACGTAGCCCTCCACCTCCTCCGGGGCCGAGCTCCCGGTGCTGTAGTCGTGGTAGATCAACCCGGTGAACACGCCGGTGGCGCTGCCGTGCAGGGAGACCGGGTCGATTCCGGCATCCTCCAGTGCCGCCCACGAGGTCTCCAGCAACAGCCGCTGTTGGGGGTCCATCGCCAACGCCTCGCGCGGTGAGATGCCGAAGAACTGGGCGTCGAAGTCCCCGGCGTCGGGCAGGAAGCCACCGGCATCGGCGTAGCTCTTCCCAGGTGCGGCCGGGTCCGGGTCGACGACGCCGTCCCAAGCCGGCCCCCGGTCGAGGGGAAACCCGGTCACGGCGTCGGTCTTCGAGGCCAGCAGGTCCCAGAACTCGCCGGGCGAGCCGACGCCGCCGGGGAAGCGGCAGCCCATCCCGACGATCACCACCGGGTCGTCGCCGTGCGCGGCGTCGGTCCGGGCGGCGGTGGGGACCACCGAGGCGGCCCCCACCAGCTCGGTGAGGACGAACGTGACCAGCGCCGACGGCGTCGGGTAGTCAAAGACCAGGGTGGCCGGCAGCCGCAGGCCGGTCGCCTCACCCAGGCGGTTGCGCAGCTCGACGGCGGTCAGCGAGTCGAAACCCAGCTCGCGGAACGACCGGCCGGCGTCCACCTCGGCCAACCCGGCCAGCCCGATGACGGCCGCGGCGTGGCCGAGCACCATCTCGCGGACGGTCTCCTGGCGTTCGCTCGCGGGCAGACCGGCCAGACGACCAGCGAGGCCGCCGCCGGCGGCGTCAACCCGCGCGACCGCACGCCTTGTGCGGGAGATGAGACCACCCAACAGCGGGGGCGTTCCGTGCCCTAGGCGGCGCAGCGTCGCGCGGTCCAGCCGGACCGGGACCAGCAAGGCCCGGGAACCGTCCGGCACCAGGTTCGCCGGGTCGGCGCCCGTCACCGCGCCGAGCAGGGCGAGACCGTCGGAGCCGCTGAGCGGTTGCAGGCCCTGGGCGGCCATCCGCTGCCAGTCCGCCGGGGTGAGGTGCCCGGTCATTCCCCCGGTCCTCGCCTCGGCGAGCTGCCACGGCCCCCAGGCCAGGGACACCGCCGGCAGCCCCTGGTGCCGGCGGTGGGCGGCCAGTGCGTCCAGGAACGTGTTCGCGGCCGCGTAGTTGCCCTGGCCCGGGCTCCCCCACAGCCCGGCGATCGAGGAGAAGACCGCGAACAGACTCAGGTCACGGTGCCTGGTCAGTTCGTGCAGGTGCCAGGCGCCGTCGACCTTCGCCAGCATCACCGCGTGCATCCGCGCCGGGGTCAGCGAACCGACCGACCCGTCGTCGAGCACGCCGGCCGCGTGCACGACACCGCGCAGCGGCGCCTCGGCCGGCAGCCCGGCGAGCAGCGCGGCAAGCTGGTCACGGTCGGCGACGTCGGCGGCGCGCAGCTGGACCCGGACCCCCCGCGCGGCAAGTTCGGCGGCCAGCTGGCCCATACCGGGGGCCCCCGGTCCCCGCCGGGACAGCAGCAGCAGGTTCACCAGGCCGGGCCGGGTGGCCAGGTGGCGGGCCGCGAGACCGCCGAGGGCGCCGGAGGCACCGGTCACCAGGACCGTGCCGCTGAGCTCGGCGGCCGGCATGGTGAGGACGACCTTGCCGACATGACGCGCCTGGCCGAGGTAGCGGAAGGCGGCCGCGGCCCGGCGCACGTCCCAGCCGACCACCGGCAACGGCTTGAGCACACCGGCGGCGAACAGCTTCGTCAACGCGCTCAGCATCCCCCCGAGCCGGTCCGGGTCGAGCTCGAGCAGGTCGAACGCCTGGTACAACAGGCCGTCGTGCTCGGCGGCCACCTGCCCCGGGTCCCGGATATCGGTCTTGCCCATCTCCACGAACCGGCGGCCCGGCCCGGCGGCCAGCCGCAGCGAGGCATCCACGAACTCCCCGGCCAGCGAGTCGAGGACGACGTCGACGTGGCCGGTGACGGCCCGGAACGCGTCCTCGAACTCGACGGTCCGCGACGACGCCACGTGCGCGCCCGGCACGCCGAGCTCGTGCAGCACCGGCCATTTCGACGGGCTCGCTGTGCCGAACACGACCGCGCCCAGATGCTGGGCCAGCTGCACGGCGGCGATCCCGACGCCCCCGGCGGCGGCGTGGATCAGGATCGACTCGCCGGGCCGCAGGTCGGCCAGCTCGACCAGGGCGTGGTAGGCCGTCAGGAAGACCACCGGGGCCGCCGCGGCCTCGGCCAGGCTCCATCCCGACGGCACCGGTGCCAGCAACCGTTGGTCGGTGACCACCTCCGGGCCGAACGCACCCGGGAACAGGCCCATCACGAGATCGCCGGGCTCGAAACCGGTCACCTCCGGCCCTGACTCGAGCACCACGCCGGCACCCTCGAGACCGAGCCGACCGGCGTCCCCGGGATACATGCCCAGCACGTTCAGGACGTCCCGGAAGTTGACCCCGCCGGCCCGCACGCCCACACGCACCTGGCCGGGCCCGAGGGGCTGCCCGGTGTCGGCCGGCGCCAGGACCAGGTTGTCCGGTGTGCCGCGTTCGGTGAAGTCCAGGCGCCAGCCGGCGGTGGCGGTCCGACCCTCGGGGACGGCGAGCACGTCGCCCGGTCGGACCAGTCGCGGCACCAGCACGTACCCGTCGCGGACCGCGAACTCGGGTTCGCCCGTGGCCACGCCGGCCCGCAGGAGCGAGTCGAGGTCGGTGGCGTCGGCGGTCAGGTCGTCGACGTCGGCCAGGGCCAGCCGGCCCGGGTGCTCGGCGGAGGCCGCCCGCACGAGGCCGGTCACCGACGACGCCGTCGGCCGTACCTGGGCGCCGGTGTCGACGGCGCGCTCGGTGACGACCAGCAGGCGTGCGTCAGCCAGGTTCCCCAGCGCCAGCCACTCCTGGATCGCGCCGAGCACCTCGACGGCGAGCGCCCGGGCCGCCGCCGGCACCGTGCTGTCGCTCGCCGCCCCCACGGTCTCACCGGGGCGGCGGCAGAGGACCACGGTGGCGGGCACCGGGGCGCCGCGCTCGACGGCCGCACCGAGCTCGGCCAGGTCGGCGTAGTGCGCGGCGGCGGGGAGGTCCGGGAGACCCCCGCCGATCACGGCCCACGGCGCGCCCGTGCCTGCCTCGGCCGGGGCGGCCGGCACCCAGTCCAGTCCGAACAGTGCCTCGCGCACCAGCGTCGCGCCCCGCGCCGAGTCGAGCGTGGGCAGGGCCTGCAGGACCAGTGACCCCACCGAGGCGATGGGCTGGCCGGACCCGTCAGCCAGGGTCAGCGCGAACCCGTCGCCCTTCGCGGCGGGGGCGATCCGCACCCGGGCGGTCGAGGCGGCCGTGGCGTGGATGACGACGTCGCTCCAGGCGAAGGGCACCGACGGCGTCGACGACTCCGTCCGCCAGACCGCGACACCGTGCAGGGCCGCGTCGAGCAGGGCCGGGTGCAGCCCGAATCCGGCGACGTCGACGCCGTCGTCCAGCGTGACCTCGGCGAAGATCTCCTCGCCCCGCCGCCACAGGGCGCGCACGCCTCGGAACACCGGGCCGTAGGCCAGTCCGGCGTCGGCCAGCGCGGGATAGAAACCGTCCAGTGGGGTCTCCACCGCTCCCGTCGGCGGCCAGGTCGCCAGCTCGGCCACGGGGCCGGCCGGCTCGACTTCGCCGGGCTCGAGAACACCGACGGCGTGCCGGGTCCAGGCCCCGGTGACCTCGTCGTCCTCCGGCCGAGAGTAGATCGCCACCTCCGCCCGGCCACCGTCCGGCGGTGTCACGACAACCTGCACCCGGACGCCGGACGCCCCGGCGGGCAGTATCAGCCCGGTCTCCATGACCAGTTCGGCCAACCGGGCCGCACCGATCTCGTCGCCGGCCCGGATCGCCATCTCGGCCCACACCGCCCCCGGCACGATCACCCGCCCGGCAATGACGTGGTCGGCCAGCCACGGCTGCGAGCCCAGGCCGAGCCGCCCGGTGAGCAGCAGGCCGCCGCTGGAGGCGAGGCCGACGGTGGCGCCCAGCAGCGGGTGACCCGCCACTGACTGGCCGAGGCCCACCAGATCGATGCTCCCGGCCCTCGGCTCGAGCCAGAAGCGCTCCCGGGTGAAGGCGTACGTCGGCAGCTCCACCCGGCGGGCGCCACTGCCGGCGTAGCACCGCGCCCAGTCCACCGTCACGCCGCGCACGTGCAGCTGCCCGACCGCCGACACCAGGGTGGCGGCGTCGTCCCGATCGCGCCGCAGCACCGGCACCCACGCCTCGCCCACCGGTGACGGGTCGCCGGGCGAAGCCGGGTCCAGCGGGGTCACCGTCGCCTGCCCCAGCGCGGAGAGCACGCCGTCCGGACCGATCTCGACGAAGGTACGCACGTCCCGCCCGCGCAGCGCGGTCACGGCATCGGCGAACCGCACCGGTTCCCGTACCTGACGCACCCAGTACGCGGGATCCATGACCTCGTCCGTGACCGGTAGGCCCGTCACGGTCGACACCAGAGCGATGGCCGGACGCGAATACACGACGGAGGCCGTGACCCGGGCGAACTCGGCCAGCATGGGCTCCATCAACGACGAGTGGAAGGCGTGCGAGACCCGCAGCTCCCGGACCCGCACCTGCTCGGCCTCGAACCGCTCCCGCAGCGCGGCCACCGCCTCGGCCGGTCCCGAGACCACCACGGCGGTCGGACCGTTCACCGCCGCGAGCCCGACCCCGGCGTGGTCGGCCAGCAGCGGGCGGACGTCGTCCTCCGAGGCCTGCACGGCGAGCATCGCCCCGCCCGCCGGGAGTGCCTGCATCAGGCGGCCCCGCGCCGCGACGACCGCACACGCGTCCGGCAGCGACCAGACCCCGGCCACGTGCGCGGCGGCCAGCTCGCCGATGGAGTGCCCGGCCACCGCATCCGGGCGTACGCTCCACGACTCGAGCAGCCGGAACAGGGCGACCTCGACCGCGAACAACCCGGCCTGGGCCCACATCGTCTGATCCAGCAGCTCGGCGTCGTCCCGGATGACGGCGGCCAGCGACCGGCCCGGCTGACCGAGGTGCTCCTCCAGGCCGGCACAGGCGGCGTCGAACGCGCGCGCGAACACCGGGTGGGCCGCGTACAGGCCCTGCCCCATGCCGAGCCGCTGCGAGCCCTGGCCGGTGAAGACGAACCCGATCCGACCGGGACCGCCGGCCGGGCCGATCGCGCACTCCCCCGAGCCCGCCAGCGCGTCCACCCCGAGGAGGAGCTCCTCCCGCTCGGCCCCCACGACGACCGCCCGGTGCGGCAGGCTCGCGCGGGACGTGGCCAGCGACCAGCCGAGGTCGGCCGGCTCCAGCTCCGGGCGGGACCGGACGAACGCCGCCAGCCGCTCGGCCTGGGCGCCCAGGCCGGCGGGGCTCCGGGCCGAGATCAGCCACGGCACCACCGACGGCGCGTGGGCCGCCACCTCGTCGCCAGCCGCTGGCGCGTCCGCGAGCTCGCTCTGCTCGGTCGGGGCCTGCTCGAGGACGACGTGGGCATTCGTGCCGGAGAAGCCGAACGACGACACCCCGGCGCGGCGAGGACGGCCGGTGCTCGGCCAGGCGGTCGCCTCGGTCACCAGCTCGACCGCACCGGAGGTCCAGTCGACGTGCGAGGACGGCGCGTCCACGTGCAGGGTCGCCGGGACGACGCCGTGCGCCATCGCCTTGATCATCTTGATCACACCGGCCACGCCGGCCGCGGCCTGGGTGTGACCGATGTTCGACTTCACCGAGCCCAGCAACACCGGGCTACCGGCATCGCGGTCCTGACCGTAGGTGGCCAGGAGGGCCTCGGCCTCGATCGGGTCCCCCAACCGGGTGCCGGTGCCGTGGCCCTCGATCACATCGACCTCACCGGCCGACAGACCGGCGCCGGCGAGGGCAGACTCGATCACCCGCTGCTGGGCCGGCCCGTTGGGAGCGGTCAGCCCGTTCGAGGCACCGTCCTGGTTCACCGCGCTGCCCCGGACCACGGCCAGCACCCGGTGTCCGTTCCGGCGGGCATCGGACAGCTTCTCCAGGACCAGGACCCCGACGCCCTCACCCCAGCCGGTGCCGTCGGCCGCTTCGGCGAAAGCCTTGCACCGGCCGTCGGCCGCCAGCCCCCGCTGCCGGGAGAACTCCACGAAGGTGCCGGGCCGGGCCATCACGGTCACGCCGCCGGCCAGCGCGAGCGTGCACTCCCCCGAGCGCAGCGCGGCCGCGGCCAGGTGCATCGCCACCAGCGACGACGAGCACGCGGTGTCCACGGTCACCGCCGGGCCCTCCAGGCCGAGCGTGTAGGCCACCCGACCGGAGGCGACCCCGCCCGAGATCCCGGTGCTGACGTACCCCTCGACGTCGCCGACGCCACCGGCGGCGTAGTCGTGGTAGATCAGCCCGGCGAACACCCCGGTGGCCGTGCCGTGCAACGACGTCGGGTCGATACCGGCGTCCTCGAGCGCCTCCCACGACGTCTCCAGCAGCAGCCGCTGCTGCGGGTCCATCGCCAGCGCCTCCCGGGGCGCGATCCCGAAGAACGGTGCATCGAAGTCGGCCGCCCCGGCGAGGAACGCACCCTCCCGGGCGTAGCTCTTGCCGGCCGCCGCCGGATCGGGGTCGAACACGCTGCCCCACTCCGGGCCGCGGTCCTCGGGGAACGGCGTGACCGCGTCCGTGTCCGAGGTCAGCAGGGTCCAGAAGTCGTCCGGTGAGGCCACCCCGCCCGGGAAGCGGCAGGCCATCCCGACGACGGCCACCGGCTCGACCCGATCGTCCTCCATCCTGCGCAGGCGCTCGCGGGTCTGATGGAGGTCGGTGGTGACCCGCTTGAGGTAGTCACGAAGCTTCTCTTCGTTCGTCACTCGACGACCCTTTCCCTCAGCCACGCATGCGCTTCGCCCACGTCCCAGTGCCGTGCACTAGACGCCGAGCTCGTTGTCGATGAAGTCGAAGATGTCGTCGTCCTCGGCCGCCTCGATCCGGTCGGCGACCGATGTCACCTCGGTCGCCGCGACGGTCTCGACCACCCGCAGGGCGGCGAGCAGCTCCTGGACCCGCGCCGTCACCCTCGTCCGGGCGGCGTCGTCGGAGAGGAGCCGGGTCAGGGCGGATTCGACCTTCTCCAACCCCGAGAAGGCCTGCAGAACGCTGTTGTCCTCGGTGGTCCCGCCGAGCTGTCGGCCGATGTGGGCGCTCAGCGCGTCGGGTGTGGGGTGGTCGAAGACGACCGCCGCGCCCAGCCTCAGCCCGGTCGCCGTGCCGAGCCGGTTGCGCAGCTCGACCGCGGTCAGCGAGTCGAACCCGAGCTCGCGGAACGAGCGGCTGACCTCCACCGTTTCGGCTCCGGCCAACCCGAGCACGAGGGCCGCCTGCGCGCCGACCAGATCCCGGATCGCCTTCTCCCGCTCGTCCGGTTCGAGGGCCGTCAGCCGCGCGGCCACGTCGTGGTGACTATCGGCGCTCGAACCGACCGTCCGCCGCACCGGGGCGGAGGGCGGCCTCGCCGCCAGACCGGCGGCCACCGGTGGCAGCCCGGCGCCGCCGCGCAGGGCCGCCCGGTCGAGGCGGGCCGGGACCAGCAGGGCCCGCCCGGCGCCCGGGGTGCGACCGCCGACATCGGCCCAGCCGGTCGTAACGTCCAGCAGGGCCATCCCGTCGGCGGCGGTCAGCGGCGCGAAGCCCTGGCGGGCCAGCCGCCGGCGATCGGCCTCCGACAAGGTCCCGGCCATGCCACCGGTGGTGCCGGTCGGCTCGAGCTCCCACGGGCCCCAAGCCAGCGAGGTGGCCGCGAGCCCGGCGCGCCGGCGGACGGCGGCCAGCGCGTCGACTGCGGTGTTGGCCGAGGCGTAGTTGCCCTGTCCCGCGTTGCCCCAGATCCCGGCGACCGAGGAGAACAGCACGAACAAGTCCAGATCCAGGTCCGCCGTGAGCTCGTGCAGGTGCCAGGCTCCGTCCACCTTCGGCCGCATGACCGACTCGACCAGGTCCGGGGTCAGCGAGCCGAGGACGGCGTCGTCCAGCACTCCGGCGGCGTGTACGACGCCCCGCAGCGGCACCGGCGCACCGATGGCCGCGATCACCGCGCCCAGCCCGGCCCGGTCGGCGGCGTCACCGGCCACGACCTGAACCCGGACGCCCGACCCGGCAAGGTCGGCCACCAACCGGGCCGCCCCGGGAGCGGCCGGGCCCCGCCGGGAGACCAGCACCAGGGACTCGGCGTGGCCGGAGCCGGCGAGGTGCCGGGCCACCAGCCCGCCCAGCGCGCCCGAAGCGCCCGTCACCAGCACGGTGCCACCCCGCGGCGCGGCCGGGATCGTGAGCACGACCTTGCCGACGTTGCGGGCCTGGCTCAGGTACCGGAACGCCTCCGGCGCCCGCCGGACATCCCACGCCGCCACCGGCAAGGGCCGGAGCACTCCCCGCGCGAACAGGTCGGACAGGGCCGTGAACATGTCGGCGATCAGGTCGGGGGCACACTCGAGCAGGTCGAACGCCTGGTACGACAGCCCGTCGTGGTCCGCGGCGACCCTCCGAGGGTCACGGATGTCGGTCTTGCCCATCTCCACGAACCGGCGGCCCGGCCCGGCGGCCAGCCGCAGCGAGGCGTCCACGAACTCACCGGCCAGTGAGTCGAGCACCACGTCGACCCCGGAGCCGCCGGTCGCCGCCCGGAACGCGTCCTCGAACTCGACCGTCCGGGACGATGCGACCCGGGACCCGGGCAGCCCCAGCCCGTGCAGCACCGGCCACTTGGCGGGGCTCGCCGTGCCGAACACGTCCGCGCCCAGGTGGCGGGCCAACCGCACGGCGGCGATCCCGACCCCACCGGCGGCGGCGTGGATCAGCACCGACTCGCCCCGACCCAGTTCGGCCAGCTCCACCAGCGCGTACCAGGCGGTGAGGTACACGACCGGCGCGGCGGCCGCCTCGGCCATCGACCAGCCGACGGGCACCGGAGCCAGCAGCCGGGCATCGGTGACCGCCACCGGACCGAAAGCACCGGAGAACAGGCCCATCACCCGGTCGCCGGGCCGGAGGCCGGTCCCGTCGGTCACGCCCGCGCCGACCTCGAGCACCACACCGGCTCCCTCGAGGCCCAGCAGACCCGCGTCGCCCGGGTACATCCCCAGCACGTTCAGCACGTCCCGGAAGTTCACCCCGGCCGCCCGTAGCCCGACCCGGACCTCGCCGGCGCCCAGCGCTCGGGTCGCGGCGTCGACCGGCACCAGAGCCAGGTTCTCCAGCGTGCCCCGGCCGGTGCATTCCAGCCGCCACCCTGTGCCCGTCGCCGCCGCGGTCGCTGTCGCCCCGACCGCGTCGGCCGGGAGCGCCAGACCAGCGGTCGCGGGGGTGAGCCGTGGAACCAGGACCTGCCCGGCCCGGACGGCGACCTGGGCCTCGTCGACCGCGAGCGCCGCCGTCAGCGCCGCCACCACGTCGGCCCGCCCGTCCAGGTCGACCAGGACGATCCGGTCGGGGTTCTCGGCGGCGGCGACGCGGCCCAGCCCCCACACGCCGGCCCCGGTGACGTCCACCTCGCCGCCTCCGGCGTCGACGGCGTGCCGGGTGAGCAGCACCAGGCGCGAACCGGCCAACGCGTCCGAGGCCAGCCACGACTGCACATGGGCCAGGGCCTCGACCGTCGTCGCGAGGACCGCGCCGGGGGTGTCACCGCTGGCGTCTACACCGCCGAAGCCGCACGGCACGATCACGGTGGTGACGGCCGAGGTACGGTCCTCCGCCAGAGCCTCGATGTCCGGGTACCGGGCCACTCGGGGCAGATCGTCGGGCAGGTCGAGGGTGGTGCCGATGACCGCCCAGCCGCTGATGTCGGCGCTCAGTTCGGGATTCGTCGCCCTGGCCGGCACCCAGTCCAGTTCGAACAGCACCTCCTGTGCCAGCCGGGCGCCGCCGGTGGCCGCCCCGGCCGGTAGAGCACGCAGCACCAGCGATCCGACCGAGGCGATGAGGGCGCCGGTCTCATCGGCCAGGGTGACCGACAGCCCTTCGCCCGAGCTCGAAGGGGCAATCCGTACCCGGGCCGAGGTAGCGCCGGTGGAGTGCACGTCGACGCCGGTCCAGGCGAACGGGAGCAGCGGCCCCGCCTGGTCCGGGTACGCCGTTCCCATCAGGTGCAGGGCGGCGTCGAGCAGGACCGGGTGCAGGCCGAAACCGGCCACGGGCAGGTCGTCGCCGAGTACCACCTCGGCGAAGATCTCCTCCGCTCGGCGCCAGGCCGCCCGCACGCCCTGGAACAGCGGGCCGTAGGCCAGCCCCGCGTCGGCCAGTGCCGGGTAGAAGCCGTCCAGCTCCTCCTCGACCGCGCCCTTCGGCGGCCACTCCCCCCATTCCGCGTCACCGACAGCGTGGTCCCGCCCGGTCGCGAGTACCCCCTCGGCATGGCGCGTCCAGGCTCCGGGGTCGTCCTCGCGGCGGGAGTGGATGGTGATCTCCCGGTCGCCGTCCGGCCCTGGCGCGGCCACCGTGACCTGGACCTGGACCGCGTCGTGCCCGGTGAGCACCAGGGGCGTCCGGATGACCAGCTCGCTGATGCTGGCGCAGCCGGCCTCGTCGCCGGCCCGGACCGCCATCTCGACCAGCGCCGCGCCCGGCACCACGACCTGGCCGGCCACCACGTGCTCGGCCAGCCACGGCTGGGCACCCACCGACAGCCGTCCGGTCATCACCAGCCCGTCGCCGGAGGACAGCTCCAGCGCGGCGCCGAGCAGCGGGTGGTCGGCGGACTCGAACCCGAGCCCGGCGGCGTCCGTCCCGGCGCTCCCGGGAGTGAGCCAGTAGGTCTGCCGGGTGAAGGCGTAGGTCGGCAGCTCGACCCGCCGGGCCCCGCTGCCGGCGTACACCCGGGCCCAGTCGACAAAACCGCCTCGGACATGGACCTGGCTGACGGCGGAGACCAGGCTCACTGCCTCGTCCCGGGTCCGGCGCAGCACCGGGACCCACACCTCGGCCCCGGCCGGGCCCGCTGCCGCCTCCGGCGGGGAGCCCAGCGCCGACAGCACCCCGTCCGGGCCGATCTCGAGAAAGGTCCGGACCCCGCTCTGGCGCAGTGTGGTGACGGCGTCGGCGAACCGGACCGCCTCGCGCACCTGCCGCACCCAGTACTCCGGATCGAGGACCTCGCCGGTCACCGCTGCACCGGTGAGGGTGGACACCAGCGGGATTCGGGGTACTGCGTACGAGACGGACCTGGTCACCGCCGCGAAGTCGGCCAGCATCGGCTCCATCAGCGACGAGTGGAAGGCGTGCGACACCCGCAGCCGCCGGACCCGCCGCCCCTCGGCCGACAGCTGCGCGGCGAGCGCGTCGACGGCGGCCGCCGGGCCCGACACGACCACCGCCTCCGGGCCGTTGACGGCGGCGATCCCGACGCCGGCGAACCCGGCCACGGCGGCCGACACGTCATGCTCACCGGCCGACACCGCGAGCATCGCGCCTCCGGCCGGCAGCGCCTGCATCAGGCGGCCACGGGCGGCCACCACCGCACACGCGTCCGCCAGCGACCACACCCCGGCCACGTGGGCGGCCGCCAGCTCGCCGATCGAATGGCCGGCCACGACCGCCGGAGTCACCTCCCAGGACTCCAGCAGCCGGAACAGCGCCACCTCGATCGCGAAGAGCCCGGCCTGCGCCCAGACCGTCTCGTCGAGCAGACCGGGTCGATCCGGGACGCCCTGGAGCACCTCCCGCAGCGAGTGGTCCGGCTGGCCCAGGTGCTCCTCCAGCCCGGCGACGACGGCGTCGAAGGCGGCTGCGAACACCGGGTAGGCCACGTACAGGCCCTGTCCCATGCCCACCCGCTGCGCGCCCTGGCCCGTGAAGACGAACCCGACCTTGCCGACGGTGCCGGCGGTCCCGGTCACCGCCCCCGGCGGATCCGAGGCCGGGGCCGTCTCGTTCGAGAGCGACTCGGCGAGGCCGGCCAGCGCGGCGCGGAGCTCGTCCGGACCGCTGCCGACGACGACGGCCCGGTGGGACAGGCCCGGCCGGGTCGTCGCCAGCGACCAGCCGATGTCCACCGCACCGCCGAGATCGAGCGCGCCGGGCCGGGTGTCGGGCCGGGCCGCGACGAACTCGGCCAGCCGGGCGGCCTGGGCGGCCAGGCCGGCACGGCCCCGGGCCGAGACGAGCCACGGCACGACCGGCAGCCCTCGACGGGCAGCGGCGTCCGGGCCGTCCCCGGTCGCGGGAGCATCGCCGACGGCCACCGGTTCCTCCGGCGCCTGTTCGAGAATGACGTGCGCGTTCGTGCCGGAGAAACCGAAGGACGACACCCCGGCCCGCCGGGGCCGGCCGGTCGTCGGCCAGGCCGTCGCCTCGGTGACGAGCCTGACCGCGCCCGTTGCCCAGTCCACGTGCGACGACGCCTCATCCACGTGCAGCGTGGCCGGGACGACGCCGTGGGCCATCGCCTGCACCATCTTGATCACCCCGGCCACGCCGGCGGCTGCCTGGGTGTGACCGATGTTCGACTTCACCGAGCCCAGCAGCACGGGCTGGTCGGCATCCCGCTCCTGCCCGTAGGTGGCCAGCAGTGCCTGCGCCTCGATGGGGTCGCCGAGGCGCGTGCCGGTGCCGTGGCCCTCGACGACGTCGATGTCGCCGGGCCGCAGACCGGCGTTGGCCAGAGCCGCCCGGATCACCCGTTGCTGCGAGGGTCCGTGGGGAGCCGTCAGTCCGTTGGAGGCGCCGTCCTGATTCATCGCGCTGCCTCGGACCACGGCGAGGACGCAGTGCCCGTTGCGGCGGGCGTCGGAGAGCTTCTCCAGCACCAGTACGCCGACGCCCTCACCCCAGCCGGTGCCGTCGGCCGCCTCGGCATACGCCTTGCACCGCCCGTCGGCGGCCAGCCCGCGCTGCCGGGAGAACTCCACGAACGTGCCCGGGGTCGCCATCACGGTCACGCCGCTGGCCAGGGCCAGGGTGCACTCGCCGGACCGCAGCGCCTGCGCGGCCAGGTGCAGCGCCACCAGGGAGGACGAGCACGCCGTGTCAACGGTCACCGCGGGCCCCGCCAGACCGAGCGCGTACGCCACCCGACCCGAGGCCACACCCCCGGACGTCCCGGTGCTGACGTAACCCTCGACCTCGCCGGGCGTCCCGCCGCCGACCCCGTAGTCGTGATAGATCAGCCCGGCGAACACGCCGGTCTCGCTGCCGTGCAGCGACAGCGGGTCGATACCGGCGTCCTCCAGTGCCTCCCAGGACGTCTCGAGCAGCAGTCGCTGCTGCGGGTCCATCGCCAGCGCCTCACGCGGTGAGATCCCGAAGAACCGCGCGTCGAAGTCGCCGGCGCCGTGCAGGAAGGCGCCCTCGGACGCGTAGCTCTTCCCGGTGGCGGCCGGGTCCGGGTCGACCACGCTCAGCCACCGGGGACCCCGGTCGCGGGGGAAGCCGGCCACTGTGTCGGTGCCGTCGGCCAGCAGCCGCCAGAACTCCGAGGCGGAACCGACTCCGCCGGGGAAGCGACAACCCATGCCCACGATCACCAGCTCGTCCTCGGCCGAGGCGACCCGGGAGAAAGTCTGTGGTGTGGCCGTACCGGCGTCGAGGCCGACCAGCTCGGTCCGGATGTGCTCGGCCAACGTGGTCGGAGTCGGGTAGTCGAAGACGACCGTGGCCGGCAGCCGCAGTCCGCTGACCTTGTTGAGCCGGTTGCGCAGCTCCAGCGCGGTCAGCGAGTCGACGCCCAGGTCCTTGAACGTGTCCCGCTCATTGATCGACCCGGAGCCGGGAAGCCCGAGGACCGCCGCCGCCTGCGCGTAGATCAGGTCCAGCAGTGCCGCGTCCTGCTCGGCCTCCGGCATCGTCTCGAGCAGCTCGGACAGTGCGTTGTCGGTGTGCTGCTCGACCGCGCCGGCCCTGCGCCGGGACGTGCGACGGACCAGCGCCGACAGCAGCGGAGCGACCTGGCCGTCCGCCGTCGCCGTCGGGTCGAGGCGGACCGGGACCAGCATGGGCCGTCCGGTCGCGCCGGCGGCGTCCAACAGGGCCAGTCCCTCGCGCTCCGTCAGCGGCAGCGAGCCGGAACGACCAAGTCGCTCCCAGTCGACCTGGCCGAGCGCCGAGGTCATCCCGCCCGGCGCCCGCCAGGGGCCCCAGGCCAGTGAGAGGGCCGGCAGGCTGTCAGCGCGGCGGCGGGCGGCCAGCGCGTCCAGGAAGGTGTTCGCCGCCGCGTAGTTGGCCTGCCCCGGGTTGCCCCAGATCCCGGCGATCGAGGAGAACAGCACAAAGAGGTCGAGGTGGAGATGCCGGGTCAGCTCGTGCAGCTGCCAGGCGCCGTCCACCTTGGGC
>DATHIT010000623.1:0-4631 GCA_035489915.1 Pseudonocardia sp. | reverse complement strand
GCCCGCCGACTCCAGCGCCGCCCCGGACTGACCTCGGTGCCGAGCTGTCAGGTCCCCGATGATTCGCTCATTCGGATGTCGCTGGCGCGATGATGACGGCCTCGACCGGAGTCGGCACGACCGGCCGCGCCGGCATTTCTTCGAGGACGCCGCCCCGCCGTAGGTACACGGTGCGGGTGGCCAGCCGGGTGAGCGCCGGCTGGTGCGTGGTCATGATCACGGTGCGGCCCTCGACCAGACGGGTCAGGGCTTGCACCACGAGTTCCTCGGCGGTCACATCCAGCCCGGCGGTCGGCTCGTCGAGCAGCACCACCGGGGAGTCGACCAGCAGTGCCCTGGCTATGCCGACGCGTTGGCGCTGACCGCCGGACAGCCCGATGCCACCGGCCGAGATGGTGGTGTTCAGCCCGTCTTCCAGCCGGTTGGAGAACTCGCTGACCAGCGCGGCTTCGGCTACCCGGGCGACCTCCTCGTCGGTGGCGTCGGGGCGGCCGTAGCGCAGGTTGTCGGCCAGGGTGCCGGAGAACAGGAAGGTGTCTTGCAACACCATGGCTACTTGTTGGTGTAGCCAGTGCTCGGGTACTTCCGGCACGGAGTGTCCATCGAGCAGGACTTGGCCGTGGGTGGGTCCATAGAGCCCACCGATGAGTGAGAGGGTGGTGGATTTCCCGGCGCCGTTGTCGCCGAGCAGCGCGATGCGTTCCCCAGGGCGGATCCTCAGGTTCAGGTTGTTCAGCACCGGGCCCCGCCCGTAGTCCAACCCCACCTGCCGCAGCTCAATTTGTCCGGCCACCCGGGCCGGGAGTGTGTCGACGGTACCCAAATGTTCGGTGGGTTGATCGAGGATGTCGGCGATCCGCTCGGCCGAGGCGGCGCCCTGGGTGAAACTGGGCGCCAACTTCGCCAGGGTCTTCATCGGGGACAGCATGTTTTTCAGGTAGCTGGTCACCACCACCAAAATCCCGACCGCCCACCAGCCGTGCAACGCCCCGTAGCCACCGACGAACAACACCGCCGCGGTGCCCACCGCCCCCACGCTCTGCAACACCGGGCTGAACCGCGCGGACAGATCCACCGACCGCAAACCCAGCGACAAAACCTTGTCGTTGGTGGTGCTGAACCGGGCATCCTGCATGTGCTGGTTCCCGAACGCGTGCACCGTGCGGATCCCCTGCAAAGACTCGGTGACAAACCCGGTCAGGTTGCCCACCGCGGCCCGCTTACGCCGGGCGTTACGCCGAGTCAACCGGGCAAAATGCAGCGCGGTGACATACACCAACGGCGCCACACACAACCCGATCAACCCCAACTCCCAACTCACCGACAACAACACCACCGCCGTGCCCACCAACGTCAACACCGCCGGGATCAGATCGGTGAACAAATCCAACAAGCTCGACTCAATCCGCGAAGTGTCTGAGACAACCCGGCTGGTCAACTCCCCAATGGTCTGCCGGTCGTGAAACGCCATCGGCAACCGCTCCACATACCCGAACACATCCGAGCGGATCCGCGAGGTGATCCGCTCACCCGCACCGTTCATGAACCGGTCACCCAAATAATCAAACAACCCCGACGCCGCGGTGATCAACAACACCGCCACCGAAGCCACCATCAACATGGCCACCGCCGAACCACCAAACCACCGCGCCACCTCATGCAACGGCCCGCTCTTCTTCTGCCCCCGCAACAAATCATCAATCACCAACGCCAACGGCCACGGCGCGGCCAAATCAGCCACCAACTCAACCCCACGCATCACCACCCCCCACACCAACGGGCGACGCTCCGGACGCGCGTAATCCTTAAACCGCCACAACTCCCGCAACGTGCCAACATCACGGCGAGGCAAAACCTCGTCCGCCCCCGACCCAGACCCCACCGCCACAAACCCACCAGATGAGTGAGCAACCATCATCTACTCCTGCAATCTCACGCGGCGTGCTGCACCGGGACCGACAGCGCCGGTGGCGCGAGGCACCCTGCGCTCCTGCACCGTCGTGACACCTCGACCACGAACCATCACAGGACTGTAGCTCTTAGATTCAGAGTCGGGTCTGAAGTGTGACTCAAGCCGCCAAAACAGTTACAGGGGAATATTCATCGAGACAGGCCCTGGCCAGCCACGGGCGAGCACAGACAGTAATCGCCTGTCTCGTGTGGCGCTTCATCAAAGAATCATCGCACTCATGTGACGTTTACCTCGAAAGAGGGAACTTATCTGTGACTCAAGCCGTCACAAGTGCCGCAAGGCGTACCCTCATGTCATGCGAGCTGATGCGGTACGGAATATCGACGCGGTCCTCCAAACCGGAGCACGGCTCCTGGCCGAGGATCCCGGGACCACCATCGCCACCATCGCCGCCGAGGCCGGAGTCGACCGGCGCACGGTCTACCGCCGCTTCGCGCGGCGGGAAGCGCTGCGCGACGCCGTGCTCCACACCAAGCTCGACGCGGTAGATGCGGTGCTCAGCGACGCGCGGCTGGAGAGCGCTCCGGCCACCGTGGCGCTGTACCGGTTCCTGGAGGGCATCATCGCGGTGGTCCGTCGCTACCCGATCGACACGGACCAGATGCACTGCGACGACGAGTCCTACGCGCGCATGCTCGACCAGCGGGAACGGATCGCCACGTTCATCCGGCGGGCGCAGGACGAGGGGCTCATCCGGTCCGATCTGCCCGACGGGATCGCCGCCGCCCTGCTCCACCAGATCGTCACCCTACTAGCCAGCCAGTACCGCGACCGCGATCCCGCCGAGGCCGCGGAGATCGCCGTCGACACCTTGCTCAGGGGCGTGGGCCGTAACTGACGGTCACGGAACGGGACCGTTCCGACGACGCCCGCACTGAACGGAGCATGCGCATGGGTATCCTAGGTAGGCCAAGGTTGGGCGGGCATAGAAGCTGCGGCACGGTAAAGCACCGTGCGGGTTGCCGCCCTGGCGTTCACGCTGCGCTGCCTTGCTCTATCGCTGGCCTGATCATGGGGCCAGCAGAGGAGAACCGAATGAGCACGGCTCGTCAAGGACGCAACAGCAGCGACACCGGCCACTGGGCCGACGCCCATGCCGCACTCCAAGTGAGCAACGAGCTGCAGAACCGGCGCGCCCTCCGCGTGGTCGCCGGGCGTGCCAACGACCTCAGTGACTGCACCGAGCTGCTGGCCATGCTCGGCCTGGACGTGCGCACCGGTCACTCCGCCTAGCCCCGCCGCTCGGCTGGCGGCAGCGGTTCGTTCGCAGTCCTACTTGGACGGCATTTCATTTCCACGGCTCGGTCAGCCGTTTCTTGAGTTCGCGGAAGTTGCGCCGGCTCACCGGTAGCACCTGGCCGTGTGGCCCGGCGCCAACCTTGACGACGCGGTTCGGACCAGTCTGCAAAACCTCGGTCACCAGTGGCAGGGCGACCAGGTAGGAGCGATGGATTTTGACGAAGCCTGCTTCGCGCCAGCGATCTGCCAGCTCCTTCAACGGAATCCGCGCGAGATGGCTACCCGCCTCGGTATGGATTCGGACGTAGTCGCCGCTCGCCTCCACATAACGGACCGACGACCTGTGTACCAGGGTCATGACGCCGGCAAGCTCCACCGGTATCACCTCGTCCTCAGCCGCGGCGAGTTCCGGATACCGAGCGGGCTTGTCGGCGGCCTTGGTCACGATCCTGTCCAATGACGCCGCCAGTCGCTCAGCGGACAGCGGCTTGAGCAGGTAGTCGACCGCTCCGACAGCGAAGGCCGCCACCGCCCGGCTGTCGTCAGCGGTCACGAAGACCACGGGTGGCGGAAACTCCATCCTCGAGAGCGTTTCGGCCAACTCCATACCGTTCAGTTCAGGCATCCCGATGTCGAGGAATACAGCATCCGGACCGCTGCACGCGGGCCTGCTCGAGTGTGCGCCAGGCGCACGCCAATTAGTCAGGACACGCAGCGCTTCAACCGCGCTGGGCGCGCTCACCACCGTCTCTACCCGTCCGTCACGTTCGAGCAGATGAGCCAGCTCCTCCAACGCCGGTTCCTCATCGTCGACCGCAAGAACGACGAGCCCGTCGGTGCGCTGATCCAGCTCACACGTGCTGTTCATCCGACCTCCAGAACACCCGTCCACACGCCGGCGGGGACGCTACTGGCTGCAGACTCCGTCACCAAGGCCCACTGACCCTGCCGGCCAGCCAGCGGCCACCTGGCGCGATCAGCGGTCAGCCCACCAGGTCGGCCCGGTCTGACCATCGCCGACCCGGCTTCACAGCGGGGCGCCTCGACGGTGTGGCCGACTGATACGAGACGTAGCTGGTTGCTTGTCCGCTGGACAGGACGCTCGCGGGGTCCTTTATGGGCATCGCCGGCCACGGCCGCTCGGTCCGTTTCCGGATGCTGCATGTCTGGGATTTCCGGGACGGCAAGATCAGCCGCGAGAACGTCTGGCTGGACGGCGGAGCCATCGCTGCCCAGCTCACCACCTGAACCGTCGGAACAGCCCGGCGCATCCGGAGGGGGAGGATGCGAGAGTGGCGTCTTTCGCATGCCCATGCCCCGGTCCTGGGGCGGGCCTGAGGTGGACATGCTCCAGCAGGTCGAGATTCTGGAGGGTGCTGGCGCGGGCTGACGCATCGGCCGCGTGGTGCGCCATGATCGG
>DATHIT010000622.1:0-4351 GCA_035489915.1 Pseudonocardia sp. | reverse complement strand
CGATCACCGCCGTCCGGACGACCAGGGCCTCGTGCTCGTCGAGGTCCCGCTCGGAGATCCGCTCGGCGATCGGACCGAATGAACGGATGAACGCCTCGTACCGCTCCTGCAGACCACCCAGATCCCACGCGCGGGTCGGCTGCCGCCCGGGAGGAGGTCAGACGACCGGCCGACGAGCACCGTGGACAGTTCCACCCCCAGTTCCCCGAGCAGGTGCGCGATCGTCACAGGCAGCATAGCCGCGGTGGAATCCGGCGACCCACAGCCCCTGGCACGCGTCCCCCACTTCGCCACCAAAGCACGCCGCTCACACACCGGCACGGCACGCCGCACGATCACCACACCACCCGGCGCCTGTGTCGTTTGATGTGAGTAGACCGCTCGCCCCGCGCGGGATGGTGGGAGGCACGGGGCGCGGCACCGTATACGACCCAGCGGTGGTCGCGCCCACACTCCGCCAGCTAGGTCTGTGGCGAGCCGGCCGGCTAGCTCGAGCTCTTGCTTCGGCAAGGGTTGTCGTTGTCGGCGGGGTTGAGCCGTTGGCATGTTTCGACCCACGGCGGGGCCACGTGCCGCGGTGGCTACTCGAGGGGAGGTGTCGGATCGGGCACGGGGGCACGCCAGAGCACGACCAGCTCAGCGGTGTGGGATCCGATCAGGTCCAGCAAGTGTGCGGTCCGTCGAACCGTGCGGCGGTTTCCCTACCCTCGGCACGCCTACCGCCAGGCCTGGTCAGCCGGTGCTGAGATGCACGGTGGGGTGGGCTCCGAAATCGCGTTCGGTGACGCTCGATCCTAGAGACGCGGATCGCTCCCGACGAACCCGGTCAGGTAACCAACCCTCGCATCTCAATCTGACCGCGCGTCGACCCCACGACAGCATATTCGCTACCGCACTCGCTGACCCCGACTCTCCTGACCGGCCACGATGAGTACATCGCGGGCCAATACCGCCTGCCCACTTGACACGACGGCCCTCCCTATCGGCGGGAGGTGACGCCGCCGTTCGTCGCGGTGAGCGGGAGCTCCACGCGCAGGCTGGTCCCCGCGCCGCGCGGGCTGTCGAGAGAGATTCGGCCGCCGAGCGCCTCAACGCGGTCCTTGAGGCCGACCAGGCCGGTGCCGCGGGTGAAGTCGGCGCCGCCGGCGCCGTCGTCGCGGACCGCGACGCGCAGGAAAGCGTCCGCGGCGTCGACCTCGACTGCGACGGCCGAGGCGCGCGCGTGCTTGGCCGCGTTGGTCAGCGCCTCGGCGACGACGTAGTACGCGCTGACCTCGACATGCTCGGGCAGCCGTCCCTCCGCGCGCACGTCCAGGTGGACGGGGATCGGCGCGCGGCGGGCCAGCGTGCGCAGCGCCGCGCGGAGGCCGCCCTTGGCCAGGACGGCCGGGTGGATGCCACGCGCGATCTCGCGCAGCTCGTCCAGCGCGCCGGTCGCCTCGGCGGCGAGCTCGTCGAGCTCGGCGGCGAGCGCGTCGAGCTCGGGCGGCACCCCCGCCCGCGCATTGCGCAGCTGCAGCGCCAGCGAGACCAGCCGCTGTTGGGCGCCGTCATGCAGGTCCCGTTCGATCCGCCGGCGCGTCTGGTCGGCGGCGGCGACGATCCGCGCGCGCGACGTGGAGAGCTCGGCCCGACTTTCAGCGTTGGCGATGGCGGTCGCGACGAGCTCGGTGAAGTCGGCCAGCCGCTGCTCGGTGTCCTGGGGCAGCCGGTCGCGCCGCGACCCGACGGCCATTGCGCCCCAGAGCCAACCCTCGACCACGATCGGGCTAGCGACCGCACAGCGGACGCCCGTCAGGGTGGCCTCGGGCAGGCTCGCCGACGTCGGGGCGTCCACGTCGCGGCGAGCCGCGCGGCCGGTCGCCTGGACCGACGCCATGGCCAAGCGGGGGTCGGGCGTGCCGCGCGAACCCAGTTGGGAGTGCTCGAACCCGTAGCCTCCCATCACGGTCGCCTCCCCGTCCGGCTCGAACCGCACGATCACCGCGGCGTCGGCGCCGAAGAGCGCGCCGACCTCCTCGGCCACCGCGGCGAACACGAGATCCGGCCCCACCCCGCGAGCCACTAGCGTCGCCACCCGCCGCAAAGCCGCCTGCTCGTCGGCGATCCGGCGAAACTCGGCGTACAGCTGGGCGTTGTCGAGGGAGACGGCGAGTTGGCCGGCGATGAGCGTGACAGCGTCGAGCAGTTCGTGGGCGCGACCGGTGTCGGTGCGCATCAACAGCTCATAGCCGATCTCACCGGTCACCCCCTGGCGCTGGACGATCAGCTCGGTGCCGGCGAACTCGAGCAGCCAGCTCCAGTCACCGATCACGACCGCGGTCCGCAGAGCTCGGTTCTCCCGCCACCAGCGGGTGTACTCGTAGCCGATGAGGAAACCCCCGTTGAGGTGGGCCCAGGTGCCGCTCGTGTTGGTCTCGTCCTGGGCCGGTGCGCCGGGCGAGCCGAGGTAGGGCCGTTCCTGGAAGGCGAGCTTTCGGTACTGGTTCGCCAGCCGGTACTGCTCGCGGACGTCTGCGTGATCCATCGCCACCACTTGCTTCGTCGCTCGTGTCGCTGTCCAAACAGACGCTAGACGCACCTAGCGACGGGCGTCAATGAATTCGTCTAGCTTCAGGTGTTGACTCACTCGCACAGCCGCAGCGCGTCGGTCGAGGTGTGGTGGGCGACGAGCGGTCCCGACTCGGGGTCGTGCCTGCTCACGAGGGTGCGGAACCGCGCCGAGGCGGGCAGCCCGAGAACGTCGTAGATGCCGGTGAACAGCGCGCGAGCACGAGGCTGCGGCCAGCCCCTCGGAAGGAGCTCGTCCGGCAGCTCGGGATCCACCGCCGGGAACTCGCGCCACGCGTCGATCACCGCCGTCCGGACGACCAGGGCCTCGTGCTCGTCGAGGTCCCGCTCGGAGATCCGCTCGGCGATCGGACCGAATGAACGGATGAACGCCTCGTACCGCTCCTGCAGACCACCCAGATCCCACGCGCGGGTCGGGCTGCCGCCCGGGAGGAGGTCAGACGACCGGCCGACGAGCACCGTGGACAGTTCCACCCCCAGTTCCCCGAGCAGGTGCGCCGCGGTCTCATCGCGCGTTCCAGGCGCGACCCAGACGCCGTCGAACAGAGACGCGAAGCCCTCCCAGCCCAGCTGGACGCGCAGAGCCGATCGGACCGACCTGTTCTCCTCCGGGATGGAGAAAGCAACCAGGGTCCACCGACCGTCCCACCCCGCGACATGGTCACCGAAAGTGAAGATCCGCCGGGTCCCCTCGTGCAAGGTCCGCATTGCGCCTGCACTCAGGGCGTAGACGGTGCGCCGGCCCTGGCGGCCGGCGACCAGCAGATCCTTGCGCGACATCCGACTCAACGCCGCGCGGGCGTTGGTCTCGGAGACACCGAACTCGGCGAGCAAGTCGACGAGAGCGCCGGACGGGACCGCGTCGAACCGCGGATACCAGTAGTCACCGAGCAACGTGAGCAGAAGGTGCTGCGGACCGGCCGCGGCGGTCAGTCCCAGCACCCGCTGGTCGATCTTCTCCTCGACGGCGCGCACGAAGCCAGGATAGGTACAGGTCCGGGTCGGTGTCCCCTAGAGGCCGAGCTGGGTGGCGGAGTTGTCGGCCCAGGCTTCGTCGATGCGCACATAGGTGCCGTACGTAAAGGCCGCGGTGGACGACTGACCCGCGCAAAGGTTCAGCCTGACCAGGCATCGCTCGACAATGACGAAAGGTCCGTTGGATGCAACTCCGGACGCGGAGGACCGTCGCCCCGTGCCGGTACCGGCCGGCCTCGAACGCGGTGTCCGCCTCGATCGCAACAACGATAGTTGGCGCGACCGGTGTGTGCTCGATCGGCGGTCATGGACAGAAGGGCAAGTCCGGTGCCACTGGTCTCGATGAGCTGCTCCAACCCACATGTGCATCAGTAGGTTCTGCTCGCCAGCCAGTACGAAACGCGCTGGTGCCCAACACTCGGATGCCATTGTCGATGGCCTCCGCGTAGGTGAGCTCGGTCTACCGGGACGCCCCGGGGTGGTCGCGTAAGGATCCCACCGGCCAGCAGCACCAGGGGCACCGTGCTCAAGCTGGCGGATCGCGCTATCGAGACCCGGCCATGACCTCAGCTTAGGCCAGGACAGTACGACGGCGTTGGCTCAGCTCGCCGCCACGATTGCGCCAAGGTGGTAACTGTGCCGGGTCCGGCCGATAGCGATCACCGGCCTTGCTCATCCGCCGGATTCACCTAGGGTCGACCTTTGTGGAGAAGCGAATAGCGAAACGGCTCGGGCGCGACGTCGGCGTGATCGGACTGGGCTGCTGGCAGCTCGGGGCGGACTGGGGGCAGGTCAGCGAGGACGA
>DATHIT010000621.1:0-17048 GCA_035489915.1 Pseudonocardia sp. | reverse complement strand
CCGCCCGGTTGGCCGGGTCCAGCGCGGAGAACGGCTCGTCCAGCAGCAGCAGCCGGGGTGGGCAGACCGTCCCGGCGGCCAGGTTCACCCGCTGCCGCTCGCCACCGGAGAGCAGCGAGCAGTCCACGTCCCACAGCGCTTTCTCCAGGTTCAGCCGGCGCAGCGCCTCGGTGGCGGCCTCAGTGGCGGCCGCCTGGTCCAGCCCTCGGCGGCGGGCCGCCGCGGCGACCACCTGCAGCGGGCCGGTGCGCGGTGGCGCGGACAGGAACTGGCTGACGTAGCCGAACTGGCGGCCGCGCAGCCGGGCCATCGACCGGTCGTCCAGCCCGGTCAGCTCGACCGGCTCGCCGACGTCGGTGCGCAGTCGCACCGAGCCGGAGTCGGGCAGGTAGGTCCGGTGCACGCAGCGCAGCAGCGAGGACTTGCCCGCGCCGCTGGCTCCGGCCAACGCGACGTGCTCGCCGGCGTGCACATCCAGGTCCACACCGCGCAGCGAGTTCACCGTGCGCCCGTCGATGGTGTGCAGGGTGAACGACTTGCGCAGGTCTCTGATGGATAGCACCGGTTGGTTCACCGGTTCACCTCCGGGCCGCGGCGACCAGCCGCTGGGAGTAGGGGTGGTGCGGGTCGTGGAACAGCTGGTCGGTCAGGCCCGCCTCGACCACCCGGCCCAGCTGCATGACCACGGTGCGGTCGGTCAGCGCCTCGATCACCGAGAAGTCGTGGCTGACCACCACGGCCGCCACGTCCCGCTCGGCCAGCACGCCGCGCAGCAGGTCCAGCACCCCGGCGGCCACCGAGGCGTCCAGGCCGGTGGTGGGCTCGTCGAGCAGCACCACCGGCGGATCGGTGGCCAGCGCCTTGGCGATCTGCACCCGCTGGCGCATGCCGCCGGAGAAGGTGCGCACCGCGTCGTCCATCCGGGACAGCGGGATCTCCACCCGGTCCAGCAACTCGGCCGCCCGGCGACGGATGTCGTGGTAGCCGCGCCAGCCCGCGGCGGTGAGCCGCTCGGCGATGTTCCCGCCGGCGCTCACCCTCAGGTCCAGGCCGACCGCCGGGTTCTGGTGCACCACCGCCATGGTGTCCACCCGCAGCAGCCGCCGCGCCGAGGCCGGAAGCGCGAGCACCTCGGTCCGGCCGCCGCCCACCTCGGCCAGTCGGACCTCGCCGGCGGTGGCCAGCTCGTCGCCGATGATGCAGGCCAGCACGGTGGACTTGCCGGAGCCGGACTCGCCGATCACGCCGAGCGCCTCGCCCGGCGCCACGTCGAAGGACACGTCCCAGGCCGCCACGATGGCTCCGGTGGCCGGGCTGATCGCGGTGGCGTGCTCCGGCCCGGTGCCGGTCACCGTGGCGTTCGCGTCGCCGCCGGCAAGCGGCCCGAAGACCTTGCCCAGCCCGTCCACCCGCAGCGCCCATTCCGGCGCGTCCTCGGCCCTCGGCGGCCGGACCCTGTGCGGCCGGGGCGTGCCGGCGGCCGCGGTGGCCCGGGCCCGACGCGCCGGGTCGGGCAGCAGCCGCAGCGGCGCCCGGTCGCGGTGCGCGTCGACGTCGGCGTCCCCGGCCCGTACCCGCGCGCACCACTCGGTGTCGCTGCACAGATAACCGCCGCGGGTCCCGGCCTCCACCAGGAACACGTCGTCCGAGCCACACAGTCTGCATCGGGCGCCCGGGGCGTGCTCCACCTCGAACGGCACGTCGTCGAAGGCCAGCGGGGTGACCTCGGTGTGCGGCGGTACCGCGTAGATGCGCTTTTCCCGCCCGGCGCCGAACAGGTTCAGCTGCTCGCTGTGGTGCAGCCGGGGCACGTCCCAGCGCGGGATCGGGGTGGTGGCCATGACGTAGCGACCGGCCACCAGCACCGGGTAGCCGGTGGTCCGGGTGATCATCCCGTTGCGCACCAGGTCCTCGTAGAGGCTCACCCACATCGCCGAGTAGTCCGCCTCGGCGTGCATCCGGCCGCACTCGGCCACCGACTTCTGCACGCCGCGCAGCGGTTCGGGCACCGGCACCTGGTAGACCAGCACGTGCTCGGCGGTCATCGCCTCCTCGGGCACCCGGTGGCGGGTCTGCACCACGGTGGCGTCCCTGGTGTCGGCGGACTCGGCGCAGCCGGTGCTGGTGGCGATCATCCGGCGCAGGTTGGTGGCGTTCACCCCGGCGTCGTCGCCCTGGTCGATGACCTTGACGGTGTCGTCCTCGCCGATCACCGCCAGGGTGACCTGCAGGCCGCCGGAGCCCCAGCCCCGCGCCACCGGCATCTCCCTGGAGCCGAAGGGCACCTGGTAGCCGGGCACGCACACGGCGGTCAACGCGGCCCGGCGGATCTCCCGCTTGGCGCCCTCGTCCAGCAGCCCGGCGGGGGCCGCCTCGGTGTCCAGCTCGGCGAGCAGTTCGGTGGTGGTACTCATCAGCAGACCCTTCCGACCGGCTCGGGCAACCGGGCCTCGACGTCTTCGACGCCCGCCCGCTGGGCCGCCTGCAGGGCCTGTTTGCGCTCGACCATGGAGCGGAACGTGACGTAGTGCGGCAGCTTGAGGTGCTCCAGGAAGCCGCCGGAATCCAGGCCGTCGGTGGTGAGCAGGAGCAGCTGCTCCAATGGCCCGGTGGCGCCGAAGCGGCGGTTGGCGATGTCCAGGTTGGCCATCGCGATGGCCTTGCGTTCGTTGTGCCCGAAGCACAGCCCGTAGCCCACGTCGAATCGGGCGCGGTCCTCCTCGGCCCCGTCGAGGTCCTCGATCGCCTCCGCCTCGGTGACCCGGAACTCCCCGATGGTCACCGGGTTGCCGGTGTGCGGGTGGCGCACCCGCAGCGGCAGCCGGCCGTGCCGCACCTCGCCCAGGGTGACCTCGTGCAGGTTGCCGTCCGGGCCGAGGATCGAGCGGTACCAGAGCGCGACCAGCGCGCCGGTCTCCGCGCGGGCCATCGCGGCCAGCGCCGCCGACCGGGGGGCCGGGGGCCGGGCCGGGCTGCGGGTGATGTCGAACGGCTCCGGGTCACTGCCGTCCCGGTGATCCACCGCCAGGTCCAGCTCGCGCAGCAGGTCCAGGAATCGGCGCGGCCGCCGGTGCGCCCCGTCGGCGGCCCGCGTGCCATTGGTCGCGGGTGTCCCGGGGGCTGGGTGGCCGTTGGTGTCGTGGCCGTTGGTTCTTGCCTGTCCGTTTTCGCCCGGGGGGCCAGCGGGTTTCTCCAGCAGCCGGCCGGTGTAGTCGGTCGTGCGGCCGAGCAGTTGCGGGCCCTCCGGTTCGCGGAACGCCGGCACGATGCGGCGCAGGATGAGCAGCTCGTCCGGGTCGACCGGTTCGCCCACAGCGAGCCGGGGCAGCGTGGAACGGTAGGCCCGCAGCAGGTGGGAAGCCTCCAGCGGGTCCCCCTCGGCCTGCCGGAACGCGGCCGCCGCGCTGCCCTCGTCGTACAACCCCGCCTCGCCCATCACCCGGTCCACGGCCAGCCGGAACCGGGTGATCACCTGCGCGGTGGGCGCCCAGGGCGCCGGCGCGTGATCCCGCAGCCGACGCACCAGTCCTTCGGCGGCCAAGATCGCCTGCAGGCCACCGCGCGCTCCTGAATACCCCATTAGTTGCGCTCCTCGTCGATGGTCGTGGTCCTGGGCAGGCCGAGCAGCCCGCCGTCCGGAGCGACCAGCAGCACGTCGATCCCGGCCGGGTAGCCCGCCACCGCGTCCGCCCTGGCCGCCAGGAATTCGTCCGGCACACCGAGCGGGCTCACCCCACGCCGACCCGGGACTCCCGGTCCGGTCAGCCACCAGCGGCTCGACCCACCGGCCAGGCCGGCCACCGCGACGGCCAGCAGCGCGCCGTCCTCCGGGGCCAGCGGACTGCCCCGACGCAGCCGGCGGATCTCCTGGGCGCTGATCGGGCCGGTCGCGCCGACCAGCCGGGCCTGCTCCAACGGCACCCTCGGCGCGGACGTCGCCGTGCTCAGCACGCCGGCCCAGTGCCGCTCGGGGAAACCCTCGGTGCCGAGCAGGCACACGCCGGTGCCCAAGTCAGCCAGCGCGAGCAGCGGCAGCAACACCGACGGCACGGCCGATTCCTGGGACACCGGCAGCTGCGCGGGCAAACCCGGTCGAGCCAACGCGTCCAGCACCGCCCGGAAGGCCAGCTGCGACTCGGCCGGCGACAGCGCGGCACCCTGGCCGGCGAAGTGGGTCTCGGTGATCGTCACGTCAGCTCCTCGAACTCGACGACGGTGGGCGCCAGCTCGGCCCACTCGCGCTCCAGCCGCTCCGCGCGGCGGGCGGCCACCCGACGGCACAGCGCCTCCACCTCGACCGCCCTGGGCCGGCCGGCCTCCGCCTCGGCGTCCAGCACGGCGGCGGCCAGGGTGGCCACCCGGTCGTCCCCGAGCCGCATCGCCCAGCCCCGCTGGCCGGCCAGCTCCACCTCGGCGCGGCAGGCCAGCACGTCGCCGAGTTGGAACCGGTGCCCGGCGACCGGCTCGCGCACCTGAGTGGTCACGCAGCCGACCTCGGGGGCGAGCAGCACCCGGACCTCGGCGTCGTCGGCCAGACACTCGTCGGCGAGTGCCTGCAGCTCGGCCGGCCGCGCCTCGGCCAGCAGGCCACACCGTTCCTCCCGACTCAGCCGGCCGACCTCGGCCGGGGCGTCCGGGCTCACCGGGCGGGTCACCGCGCCACCGCGGCCTGCTCGGCCGCCGGAGCGACCCCGCCCGGGTAGGGATCGCCCAGCTCCACCACAACCCGCACCGCGTCCGCGCGGGTCCACGCGGTGCTGGCCAACAACCCGCGCCCGCTGGTCGCGTCCCGGCTGACGCTGTCCACCTGCCACACCGGCACGCTGGCTTCGATGCGCAGCCCGCGCAGCACCTCCGCCGGCGGGATGTCGAAGCTGACCCGGCACCAGGCCCGCACCGGGCAGACCCGGCCCATCTGCCGCAGCACCAGATCGATCGACTCGACGGTGTGCACCGCCAGATCCAGGTCCGGAGCCACCTCGACCGGGATCCATTCCTCGGTCCAGGAGGCCAGCAGGTCGTCGATGAAGAAGTTCCGCACGATCAGGTGCGCCTCCGTACCGGCCCGGCACTGCAGCTGCTCGGCCCGCTCGGCCGGCAACGCGGCGCGCTGTACCGACTTGAGCTGGGACCGGGGGGTGGCGCCGGCGGCGCTGACCGTGGCGTGCCAGGACGGTGGCCGGCTGTGCGAGATGACGTAGTCGATGCGGCGGTTGACGAAGGTGCCGGCGCCCTGGACCCGGCGCACCAGCAGCCGGCGCTCCAGCTCCTGCAGCGCGGAGCGGGCGGCGGCCCGGCCCACGCCGAACCGGTCGGCCAGTTCGGGTTCGCTGGCCACCCGCGTGCCGGGCGCGCAGCCGTCCAGTTCGGCGGCCAGCCGGTCGGCGATCTCCAGATATCTCGTCGAGGTGCTCACCTGTCTGACCATTCGCCGCCAGCTTGTCCGGACAACCTCGTCCCGGCCACCGGAGCTGTCCCGCGAGGTGAACATTCGAGACAGTTGTCAGCGAACGACCCGGCGCAGCCACAGCGCCAGCAGCTCGACCAGCAGCACGGTGCCGAAGACCATCAGCAAGATCGTGGTGACCATGCCGAACTCCAGGATCCGGGACGCGCTGAGCAGGTCGAAGCCGATCCCGCCGGCGCCCACGATGCCCAGCAGGGTGGCCGAGCGGAGGTTGACGTCGAGCTGGTAGAGCACGTGCGCGACGAACGCTGGGGCGGCCTGCGGCACGGTTGCGGCAAAGAGCACCTGCCAGCGGGTGGCGCCGGTGGCCGCTGTGGCGGCTTCCACGCCGGGGTCCACCTCCTCCAGCGAGTCCGCGACCAGCTTGCCCAGCAGCCCGATGGCGCCGACGCACAGGGCCAGCGTGCCGGCCACCGCGCCCAGTCCGGTGATCACCACGAACACGATCGCCAGGACCAGCTCCGGTACCCCACGGACCAGCACGATGAGCACCCGGAACGCGCGGGCCACCCGGGGGTTCGGCGCCACGTTCCGAGCGGCCAGCGCGCCGATGGGCAGGGCGAGCGCGGCACCGAGCACCGTGGCCGCCAGGGCGATCTTGACGGTTTCCAGCAGGTCGGCCAGCAGGGTCGGGAACATGCCGCCGGTGTCCGGTGGCCAGAACAGCGCGGCGGTCTGGCCGAGGTGGCCCAGCGCGCCGAAGAACTGGGCGGGTGACAGGTCCGCGCCCCACACCGAGGCCAGCACCACCACCGCGGTGAGTGCGAAGTAGCCGGTCCGGCGGATTCGGGCCGCCGTCCACTGGGGCCTGACCTGGCCGGGCCCCGCCGACGGGGCCGAGTCGGCGCCGCCGCGCAGCAGCGCCCGCCGGATCGCCCCGGACAGCAGCTCGACCAGCACACAGAGCAGCAGCACCAGCAGCGCCATGGCCATGCCGCGCTGGTAGTCCAGCCGCTGCAGCGCGGTGGCGATCGCGTAGCCGAGGCCGTTCACCCCGACGAAGCCGAGCACCACGGAGATGCGCAGGTTGATGTCCAGCCGGTGCAGCGCGGTGGCCACGAACGCCGGCGCCACCTGCGGCAGCACCCCGACCAGCAGCTCTTGCAGCCGCCCGGCGCCGGTAGCGCGCACCGCCAACCGGGGGCCCTCGTCGATCTGCTCGATCGCGTCGGCGTAGAGCTTGCCCACCATGCCGACCGAGTGCAGGCCCATCGCCAGCACCCCGGTGATCGCGCCCAGCCCGAAGATCCGGAAGAAGACGATCGCCAGCACCACGTCGGGCACCGCCCTGGCCAGCACGATCAGCCCACGGGCGACCGGCCGGGCGGCCGCACCGGGCGTGGTGTTGGCCGCCGCGAGCACCGCCAACGGCACACTGATCACCACCGAGAGCACAGTGGCCGACACCACGATGGCCAACGTGGTGCCACTCAGCGCGAGCAGCTCACCGACCGGCGGGAAGTCCAGCGGGAACATCCGGCCGGCGAAGTCCACCGCGTTGCGCGCACTGTCCACCAAGGTGGCCAGGTTGATCTTCAGGTCGCCGACCGCCCACAGCCCGAGCGCGACCAGCACCCCGATGACCACCCACGCGGCGCTCCCCGACCGACTCGGCCGCGCCAACAACCGCCCCGCCGGCGAGCTCACCCCACACCCCGTGAGTGGCAAGTGGTCCTATAGGACCACTTGCCACTCACGGGCCACCCACTCATACGGCGGCGGCGAGCGGGGGCGCGGGGACGGCGCCGAGCTTCGAGTACAGCGCCATGGCCTGCTCGCGGCTCAGCCCGAGCACCGGGGTGTCCATGACCACGCGGCCGGCGCGCAGGCCGATCACCCGGTCACCCCAGCTCAGCGCCAGGTCCACCTGATGCAGGCTGCACAGCACGGTGAGCTGGCGCTCCGCGCTGATCTCGTGGATCAGCCGCATGATCTGCGCCGAGGACTCCGGGTCGAGCGAGGCCACCGGCTCGTCGGCGAGCAGGATCTCCGGCTGCTGCATCAGCGCGCGGGCCACCGCGACCCGCTGCTGCTGACCGCCGGAGAGCGTGTCGGCCCGCTGGAACGCCCGATCGCCCAGCCCGACCCGCTCCAGGTGGCCCAGCGCCTCGCGGCGGACCTGCCTCGGGTAGCTGATCAGCCCGAGCCGGGGGCCCCGCAGCCCGCCGAGCGCGCCGGTGCAGACGTTCTCCAGCACGCTCAGGCTGCCGATCAGGTGGAACTGCTGGAACACGAAGCCGATCCGCCGGCGCAGTCGGCGCAGCTCGCCCCCGCCCGCGGTGCCGACGTCGGTGCCCAGCACCTTGACCGTGCCCGCGCTGGGCCGCTGCAGGCCGTCGACATGGCGCAGCAGGGTGGACTTGCCGGACCCGGACAGGCCGAGCAGCACCACCACCTCGCCGGCGCGCACATCCATCGAGACGTCGTCCAGGCCGAGGATATCCGGGCCGAACCGCTTGCTGACGCCGCCGAACCGCACAACCGGCTCGTCGCTCACGTCGCCCCGCACTGCTTGTCCCTGGTCGTGGAGCAAACCTTGCGCACCCCGTCGTAGAAGGAGTCCGCCACCTTCACGTAGCCCCAGTCGCCGGCGTCGTCGGCCCCGGTGCACCTCGTCGCGCAGAACCCGTTGGCGTTGAGGTAGTCGATGTTGGCCTTGTTCTGGAACACGTCGGTGATCTTCGCCTTGAGCGCCGGGTCGAGGTCGTCGCTGATCGCCACCGGGGACCCGGGGATCACATCCGAGCGCCACAGGACGGTGACCTGGCCGGGCTTGAGCTGGCCCTTGCTGGGCAGGATCTTGTCCACCATGTAGTCCTCGGCGAACCCGGCATCGCACTGGCCGCTGGCCACCGCCAGCACCGAGGCGTCGTGTCCGCCGGTCATCACCGGGGTGACGTCCTTGTCCGGATTGATGCCGGCGTCGAGCAGAGCCGCCGACGGGTAGAGGTGGCCGGAGGTGGAGTTCGGATCCACGAAGCACACCTTCTTGCCGCGCAGGCTGGCCAGGTCGTGGATCGGTGAGCCGGCCGGCACGATGCCGTAGGACCGGTACCCGGACTCGCCGCCCTTGGTGGCCAGCTGCGCGGCGATCGGGCTCGCTTTGACCCCGGTGTTGCGGGCCAGCACATAGGACAGCGGGCCGTACTGGGCGATGTCCACCTTGCCGCTGCGCTGCGCCTCGATGACCGCCGCGTAGTCGGTCGCCGGCTGGAAGCGGATCTGCTTGCCGGTTTCCTTGGTCAACAGGGCGATGAGCGGCTGGTAGGCCTGTTGCAGGGCCTGCGCGTTCTCCGACGGCACCGCGGCGAACACCAGCACGTCGGGGTTGCGCGCGCCGGCGGCCTGGGGCGCCGCGCTCTGTCCGCATGCGGCGAGCGCAAGCGCCGCGGTGCACGCCACCGCCAAAGCGCCGAGCACACGACGGGGGATGATCAAGGACATCTGGGCCTCTCCGCTACCTCTTGCCACCGCCCACGGCAGGGGCGACGACGGGCTGGACCGCCTGGGGCGGACACGCCTAGAGGTTGGTGCCGCTCCATGCCTGCGCGACCACGGCCGAGTTACCGGGAGTCGAACAACCGGGGCCACTTGCGCCCGCCCGACCGGATGACCTGCTCCCGCCCTGGTCAGCGGTTCGTGACGAGGCGCAGCTCAGCCGCCGCTCAGCGGCCGGGATGAGATGGAGCTGAGATGCCGGTCAGCCCCGCGCCGCCGCGGAGATGAAGCTGCGTACCGCATCCTCGGGGTCGCCGGCACGCACCAGCGCCTCCCCCACCAGCACCACGTCGGCACCCCAGGCGTGGTACTCCGCCACGTCCTCCGGGCCGGCCACGCCGGACTCGGCCACCCGCACCGCGCCCGGTGGGATTTCCGGGGCCAGCGCCTTGAACACCGACCGGTCCACCTCGAGCGTCTTCAGGTTCCGCGCGTTGATGCCGATCAGCTGGGCGCCAAGGCGGGTGGCCCGTTCCAGCTCATCGGGGGTGTGCGCCTCCACCAGCGTGGTCAGGCCCAGCTCGGTGGCCAGGCCGAGCAGCTCACCCAGTGGCCCGTCATCCAGCGAGGCCACCATGAGCAGCATCAGGTCCGCACCCCAGGCCCGGGTCTCCCAGACCTGATAGGGCGTGACGATGAAGTCCTTGCGTAGCACCGGCACCCGCACCGACGCGCGCACGGCGGCCAGATCGGCCAGCGAGCCGCCGAACCGACGCTTCTCGGTGAGCACGCTGATCGCCGCCGCGCCGCCCTCGGCATACCGGGCCGCCAACCGCGCCGGATCCGGGATGTCCGCGAGCTCGCCCTTGCTGGGGCTCTTCCGCTTCACCTCGGCGATGATCGACACACCGGGGGCGCGGAATGCCGGCAACGGGTCCAGCGCCGGTGGTGCGTCGGCCGCGCGGGCCCGCAGGTCGGTGAGGGGGACCTCGGCCTGCCGCACCGCGAGGTCTTCCCGGACCCCGTCCAGAATGCTGTCCAGCACGGTCATCGCGGACTGCTCCCCTCAGACTGCGTCGCTGGTCCGGTCCGACCGCGACTGCCGCATGGCCGCCGCGGTGTGGCTACGGCGCGACTGTGCCCCCCTGTGGCGCGACAGGCATGACGGTACGCCCGGCGCCACCGACGACGGTGATCGCCGCCCCACGTCCTGAGAGATCGCTGAGCAACGGCCGCACAGGCGCGTGGTCAGCCGGCGGCGGCGCGCGGACGGTCCTCGGTCAGAAACTCTACGAGCAGCCGGCCGATCTGCTCAGGGCACTCCTGATGCGGGAAGTGGCCGGCGTCGAGGAGCTCCAGCCGGCTACCGGGCAACAGTTGGTGGGCCTGCACGGTGTGCCGGTGCGGGATGCAGCTGTCCCGGCGACCCGCGACCAGCAGGATGGGCAGCTGGGCAAGCAGGTAGAGCCGGTCGGTGGCGGCCAGCCGCTGCCCGGACCAGGTCACCGCGCCGCGCAGGGTCTGCACGAAGGCCCCGCGGGCGCCCCGGTCGGCGAGCGAACGCAACGCCCGGGCCACCGCGTCCAGATCGGCGCTCGGCGCAAGTCCCAGCCCGGTGGCCGTGCGCCGGGCCAGCCGGCGCAGCCACCAGGGGCTGACCGCGGTCAGGTTGTTCGCCGCCGCCACCGCACCTGGCAGGGTCGCCATCCGCAGCGCGATGCTTAGCTCGGCGCCGAGGCCACCACTGGCGATCAACCCGAGGCGCTCGGCGCGCTCGGGGAACTGGTAGGCGAAGCTCATCGCCACGCCGCCGCCGAATGAGTGGCCGACCACCGTGGCGCGCTCCAGCCCCAGCTCCCGCAGCAGGTCCCGCAGCCGCGCGGCGTGCCCGCCCACCGAGTAGTCCGCCGCCTTCGGCTTGGCCGAATCTCCGGAGCCGAGCAGGTCCGGGGCCAGCACGTGGGCGTGGCCCCCGAGCAGCGGCAGCACGTTCGACCAGGTCCCGGCGTTGCTGGCCAGCCCGTGCAGCAGCACTACCACCGGACCACCGCTGTGCCGGCCGGCCTCCAGGTAGTGCATGGGCTGCCCGTGCAGCGCGATCCGGTGGCTTGCCACGGGCTCGCCGGCCCGGGTGCCGTCGAGCAGGTGAAGTGCCGAGGTGGGCTTACCCCGCCGAGGGTGGCAGTTCATCGAGCCTCCTGACCGGCAGAGCCATCGGGGGTGACCAGCGGACGGCCGATCAACCCGGTTCATTCCACAGGGTGCTCCAGCTGAGCCCGCGGACCGATCGAGCCTCCCCTACAGCGGCTTCGGAGATCCCTACTTTCGCCGAGGGGCCAGCCCTACTCGGCCCCGGACCTCAGCGGCTCACCGGCGAGCTCGCCGGCTCGCCGCTGGCGAGCTCGCCGGCGGAGCCACCAGCGCGGCGACGACCTGGGCGGCCAACCAGGCCTCGGCCTCGTCCCAGGACCAGCCCTGCTCGGCTACGCAGACGTGCCAGGCCTGGTGGCCCAGGTAGAACCACAGGATGTCGGTGGCCCGGGGCAGGCTGACGGCGAGCGGGTGCACCTCGCCCAGCCGGGCGGCGACCTCGCCCAGCGCCGTTCGGTACCCAAGGTCCGAGGCCGACAGGGTGGCCGCCACGGACTCGTCGACCGAGGCGGCGGTGACCATGACCCGGATGATGTCGTGATAGCGCTCGTTGTCGGTGCGGACCCCTCGAACGGCGGCCTGGATCACCTCACCGGGATCGGTGCTCTCCCGCACCGCGGCCAGGGTGGCCTCCACGATGGGATCCCCTTGAGCCTCGGCGATCAGCGTGGCCAGGATG
This sequence comes from Pseudonocardia sp., assembly GCA_035489915.1. Lineage (GTDB taxonomy): Bacteria > Actinomycetota > Actinomycetes > Mycobacteriales > Pseudonocardiaceae > Pseudonocardia. The sequence goes on along the minus strand of DATHIT010000621.1, from coordinate 5,313 downwards.
GCCGCCTTGCCCCCGGCGCTGCTGTAGATGGTGGGGACCGCCGTCCCCGCCTCCCCGGCGATGTCGCTGACGGTCACTCCCGCGTAGCCGCGCTCCAGGAACAGCCGCATCGCGGCGGCCAGGATCGCGGCCCGGGTCTGGCTCGCCGTGTGCGCCCGCCGGACCGGCCGGTAGGACCGGCGCGCCTCCGCACTCATACCGCCACCTGTCCTCGACGCGACCCCAGGGTCCGTTTATAGGCTGTCTATATTGAATGTGGTACCCCTCATAACAATGGCCCCGAGCGGGGGGTGCACCGAGAGTCCATCGGGAGGATGACCGTATGAGCGACCTGCCCTCCGGCGCCGAGCATGTCGCCGACTATGTGCTGGGACAGGACCTGCGAATCCGCATCCTCACCACCGCCGAGGAGACCAACGGCCAGTTCGACCTCGTCGACGCGGTGATGCCGCCCGGCGCGATGACCCCGCTACACCTGCACACCCGGTACGAAGAGCGGATCTGGGTGGTCTCCGGCTCATTCCAGCTGTGGGCCGGCGACGAGGCGGTCACTTTGCATCCCGGCGACTTCTACACGATCCGGATGAACGTGCCGCACGCGATCCACGCGGGCCCTGACGGGGGCAGGGCGCTCACCTTGAGCTCGCCCGCCGGGTTCGGCAAGCTCATCGCCCAAGCAGCCACCCCGGTCGACCGGGCGTCTCCGGAGACCGAGTTGGACCTCGAGCTGTTCATGGCGGTGACGGCCGAGCTCGGCGATGTGGTTCTCGGCCCGCCGGGCGCCCTCCCGGCCGACCTCGAGCAGGCCCAAGGCCGGTAGCCACTCCAGCTAAGGCAACTGATTCACCCTATTCCTCAGTTCTTCGCGGGCTATTACTCCATTCGCTCTGGCGGATTACTCCTGCGCCAATCGAGTGGTGCGTGGAAATCTTTGAAACAAACCGAACCAGTGCGAGGATGTCTTCCACAGCGGTCATCCCCGGCACCGCTGTCCACCCCCCGTGGAACGAAAGGAATCACCTATGGGCGACTACCATCCGATCCCGAGCAAGCACAGCCACAAGCGCAAACACCACCACAGCTGCGGTTGTGAGCACGAGAAGCACCACTGCCGGTCGCTGAAGCGCGATCACCACCACGGCCGGAAGCACAAGCACCACTGCTGATGAGATGAACGGCCGGCGACCCTTTCCTAACGTGACCAGGAAGGGTCGCCGGCCCCATTCCAACCGTCTCAGACGAGCAATTCCTGACACCATTCTCAGAATTGCACAGGACCCCCGGCGGAGCCGCTCGCGCAGACGGCGTACCGCCTGCACACACCCCAGCCGCGCCCGCACAGACCTGGTACCGCTCGCACAGACTCTGCACGATCTGTGCGAACTGCACGGGGTCTGCGCCAGCCAGGCTGGGCACTCGGAGCGGCACCGATCGGCGACTGGACCGCAGACCGCCCGCACAGAACCCAGCCGCGCTCGCACAGACCCGGCACCGCCCGCACAGAACCCAGCCGCGCTCGCACAGACCTGGCACCGCCTGCACAGACCATGCAGGACCTGTGCCGGGCGCACCCGGTCTGTGCGGCCGGCCGATTGACCCCGCGGAGCCTGCTGGCACAGACGGCGTACCGCCCGCACAGAGCCCGTGCCGCCCGCTCGGCGCGGAGGTGTGCGCGTTCCGGGACCGAACCCCGGCCGAGCAGCGGTTTCCCCACATGTTCCCGGATGCGACCTACCGCAAGTTACCGAGCTGCACAGGAGGCAGGCAGCGGACGCCTCGAAGCTGCCCGGTGTGCAGTTCGGTAACAAGAGGATGAGCGCTCGAGGCCACTCTCACCGCTGGCCCGACGCACCATGCCGGCCCGACCCGCCACGCCGGCCCGACGCGCTACGCCGGCCCGCCGGGCTACGCCGGCCCGCCGGGCCACGCCGGCCCGCCGGGTTACGCGGCGGGGCCGAGTAGGTCCCACCGGTTTCCTGCGATGTCCAGGAACACCACCACCCGCCCGTACGGCTCGTCGCGCGGAGCCTCCAGGAACCGCACGCCGGCGCCGCTCATCCGCTGGTAGGCGGCGTCGAAGTCGTCCACCTGGAGAAAGAAGCCGACCCGACCGGCGACCTGGTGGCCGACCGCCGCCGCCTGCTCCTCGCCCTCGGCACGGGCCAGCAGGATGCCGGTCTGGCCGCCGGGCGGGCGCACCACCACCCAGCGTTTCGGCTGGCCGCTGCCCGTGGTCACCGCCGGAGAGTCCTCCGCCAGGTCGAAGCCCAGGGCGTCGACGAAGAACTCGATGGCTGGGTCGTACTCGTCGACGATGATCGCGGTCAGCGGGAGGAATGCCATGCCGGGAGTATGGCTCGCACAGACCGGCCGCGGCTCACGCTGAGCCCGCAGGGTCTGCGCCGGCGGTACGGGCTCTGTGCGAGCCAGATGCGACGTCCTCGCCGTCGTACGAGCCAGCGGCGGGCGGTTAGCCGCCCGGCGGGGCGGCCTGGCGCGCCCAGAGTTGTTCGGCGCGGGCTTTGAGGGCGTGGGCCACCGCGTCGAAGCCGGCCTTCACCCATGGCCCGGACACCTCGATGACCTTGTCGGCGTACTGCCCACTGAACGCGTCGGTCGTGCGGTAGGTGCACAGCGCGGCGCCCAGCGGTTCGATCCACTGGTCGCGCACCGCGAAGATGCCGGGCAGCTCGTCGCCGGTGTCGTAGCGCAGGTGCCGGGGCGGGTCGACCACCCGCAGGTGCTCGCGGTTGACGAAGGTGCCCGACGAGCCGTCCGGGCTGGGCAGGGTGAGGTCGATCGGATCGCCCACGGTCAGCGTGGTGACCACCTTGACGGTGTACGGGTTCCACTCCGGGTAGCGCGGGTAGTCGACCAGCACCTCCCAGACGAACTCGGCCGGGGCGCCGATCCGCACCGTCACCGACTCGATGACGTGGGGCTCGCTCATGCCGGCATGTACTCCCCACCGTTGACGTCCAGCGTGGCGCCGGTGATCTCCGAGGAGTGCTTGGACAGCAGGAACAGCACCGCGCCGGCGCAGGCTTCGTCCGGGGGTATCCGGCCGAGCGGGTTGGCCGAGGCGATCTCGTTGTACACGTCCTGCTCGCTGACTCCGCGCTGGTGGGCGGTCATGCCCAGGTACATCCGCACGCCGGGGCCGTCCATCCAGCCCATCACCGCCTGGTTGACCCGGATGCCATGCTCGCCCAGCTCCACCGCCAGGTACCGGGTCGCGGTCGCCATGGCCGCCTTGGCCACCGCGTAGGCGCCCTCCCCCCGGTGCGGCTTGCGGGTCGCCATGGTGCCGATGTTCACGATGGAGCCCCGCCCGGCCGTCTTCATCTGGCCGACCACCTCCCGGGTCACCGCGAGCGCCCCGTACAAGATGATGTCCATCGACCGGCGCACCGCCTTCTCCGGCGTGTCCAGCAGGTCCTGGAACCCCGGGTGGCCGAACGCCGAGTTGACCAGCCCGGTGACCGGCCCGAACTCCGCCGCCGCCGTCTCCACCAACCGGGCCACCTCGTCGGGTTTCCGCACATCGCAGGGCACCCCGATGGCCCGCCCGCCGGCGGCAGCGACCTCCTTGGCCACCTGGTCCATCACCTCGGTGGACCGGGCCGCCATCACCACGCTGGCCCCCTCGGCGGCCGCCCGGCGGGCCAGCTTGGCACCCAGCCCCGGGCCGACACCGGTGATCACCACGACCTCGCCGGACAGCATCACAGGTACACCTCCGTGTAGAAAGCGAAGTCGCGCTCCAGCTGGCCATCGGTGAGCGCGAAGTCCTCCGCCGTGTAGCTGTGCGAGCCGCGGTGTTCCTCCCGGTTGCGTTCCAGGTAGGCGGCGAACGCGGCGTCGTCTTCGGGGCCCGGAGCCAGGCCGAGCTCGCCGAGCACCCGCCGGGCCTGACCAGCCGGGTCGGTGAGCATCTCGCCGAACCGGACGTCCACAAACCGGTCCGGCCGGCGCTCCCGGACGGCGGCGAAGTCCCGCAGGGTGGCCGCGAACCGCGCGTTCCAGTAGCGCCCGATCGCCTCCCGGTCCAGCACCTCGCTGTACTGGGCGCACATGGTCGCCACCATCGACGCGTACGACGGCACCGCGCGCACCGGGGACCGGTGGGTCATCACGATCTTGCAGGTGGGGAAGGTGTCCAGCACGGTGTCCACGGCGGTCAGGTGGTGCGGCGACTTGAGCACCCAGCGCCGGCCGGCCCGGGACGGGTCCTGCCAGCGCAGCACCTGCAGCCACTCGCGCAGCTCGCGGTAGGCGGGTGCCTGGTCGGTGGCGCGCAGCCAGTCGCCGTAGCTGGGCACCCAGTAGAAGCTGTCGAAGCTCATCGAGGTGAACGAGCGGTCGACCAGGATCACGTCCTCCTCGGCGCCATCCCATTCCAGGGTGTGGATGTCGGCGAAGTCCGGGGACAGCTCCAGGAACATCCGTGCTTTCTCCCGGGCGCGGCGCTTGCGCTCGGCGGCGTCCGGGCCCTCGCCGGGGAACGGGAGCGGGTAGCCGGTCTCCCAGGACAGCGTCGAGGTCAGCTGGGGCGAGGCGGCCAGCAGCCGGTGCAGCAGGGTGGAACCGGTGCGCGGCAGCCCGCAGATTTCGGCCGCGACGTTCACCTCGACCTCGGCCACCTCGGGGTGCTCCCGCTGCAGCGCGCGCAGCCGCAGCCGGTCGACCAGCAGCGCGATCAGCCGGCGGCGGGTCAGCTCCAGCCCCAGTTCAGACAGCTGGGCCTCGGCGTTCAGGCTGGCCACCAGCACGCCGAGCGGCTCGCGGAACCATTCGTCGCCGAACTCGGTGAGCCCGATCTTGGCCCGGGCCGCGTCCAACAGATCGGCCACCCGCAGCTGGGCGGACACCCTGGTCATCTCGGCTCCGTGTTGATGAGTGAGGCCAGCGGCAGGACCCGACACTCCGGGATCGGGTGCTCGCTCGCGCCCAGCCAGCGCAGCAGCGCGGTGCCGGTGCGGTGCCCGCAGGTGTCGATCCAGTTGCCCATTCCGGGGTCGCGTTCGGCGACCACAATGGTCAGCTGACCGTCCGGGCCCAGCGTGGCGGTGTGCTTGTTGACGCTGACCCGGCGTCGATGGTCCAGCGACTCCATCCACCAGTTGTCCAACTGGAAGTTCCAGTACGGGCAGTCCGGCACGTCGGTCTTGATCACCCAGGCCTGGCCGGGCTGCAGCGCCCAGTAGCCGTGCAGGTAGAAGATCTCCGGGTCGCCGCCGGCCCGCTGGTACATCTCCTGGCCGAAGTCGGGCAGCTCGTTGGGCTTGCTCATGAACAGCTCGGTCCACTGGG
>DATHIT010000620.1:0-2332 GCA_035489915.1 Pseudonocardia sp. | reverse complement strand
TTCCGGCCGAGGAGATGGTCGGCAAGATCCGCGCCGCGGTGGCCGCCCGCCGCGATCCCGACTTCGTGCTGATCGCCCGCACCGACGCCGCCGCCGTGCACGGCATCGACGAGGCGATATCCCGTGCCCGCCAATACGCCGAGGCCGGCGCGGACGCACTGTTCGTGGAGGCCCCCGCCAGCGAGGCCGACCTGGCGCGAGTGTCCGGGGAACTGCGCGGGGTGGCCCCCCTGGTGTTCAACTGGGCGGAAGGTGGACGGACGCCGCCGCTGCCGCTGGCGCGGATCCGCGAGCTCGGCTTCGCGCTGGTGCTGTTCCCGATCGGCACGTTGCTGGCCGCGACCGTCGGCATACAGGCCCTGCTGGCCCGCCTGCGCGAGGACGGCACCCCCGCCGGCGCGCTGCCTGACCTGCCCAGCTTCACCGAGTTCACCGACCTCATCGGCCTGCCGGAGATCACCGAGCTGGAGCGCCGGTTCGCCGCCAACTGACCGCCCCTCGGCGCCCACGCTGTCGATAGCTCCGACATAACTGGCACACAGATTGGCGACTACATTCAGTCACCGTCTCCTCGAACGTGGACCTCTGATTACTCTTACCGGTGAACCATCCGCATACTGGCCTCTCACTCGTAACAGCGGCCGTGACGCACGCGACCTCGCTGATATGAATCTCGGCGAGCAACGGCTCACGGGCAACCACGGACCCGACGCGGAGGACCCACGACTGGCGAGCGGCGCCGAACTGCTCACCGTCGCTGAAGTCTCCGCGTTGCTCCGGGTTTCCAAGATGACGATCTACCGCATGGTGCATTCGGGCGAGATAACCCACGTCAAGGTCGGTCGCTCGTTCCGTATCCCAGCAGACGCGGTGCGCCAGATCCTCGGCCGCCGCAACTCCGGCCATCCCCGCCCATAGCCAACCCGGCCGTCGATCGAGCGGGACACCAGAACGTGCCCGGATCGACCGCCGCGCCAGAGCGCACGGGCTCCTCAGCCCGGTCGAGACGCAGATCGCCCCGACCACGCGCTCATCCCCGGGCGCGGGCAGGCCAGGCCCTCCACGATCAGCAGACCTCCATCCAGGTGACGGCGACTAGGCCGACGGTGGAGCAAGAAGTCTCCCCTCAACTCAGCACGTTCACCGCTCGAGCCACCACGAGCACCACCACCGCCAGCGCCACCGCCGACTGCACCATCATGATCATTTTTGACCACCTGGACAGTGGCATCACGTCGGTCGGGCTGAACGCGGTGGAGTTGGTGAACGACAGGTAGAGATAGTCCACGAAGGTAGGTTCCCAGTCCGGGTCGGTCAGCTCGGGACTTTGCATCTGGACGAAGAGGAAGTCCGGATAGTCCCGAGCGGCCGCCGCCCTGGCCGCCGGTCCACCTCGGTCCAGCTCCCAGTAGACCAGCGCGAACGCCAGCACATTGGTCAGCCAGATCGCCGCGCCGGCAGTGAGCAGATCTCCCGGGGTGATCGGACGTCCTCGAACCAGCTCGTCGACCAGCAGAACCGCGGACCAACCATTGGAGAGCCCGATCAAGCCGGTGAGCAGCAGCCCACTCGCGCGCAGCAGGGTCGACTCCCGGTTGAGCCGGAACGGGTTGGCGGCCACCAGGACGATCAGCAGTACCAGCTCGAGCACCGGCAGCAGGTAGCGCTGGCCCGGTGCCATCGGGTCTGGCAGGACCAGCTGCAGCCCGATCGCGACCACCACCGCGAGCGCCTGCGGCCAGCGGTGCTCGCCTTGGGTGCGCCGCTGCCACGCAGGCTCGGTCGACGCGGGTTCGGGGGATGGCGCGGGCACGCAGTTGACCTTAGCCCCGTAGTCGCCGCCGAACTTTCGTACCTGGGCCGCCCTGGCCGGACCCGGCGGCTGTCCGCCTTGGGGTTGCTGGTCAATTTGAAAGATTGCTTTGGACGGAAGAACTGTCAGTTACAACAGTCTGACTTCCGCCTTTCTTTCTCGGTCGGGGACCCTGGTCGGGGACGGCAGGCGAGGCGCCCAAAAGATTTCGGGAAAAACTTACGTGCCCAGCTTCGACGGAGCGTCAGAGAATGTCAGACCCCGCTGCCACAATGGTGGCATGTCAGAGAGCTCCCTTCCCTCTACGCGCGAGTCCGTGAATGCGGGTTTGGCCGTGATGCGGGTGAAGGTGCGCGCGGTGTCCAGACAGGAACGGGTTGATCAGCTGTTGTATCTGAAGACAATGGCGCGCCAAGTCGAGCATGACACCGTCGCGCTGGTGGCCCAGATGGATGACGAAGGGGATTTCGCCGAGTACGGGGTGCGCCCAGCCCCAGCGATAGCCGACATGCTGCGGAT
>DATHIT010000619.1:0-17669 GCA_035489915.1 Pseudonocardia sp. | reverse complement strand
GTTGCACCCGTATGGGATTCCCAAAATACACCTTGTGATCAGGGACTTGCGAATGCCATCCTGCAACTGGGCTCCCATCGGCGCCACCGGCGACGATCCGCCTGGAGCCTCCCCACAGAAGGGGGCGTGCTCATGACCACGCCAAGGGGTATGCGGGAACTGGCCGAGCCGACCTTGCGTCGGCGTGGACAAAGGCGGCCGCAATGAACGCAGAGACAATCCTGACCGTCGGGTACGTGTTGTGGACCTTCGTCACAGTGGCGATCTACGTCGCCTACCGGGTCGACGTACGGGCCCAACGCGAGGCCTGGAAGCGGGTCGAGGAGGAGCGGCGCAAGCTCCACGACGACTGGCAGGCGCTGCGATGAGCGCCGAGGGCCTGCTGACCACCGGGTTCGTCGTGTGGACCCTGGTCACGGTGGCGATCTACGTCGTCTACCGGCTCGACGCCCGGGGCAAGCGGGACACCTGGAAGCGCATCGCGGAGGAGCGGCGCAAGCTGTGGGCCGCCCGCCGGATGCTCGAGCGATACAAGCGCGATCGGCGCTACCCGGACGACATGGCCGAGTTGGCCGACTACCTGCGCGACCGGTAGCGACCGGTAGCGCCCGGCTCGCCGGCGTTGCGCCCGGGTGCGCAGAGCTGCTCTGCGCACCAGGGCGCAACAGTTCGTCCTGTCGGATCGCACAACGCCTCACCGGCCTAGGGCGGTCCGGTTCGTGGGTCCGGTCAGTTCCGGGGCCGGCCCGGCGGACTGCATGGTGGAGCCCAGGTCACTCCAGGTCAGGGGTTCGGTCGAACCGAGCCGGGCCGGAGTGGGCGGGCGGCGCAGCCGGCGCCGCCCCCGGTCCCCTGAGGTGCCCCATGGTCATCGGTCGAACCGCAAAGCGGCGGTCCCACCCGGTCGACGAGCTGCTGCCGGTCGGCAAGCTCGCGGTGTACGGGTTCCAGCATGTGCTGGCGTTCTACGCCGGCGCGGTGGTGGTACCCATCCTGCTGGCCAGCGCGATCGGGCTGAACGAGCGGGAGCTCATCCACCTGATCAACGCCGACCTGTTCACCTGCGGCATCGCCTCGATCATCCAGTCCGTCGGGTTCTGGAAGATCGGGGTGCGGCTGCCGCTGCTGCAGGGCGTCACGTTCACCGCGGTGTCGCCGATGATCGCCATCGGGCTCGCCGCCGGCGGTGGCACCCAGGGGCTGCTGGTGATCTACGGCTCGGTCATCGTGGCCGGCCTGGTCACCTTCCTGGCCGCGCCCTTCTTCAGCCGGCTGATCCGGTTCTTCCCGCCGGTGGTGACCGGCTCGGTGATCCTGATCATCGGCCTGGCGCTGCTGCCGGTGGCCGCCGCCGATGCGGTCGGCGGCTCGGCCCACCCGGAGCCGGCCAACCCGCGCAACCTGGCCTACGCCCTCGGCACGCTGGCCCTCATCGTGATCATCCAGCGAATCTTCCGGGGCTTCCTGGCCACCGTCGCGGTGTTGATCGGGCTGGTGGTGGGCACCGGCGTGGCCTGGGCGCTGGGCGATGCCAACTTCGCCGCGGTGGGCGACTCGGGTTGGTTCGGGGTGACCACGCCGTTCTTCTTCGGCTGGCCCAAGTTCACCGGCGCGGCGATCATCTCGATGGTGGTGGTCATGCTGATCACGGCGGTGGAGACCACCGGCGACGTGTTCGCCACCGGGGAGATCGTGGACCGGCGGATCACCCGGTCGGACATCGCCAGGGCGCTGCGCGCGGACGGGCTGGCCACGGTGATCGGCGGGGTGTTCAACTCGTTCCCGTACACCTGCTTCGCGGAGAACGTCGGGCTGGTCCGGCTGACCAGGGTGATCAGCCGGTACGTGGTGGCCGCCGCCGGGGTGATCATGGTGCTGATCGGGTTGGTGCCCAAGGCCGGCGCGGTGGTCGCCGGCATCCCGCACCCGGTGCTCGGCGGCGCGGCGCTGGCCATGTTCGCCACCGTCGCGGTGGTCGGCGTGCAGACCCTGTCCCGGGTGGACTTCAACGACCACCGCAACGTGGTGATCGTCGGATCCAGCGTGGGGCTGGCGCTACTGGTCACCGCGCAGCCGGACCTGGCCAAGGCGGTGCCCGGCTGGGCCGAGGTCATCTTCGGTTCGGGTATTACCCTCGGTAGCTTGACCGCGATCGTGCTCAACATCGTGTTCCACCACGTCGGCAAGGACTTCGGCCCGGCGGTGGCGGGCACACCCGGCGCCGGCCTGGTGCGGCTGGACCAGGTCAACCGGATGAGCCGGGAGGAGTTCGTGGACACCTTCCGCCGGCTGTTCCAGGGCCCGAGCTGGGCGGTCGAGCGGGCGTATGACCGGCGGCCGTTCGGCGACACTTCGCAGCTGCGCTCGGCGTTCCAGGAGGCGCTGTTCTCCGGCACGCACACCGAACAGCGGGAGCTCTTGGAGTTCTACCCCGATCTCGGCGCCGACCGGGTGGCTGACGGCGAGGCCGGCGAGGACTCCACCCGGGACCAGGCCAGCGCCGGCCTGACCAGGCTGACCGAGGACGACCAGGCCGAGTTCGGCGACCTCACCAGCGCCTACCGGGACCGGTTCGGCATCCCGCTGATCGTCTGCGTGCGGGAAGCGGAGAAGCGCGAGGCGATCCTGCGGGACGGGTGGCGGCGGCTGGCCAACTCCCCGGCGCAGGAGCACGCCGCCGCCCTGATCGAGATTGCCAAGATCGCCAACAACCGGTTCTGTGACCAGGTGACGGACGCCAACCCCATTTCCAGTGCCCGTACGCGGGCTTACGGCCGGGAGCCTTCGTGAGTGTGGATTCCTTCAGTATGGATTCCTTCAACGCGCTGCCCGAGGACGCCGCGCGCGGCCAGCTGCTGGCCTGTTGCGCGGCGCCCCGGTGGGCCGAGGCGGTGGCGGCCGGGCGGCCTTACCGGTCGGTCGAGGCGCTGCACGCGGCCGCCGAAGCGGCGCTCACCGATGCCGACGTGGCGGACGGGCTGGCCGGGCATCCCCGGATCGGCGAGCGGACCGCCGACCTTCGCTCGCAGCGCGAGCAGCGCAAGGTGGCTGGCGCTTCGGCCGAGGTGCTCGCCGCGCTGGCCGACGGCAATCTGGCTTACGAGCGGCGGTTCGGGCACGTGTACCTGGTGTGCGCGAGTGGGCGGGGCGCCGACGAGCTGCTCGGCGTGCTGCGCGACCGGTTGGGCAACGACCCGGACACCGAGCGCGCTGTGGTGCGCGGCGAGCTGGTGGCGATCAACCGGCTCAGGCTGGACCGGATGCTGGGCGAGCTCGCGCTGGGCCGTGTCTGAATGAGCCTGTCCACACACGTGCTGGACGCCGGCCTTGGCCGCCCGGCCGCCGGGGTCCGGGTCCGGCTGGAACGCGGCGGGGAGTGCCTCGCCGAGGCCAGCACCGACCCCGACGGCCGGGTCGGTGAGCTCGCCGCCGAGCTGCCGCCCGGCGAGTACCGGATCACCTTCGACACCGGCGGCTACTTCGCCGCCACCGACCAGCGGGGGTTCTACCCGGAGGTGGTCGTCGTCTTCAGCATCACCGAGGCGGCCCGGCACCATCACGTGCCGCTGCTGCTCTCGCCGTTCGCCTACTCCACCTATCTCGGGAGCTGACATGAGCTCGAACCCCCGCATCGTGCTGGCGGACAACCAGTACGGCAAGGCGGAAACCCGCGTGGTGCGGATCTACCGCGATACCGACCGCCACGAGATCCGCGATGTCAACGTGTCCACCGCGTTGCGCGGCGACTTCGCCGACGCCTACCGCTCCGGTGACCAGTCCAAGGTGCTGCCCACCGATACGCAGAAGAACACCGCCTACGCCTACGCCAAGGAGAAGGGGCTGCGCGAGATCGAGGAGTACGCGCTCACCCTGGGGCGGCACTTCGTCGCGGACGTGGCACCGGTGCGCGGCGCGCGGATCGAGGTGGAGGAGTTCGCCTGGGCGCGCGTCGAGGTGGACGGTCGGGAGCACGACCACACCTGGGTGCGCAGCGGATCCGAGGTGCGCACCACCGTGGTGACCGTGGAGGGCGAGCAGGCCTGGGTGGTGTCCGGGCTGCGCGACCTGGTGCTGCTCAAGTCCACCGGGTCGGAGTTCGCCGGCTTCCTGACCGACGAGTACACCACCTTGCCGGAGACCCACGACCGGATCATGTCGACCTCGCTGGTGGCCCGGTGGCGGTACGCCGGCACCGAGGTGAACTGGGACAAGAGCTGGGCCGACGTGCGGCGGATCCTGCTGGAGCGGTTCGCCTCGGTGCACTCGCTGGCGCTGCAGCAGACCCTGTGGGAGATGGGCAGCGGCGTGCTCGAGGCGCACCCGGAGATCGCCGAGATCAAGCTGTCCGCGCCCAACCGGCACCACTTCGTGGTGGACCTGGCTCCGTTCGGGCTGGACAACCCCAACGAGGTGTTCTACGCGGCGGACCGCCCGTACGGCCTGATCGAGTGCGCGGTGACCAGGCAGGACGCGCCTGACCCCGGTCTGGCCTGGGCGACGGTGCCGGGTTTCGCCTGAGCGCCCCGGTCACCCTAGTCGGGTAGCTGTAGGTCGTCGGGCCCGAGCGGGGCGAAGAACGCGTCCACGTCCTCCCCGCGGACGTCCGCCAGCCGGGGCGGCGACCAGCGCGGCGTGTGCGTGCGGTCCACCACCCGGGCGGTGATGCCCTCGACCAGGTCGGGGTGTCGCAGGAAGCGGCGCACCACCCGGTAGTCCCGGACCAGGCAAGGAACCAGGCCGGGCTCGTCGGCGGCGGCCCGCAGCGCGCGCAGGGTGACCGCGACCGCCGTGGGGGACACGCTCTCCAGCCGCTGCGCCGCCGCCAGGGCCGCCGGCTCGGACCGGGCGGACAACCGGCGGACGATCTCCACGGCGTCGTCGCCGGCGTAGCACTCGTCGATCCAGCCCCGGGCGTCCGCCAGCTCACCCGGCGGTGGCGAGCCCGACGCGGGCAGCCCCTCGAGGCCGGCTCGCTGCAGCGATGCGAAAACCCCGGCGACCTCGGCCGACGTCATATAGAGGTTGGCCAGGCCGCACAGCAGGGCGTCCGCCGGGCCGAGGTGCATCGAGGTGAGCGCCACGTGGGTGCCCAGCTCGCCGGGTGCCCTGGCCAGCAGGTCGCAGGAGCCGACGTCCGGCGCCAACCCGATGAGCACCTCGGGCATCGCCACCCGGGACCGCTCGGTGACCACCCGGACGTCGGCCCGCCCGGCCAGCCCGAGCCCGCCGCCCATCACCACGCCGTCCATCAGCGCCACCACCGGCCTGGGAAACCGGGCCATCAGCAGGTCCAGCAGGTATTCCTCGCGCCAGAGCTGCGCGGCCACCTCCGGGTCGCCGAGCGCCGAGTCGCGCACCACGGTGAGATCGCCGCCCGCGCACAGACCCCGATCACCGGCCCCGTCCAGCACCAGGAACTCCACCGAAGGGTCGTCCCACCAGGCCCGCACCGCGTCGGTCGCGGCACGGATCATCTCCAGGGTCAACGCGTTGATCGAGTTCGGCCGGTTCAGGGTGATCCGGCCCAGCTGGCCCTCTCGGCGCGCGTTGAGCTGTTCGGAGGTACGCGCAACGGCCATTGGCATCCCGTTCCTTTGATTCGCGCTCAGGGTTCCCGTTTTCCCGGTATCGACCCTTGTTGGCCGAGTCACATCACTCTATGGTCAGACCACAGCACGGATCTACCACAACGAGGCGGTGACTTATGTCGGCACGGCAGGAGCCGATCCGCGTGATGCTGGCGAAGCTCGGTCTGGACGGGCACGACCGAGGGGTGAAGGTGGTCGCGCGCACGCTGCGCGACGCCGGCATGGAGGTGATCTACACCGGGCTGCACCGCACGCCTGAGCAGGTGGTCGAGGCCGCCGTGCAGGAGGACGTCGACGTACTCGGGGTGAGCATCCTCTCCGGCGCGCACCTGCCGATCTTCCGCAAGCTCTACCAGGTGCTGGACGGGCTCCCCGAGCCGGTCGGATTCGCCGTGGTGGCCGGCGGGGTGATGCCGGAGGAGGACGAGCAGACGCTGAGGCAGATGGGCGTGGCCGACGTGCTCGGGCAGGACACCACCCCGGAGACCATCGTCGCAGCGATCCGTACCGCCGCCGCCGACCGTCCGGTCGTCGTCTGATGGCCCGCCCGGTCGCCCTGCCCACCCCCGACAGCGCCGTGTTGGAGCAGTGGAGCTGGCCGCCCAGCTACGACGAGGGGTACCGCCCACCGGAGCAGCAGCGGCACTGGTTCCCTCAGCGGGAGACGATGCCGGCCGAGCAACGCGACGAGGCGATCCTGGGCCGAATCCGCCAGGTGATGGCCTACGCATGGGACCGCTCGCCGTTCTACCGGCGCAAGTGGGGCGACGCGGGCCTGCACCCGGACGACATCCGCTCGCTGGCGGACTTCGAGCGGGTCCCGGTGGTGCGCAAGGAGGAGCTGCGCGCCGACCAGGCGGCACACGAGCCGTTCGGCAGCTACCTGTGCGTGCCATCTGACGAGGTCAAGCACATCAACGGCACCTCCGGCACCACCGGCCGGCCGACCGCGTTCGGCATCAGCGAGCGGGACTGGCGGAGCGTGGCCAACGCGCACGCCAGGGTGATGTGGGCGATGGGCATCCGGCCGCACGACACGGTGCTGGTCGGCTCGCCGTTGAGCCTGTACTGGGGTTCCTGGGGCGCCTACATCGGTGCGGAACGCCTCGGTGCCCGGGTCTTCCCGTTCGGCGCGGGCGTCGCCGGGCAGACCGCGCGCACCGTGCTGTGGATGCGCCAGATGGGCGTCACGGTCTTCTACGGCACGCCGTCCTACGCGCTGCGCCTCGCCGAGGTGGCCCGGGAGCAGGGCGTGGACCCGGCTGAGCTGGGGCTGCGCAAGCTGTTCTTCTCCGGCGAACCGGGCGCCAGCATCCCGTCCATCCGGGGCCGCATCGAGACCGCCTTCGGCGCCCAGGTTTACGACTCCGGCTCGATGGCCGAGGTGAGCCCGTGGATGCACCTGGGCGCCGGGTCCGACGAGCCGGGCGTGCTGTGCTGGCAGGACCTGGTCTACACCGAGGTCTGCCACCCGTCGACGCTGCGCCGGGTGCCGTACGGCGGTGAGGGCACGCCGGTCTACACGACGCTGGAGCGGACCAGTCAGCCGATGATCAGGCTGTTGTCCAACGACCTGACCCGGTGGGAGGCACCGGACGCCGCGCGCGGCCGCACCTACCCGTTCCTGCCCCGCGGCATCTACGGCCGGATCGACGACATGTTCATCGTGCGCGGCGAGAACATCTACCCGAGCGCCATCGACGAGGTGGTGATGTCCGACCCCGGCTACGGCGGCGAGCACCGCATCGTGATCAGCCGGGTGGAGGCGATGGACTCGCTGGTGGTGCAGGTCGAGCACCAGCCGGGGCAACGGCTGGACGGGTGGGCCTCGGGGTTGTCCGAGCGGCTGCGCCGGGTGCTCGGGGTGGGCGCGACGGTGGTTCCGGTGGGGCAGGGAACCTTCGAGCGCACCGAGTTCAAGGCCCGTCGGGTGATCGACGACCGGGACCTGCTGCGGTCACTCAACGCGAGGGCCGAGCGGTGAACCGGGTCGAGCGGGTACGTGCCGGGGAGACCGCCGCGATCGCCCGCATGATCAGCCGGATCGAGCGGCGCAGCGACGGCGTGGCCGACGAGCTCGCCGAGCTGCACCGGGCTGGTGGGCACGCGCACATCATCGGCGTCACCGGTGCGGCCGGCAGCGGCAAGAGCACCCTGGTCGCCGAGCTGACCGCGCACTACCGCCGGGCCGGCCGCACCGTCGGCGTGCTCGCGGTGGATCCGTCCAGCGTGTTCACCGGCGGGGCCATCCTGGGCGACCGGATCCGGATGTCCGCGCTGTCCGGCGACACCGGGGTGTTCATCCGCTCCATCGCCACCCGGGGCGCGCTGGGCGGGCTGTCCCGGGCCACGCTGGATGCGATCACGGTGCTGGACGCGGCCGGCAAGGACGTTGTCGTGCTGGAGACGGTGGGCGTCGGGCAGGCCGAGGTGGACGTGATCAGCGCGGCGCAGACCGTCGCGGTGGTCAGCGTGCCGGGCATGGGCGACGACGTGCAGGCGATCAAGGCCGGGCTGCTGGAGATCGCTGACGTGCACGTGTTGAACAAGGCCGACCGGGACGGCGCGCAGAAGGCCTACGCCGAGCTGCGCGACATGCTCCGCCTGGGGCGCGGGAGCCAGGGGGACTGGGAGGTGCCGATCCAGCGCACCGTGGCCGCCACCGGCGAGGGCGTCGAGGAACTGGCCGGCCGGTTCGACGCGCACCGCGGCTGGATGTCCCGCTCCGGTGAGCTGGACCGGCGGTTGAAGCGCACCGCGGCCACCCGGATCCGCTGGATGGCCGAGGAGATCGTGCTGGACCGGCTGCGCGCCGGGCAACCGGAGTTCGACCGGGAGGTGGACCGGGTCGCCGAGCTGACCACCGACCCACTGCACGCCGCCCGCCGCCTGCTCGGCGAGAGCGCGCAACTCGACGTGATGGGAGCGTCATGAAACCTGAGTTGACGACAGAAGACCTGGTCAAGGCGGTGACGGCGGAGCTGGCCGACTGGGAGGCCAACGAGCTGGCCGCGTTCACCGCCCGGCAGCCGGAGTCCCGCGAGGAGTACCGCACCGGCAGCGGCGCCCCGGTGCAGCGCGTCTACACCCCGGCCGACCTGCCGGCGGACTGGGACGAGATCGGGCTGCCCGGCCGCTACCCGTACACCCGGGGGCCGTACCCGACCATGTACCGGGGGCGGACCTGGACGATGCGCCAGATCGCCGGTTTCGGGCAGGCCGAGGAGACCAATGGCCGGTTCCGGTACCTGATCGCGCAGGGCCAGACCGGGCTGTCCGTGGACTTCGACATGCCCACCCTGATGGGGCTGGACTCCGACGACGAGATGAGCCTCGGCGAGGTCGGCCGGGAGGGCGTGGCGATCGACACGCTGCCGGACATGGACGCGCTGTTCGACGGCATCGACCTGGAGCGGATCAGCGTCTCCCTGACCATCAACCCGTCGGCCTGGATCCTGCTGGCGATGTATGTCGCGGTCGCGGAGCAGCGGGGCCTGGACCTGAACAAGCTGTCCGGGACGATCCAGAACGACATCCTCAAGGAGTACGTCGCGCAGAAGGAGTGGATCTTCCCGATCCGCCCGAGCATGCGCATTGTGCGGGACACGATCACTTATTGCGCTGGGCGGATGGCCCGGTACAACCCGGTGAACATCTCCGGCTACCACATCAGCGAGGCCGGCGCGAACGCCCTGCAGGAGATCGCCTTCACCATGGCGATCACCCGCGCCTACGTGGACGACGTGGTGGCCGCCGGGGTGGACGTGGACTCCTTCGCGCCCCGGCTGTCCTTCTTCTTCGTCAGCCAGGCCGACCTGTTCGAGGAGGTCGCCAAGTTCCGCGCGGTACGCCGCTACTACGCCAAGATGATGCGCCACCGGTACGGCGCGCAGAACCCGCAGTCCATGCGGCTGCGGTTCCACGCCCAGACGGCGGCCGCCACGCTGACCAAGCCGCAGCCGCTGAACAACATCGTGCGCACCGCGCTGCAGGCGCTCTCGGCGGTGCTCGGCGGCGCCCAGTCGCTGCACACCAACGGGCTGGACGAGGCGTACACGATCCCCAGCGAGCAGGCCATGAAGGTGGCCCTGCGCACTCAGCAGATCATCGCGGACGAGACCAACGTGCCGAACGTGATCGACCCGCTGGGCGGCTCCTACTACGTGGAGAAGCTGACCAGCGAGCTCGAGCACGGCATCGAGGAGTACTTCGAGAAGATCGAGGAGCTCGGCGGCGTGGTCGCGGCCATCGAGCAGGGCTTCTTCCAGCGGGAGATCTCGGACACCGCGTACGACTTCGCCCGCCGCAAGGCGAGCGGCGACCGGCCGGTGATCGGCGTGAACAAGAACGTGGACACCGAGCCGGACGCCAAGATCGAGACGCACCAGCTGGACCCGGAGTCGGAGGACCGGCAGATCCGCCGGCTCAAGCAGATCCGCGCCGACCGGGACCCGCGCCGCGCCGAGGCCGCTCTGACCGCGCTGGTCGAGGTCGCGCGGGACAACGACGCCAACCTGATGCCGGCCACCATCGAGGCGGTCAAGGCACACCTGTCCATGGGCGAGATCACCGGCGCACTCCGCCACGTCTTCGGCACCTACACCGAAACCCCAGTCTTCTAGCAGCTCAGAACCCGTGAGTGGTATTGGTCGCTATAGCGACCAATACCACTCACAGGGTTCCCAGCCCTCAACGGTGAGGTTCGCATGTTTCAACAGCCCATTGCTCCTGTTGGCGGCAGCCTTGGCTGGTCGGCGCTGGTGGCGGCGCTGCCGCTGCTGCTGTTGTTCGTCCTGCTCGGGGTGTTCCGGGTGCGTGCCTGGCGCGCGTCGCTGATCGGGTTGGCCGCCTCGCTGGTCGTGGCGATGCTGGTGTACCGGATGCCTACCGGGCAGGCGTTCTCCTCGGCGGCCGAGGGCGTCGCGTTCGGCCTGTTCCCGGCGATGTGGATCGTGGTCAACGCGATCTGGATCTACCGGATGACCGTGGCGTCCGGGCATTTCGACGTGCTGCGGCGCAGCTTCGCCTCGGTCAGCGACGACTTCCGGGTCCAGGCGATCATCATCGCGTTCGCCTTCGGAGCCCTGTTGGAGGCGCTGGCCGGGTTCGGCGCGCCGGTGGCGATCTGCGCGGTCATGCTGGTCGCGCTCGGCCTGCCGCCGTTGAAGGCGGCCACCGTGGCGCTGGTGGCGAACACCGCGCCGGTGGCCTACGGCGCGGTCGCCCTGCCGGTGATCACCCTGTCCCGGATCACCGGGTTGCCGCTGGACGACGTGGCGGCGATGACCGGCCGGCAGGTCCCGTTCCTGGCGGTGATCGTGCCGTTCGTGCTGCTCGGCCTGCTGGACGGGCGGCGGGGACTGCGCGAAGCCTGGCCGGCCGCGCTGGTCAGCGGCCTCACCTTCGGCATCACCCAGTACCTGATGGCGAACTACGGCCCGGTGCAGCTGGCCGACATCGTCGCCTCGTTGGTGTGCGCGGGCTGCGTGCTGCTGCTGGTGCGCCGGTGGCGGCCGGCCGGCGGCGCACGTACCGCGGCGGCTCAGGAGGCCGGCGGCGAGCCTGGGTTGGCGGTGGCGGCGGGAGGCGGACCGGGCGCGGCTCGGTCGGAGTCGGGGGGCGGACCGGGCGCGGCTTCGACCGACCTGGCTAGCTCTGACCGGCGCGCCGACGTGCTGCGCGCATTCGCCCCGTACGGCGTGATCATCGTGCTGTTCGCGCTGGTGGCGCTGCCTCCGGTGGCGGCGGCGCTGGGTTCGGTGACGAAGTCGTTCGGCTGGCCTGGGGTGCACGTGCTGACCGAGGCGGGCAAGCCGCTGAGCCTGGCCACGTTCAAGTTCGACTGGCTGGCCAACAGCGGAACGGTGCTGTTCGTCGCCGGTCTGCTGTCGGTGATCATTCTCGGGCTCACCCCAGCCGAGGGCGGGCGGTGCTACGGCGGGACGCTGCGCCAGCTCGGCGGTGCCATGGTCACCGTGGTCTCGGTGCTCGGGATGGCCTACGTGCTGAACCTGTCCGGGCAGACCGCCACGCTCGGGCAGTTCCTGGCCGGCGCCGGCGGGTTGTTCGCGCTGCTGTCCCCGGTACTCGGCTGGTTCGGCACCGCGGTCACCGGCTCGGACACCTCCTCCAACTCGCTGTTCGGGCTGCTGCAGGTCAGCGCCGCGCAGCACACCGGCATGTCACCGCTGCTGGCGGCGGCGGGCAACACCAGCGGCGGCGTGCTGGGCAAGATGCTCAGCCCGCAGAACCTGGCGATCGGGGCGAGCGCCGTCGGGTTGGCCGGCAAGGAGGGCGACCTGCTGCGCCGGGTGCTGGTCGCGACGCTGATCTTGCTGCCGCTGATGTGCCTGCTGGTCTACCTGCAGTCCACCCCGGTACTGGGCTGGATGGTGCCGTGACCGCGTTGCGGATCACAGCGACCGCCCCCGAGCGGGTGACCTCGGGGGCAATCGCCGCAGGTAGCGTCGACTATGGTCAGACCACAAGTCGTCGCAGTGAGTGCAGCGGGGAGCCTGACGATGTCCGAGACCGCCGAGACCGGGTGGCAGCCCGTCCGTCGGTTGCGCACCCACGAGCACGTGCTGGCGCAGATCGAGCAGCAGATCCTGGACGGGCGGTTGTCCGCCGGCGACCGGCTGCCCGGTGAGCGCGAGTTGGCCGACTACCTGGGAGTGAGCCGGGCCGGGGTGCGCGAGGCGCTGCGGGTACTGGAGGCGTTGGGCGTGGTCAGCGCCGGCGTCGGGTCCGGGCCGGCGGCCGGCTCGGTGGTCCGGGGCGAGGGCACCGAAGCGCTGGCGAACCTACTGCGGCTGCACCTGGCGCTCTCCCGGTTCACCCAGCGCGAGGTGGTGGAGGTCCGGGTTCAGCTGGAGCGGTGGGCGGTGTCCGAGGCCGCGGTGCACGCCGGCGCCGAGAACGTCGCCCGGTTGCGCTCGATGGTGCTGGCCATGCGGCAGCCCGAGATCAGCTATGAGCAGTTCAACGAGCTGGACACCGGCTTCCACGTCTCGATCGCGGAGATGAGCGGCAACGCGCTGCTGGGCACGCTGATGCGGGCGCTGCGGGACGCGGTGCGCCGGGAGATGCTGGCCGTGTTCGAGTCGCTGTCGGACTGGCGGGCCACCGCGAACGCGCTCGCCGATCAGCACCACGCGATCGTGGACGCGATCGAGGCAGGCGACTCCTCCGGTGCCACCGCACTGGTCGAGCGGCACATCGCCACCTTCTACGCATCCAACGGGCACTAGTTACCGGGAACGCAGCGCGAGGAAGACGTCGACCCGGTCCTCGAAGCGGCTCAGGTCGCGGCCGGTGAGTTCCTCCACCCGGCCGATCCGGTAGCGGACGGTGTTGATGTGCAGGTGCAGCCGGGCGGCGGCCTTGCTCCAGGAACCTGAGCAGTCCAGGAACGCCTCCAGTGTCTGGTAGAGCCCGGCGCTGTTGCGCGCGTCGTACTCCAGCACCGGGTCCAGTACCCGGGCGGCGAAGGCGTGCCGCACGTCGTCCGGCACCGCGGCCAGCAACGCCACGTGCGAGGTGACCTCGGCGTCGGCCACAACGGTGAGGGCCCCGGAACGCAGCCGGGCCAGCTCACGGGCATGCCGGGCCTCGCGCAGCGCGCCGGACAGCGCCTCGGCGCCGGACGGGCGGCTCAATCCGACGGTCAGCCTCGCCGTGCCCAGCCCGGGCTCCAGCCGGGCCAGCGCGGCGCGCAGCAGGTCGAGCGGGTCCGGCCCGCCCGGCGCGGGGGCGGCGGGCAGCAGCGCCACCGCCAGCCCGTCATGGGTGGTGCCGACCACCGGTGCGCCCAGGTGCGCGGCGGCGTCGTCCAGCAACGAACGGGCCACCTCGGTCAGGTCGGTGCGGTCCACAAAACCGGCCACCGCCACCGCCACCGGTCGTTCCGGGTTCAGCCCGGCCTGGCGTAATCGCTGCAGCGTCTCCGGCCGCCCCCCGCCGCCGGCCGCTACCAGCCCGACCGCGTCGTCGGCGATGTCCCTGGCCACCCGCCAGCCCTCGGTGCGCCGGGCCCGGTCCAGCGCGGCGATCGCGACCAGCTCGCCGACCGCGTCCAGCACGTCCGGCTCCCAGCCCGGCCATGCGCCCTCCACCACGGCGAACCAGTAGGTCAGCCGCTGGTCCAGGGCCGGTCCCACCGGGAACACCGAGAACGCCGGCCGGCCGGGGACGGTGGCCGGCAGCCGGTCCGCGGTGAGGAAGCCGCGCACGATGCGGTTGACGTCGGCGTCCGGGAGCGGGGCCGGCCCGGGCACGATGGCCCGCCCGGTGGCGGTGAGCACCCGGCAGGTCAGCCCGATCGCCTCGGACACCTGCGCGGTCAGCTCGTCCAGCCCCATGCCGCCGGCGACCGCGGTGAGCAGCTGCCGCTGCCGGCCCAGCCGGGCGGACAGCCGATCCGTCCGGGCCGCCGTCACCGACCTGATCACGTGCTCGGTGACGGCGCTGAACGACACGTCCACGGGCACCGCGAGCAGCACCACCCGGTGCCGCTGGCAGGCCTGCACCACGTCCTCCGGGATGCCGTGGTGGAACGCCTCGCCGGCGGCCAGCGCGGCGGCGCCGGCCGAGGCGATCTCGGCCACGAACCGCTCGCTGTCCGCCGGCTCGTGCCGCCACACCAGACCGCTGATCACCAGCTCCCCGCCGGACAGGTAGCGGCCGGGACTGCCCAGGTCAGTGCTGTAGACCCAGCGCACCGGCCGGTCCAGCGCGGCGTCCTGGCCGGCGAGCAACCGAAGTCTCAATTCGGGCACCGCGAGCAGCTCCCGAACCAACATTGGAGGAAACTACAACCTGGGGTGGCGATCGCGCCCCGGTTTCGTGTGGCCGGCCGCTACTGCCCAACCGCGCAGGCGGCTGTACTCGGTGGGAGCCGCGACCGCAGCCGTGCGTCGCCGCGCGGCGGCCTGGATCGCATCGAGGAGCGCGAGATGGAATTCCTGCAACCCACCAGCTGGGCGGACGCCCTGGCGGCCCGCGCCGAGCACCCCGACGCGGTGCCCATCGCCGGCGGCACCGACGTGATGGTCGAGCTCAACTTCGACCACCGCCGCCCGCCCGCGCTGCTGGACCTGACCCGGGTGCTCGAGCTGCGGGACTGGACCCACCAGGACGGCCAGGTACGGCTGGGCGCCGGGGTCAGCTACGCGCGGGTGATCACCGAGCTGGGTGGGTTGCTGCCCGGGCTGGCCATGGCCGCGCGCACGGTCGGCTCCCCGCAGATCCGCAACCGGGGCACCGTCGGCGGCAACCTGGGCGCCGCGTCCCCGGCCGGCGACTCGCACCCGTCGCTGCTGGCCGCCGACGCGGTGGTGGAGGTGGCCTCAGTCGCCCGGGGCGTCCGTTACCTGCCGATCACCGAGTTCTACACCGGGGTGAAGCGCAACGCGCTGGCCGCCGACGAGCTGATCGCCGCCGTGCTGATCGCCCCGGCCGCTGGCCCCGAGCAGTTCTGCAAGATCGGCACCCGGAACGCCATGGTGATCGCGGTGGCCGCCTTCGGGCTGGCGCTGCACCCGGACCGCCGGGCGGTGGGCACCGGCATCGGCTCCGCCGCACCGACGCCGCGGCGGGCGCCGGAGGCCGAGGCGTTCCTGGCCGGTGAGCTGGACGCGGCCGGGCTGTGGGAGTCCCGGGGCGTGCTGCCGGACTCGCTGGCCAGGGCGTTCGGCGAGCGGGTGGCCGCCGCGACCGCGCCGATCGACGACGTGCGGGGCAGCGCGGCCTACCGCCGGCACTCCCTCGGCGTGCTGGCCCGCCGCGCCGCGACCTGGGCCTGGAACGACTACCGGAAGGCGGCCTGAGCCATGCGGGTGAACACCACGGTGAACGGTGTGGAGCACGTCGTGGACGACGTGTGGGAGGGCGAGAGCCTGCTCTACGTGCTGCGCGAGCGGATGGGGTTGGCCGGCTCGAAGAACGCCTGCGAGCAGGGCGAATGCGGGTCGTGCACGGTCTACCTGGACGGGCTGCCGGTGTGCGCCTGCCTGGTCGCCGCCGGGCAGGTCGGCGGGCGTGAGGTGCGCACCGTGGAGGGCCTGGCCGACGAGGCGCCGGAGGGCGAGCTGCACCCGGTGCAGCGGGCGTTCCTGGAGTGCGGGGCGGTGCAGTGTGGGTTCTGCACGCCGGGGCTGCTGGTCAGCACGCATGACCTGCTGCGCCGCTGCCCGAAGCCGTCGGACCCGGAGATCCGCGAGGCGCTGGCCGGAAATCTGTGTCGGTGCACCGGCTACGAGAAGATCCTGGACGCCGTGCGGAGCGCTAGCGGAGCACGCATCGACACCGTGCGGAGCGCTAGCGGAGCACGCATCGACACCGTTCGTATGGCGGCGGCTGAGCAGGGGGAAACGCGATGAGCTCGTACGTGCTTGAGGGTGCCCACGTGGTGACCATGGACGGCGGCCGGGCCGAGTACGCCGGCGGCCACGTGGTGGTCGAGGGCGACCGGATCACCGCGGTCGGCCCCGGCGCGGGCCCCCGGCCGGAGGGTGCCACCGTGGTGGACGGCCGGGGTTGCCTGATCACCCCGGGGTTCGTGAACACCCACCAACACCTCTACCAGTGGGCCACCCGCGGCCTGGCGGTGGACGAGACGCTGTTCGGCTGGCTCACCGAGCTGTACCCGGTGTGGGCCGGGATCGACGAGCACGCGGTGCACACCGCCGCCAGTGGCGCCCTGTCCTGGCTGGCCCGCACGGGCTGCACCACCAGCACCGACCACCACTACGTGTTCCCCCGGGGCGGCGGCGACCTGCTGGCCGCGGAGATCGACGCGGCTCGCGCGGTGGGCGTCCGGTTCCACCCGTGCCGCGGCTCGATGGACCTGGGCCGCAGCGCCGGTGGGCTGCCGCCGGACGAGGTGGTGGAGGACCGGGACGCGGTGCTGGCCGCCTCCGCCGAGGCGGTGGACCGCTGGCACGACCCGTCACCGGGCTCCATGCTGCGCATCGCGATCGCGCCCTGCTCGCCGTTCTCGGTGACCGCCGAGCTGATGCGCGACGCCGCCGAGCTGGCCCGCGGCCGCGGTCTGCGGCTGCACACCCACCTGGCGGAGACCCTGGACGAGGAGGACTTCTGCCGGGAGCGGTACGAGTGCACCCCGTTGGAGTACGCGGAGAACCTGGGCTGGACCGGCCCGGACGTGTGGTTCGCGCACGCCATCCACCTGAGCGACGCGGCGGTCAAGCGGATCGGCGAGACCGGGACGAGCGTGGCGCACTGCCCGTCGTCCAACGCCCGGATCGGCGCCGGCATCGCCCGGTCGGCCGACCTGCGCGCGGCCGGCGTGCCGGTGGGCCTCGGGGTGGACGGCGCGGCCAGCAACGAGGCCGGCAGCCTGCTCGAGGAGGTCCGGCACGCGCTGCTGTTCGCCCGCGCCAAAGGCGGCCCCCAGGCGCTCACCGTCCGGGATGCCCTGGAGATGGCCACCCTGGACGGCGCCGCGGTACTGGGCCGCACCGACGAGATCGGCTCACTGGAACCGGGCAAGCAGGCCGACCTGGCGCTCTGGCGGATCGACGGCATGGCCCACGCCGACATCGCCGACCCGGTGGCCGCCCTGGTCCTCGGCTCCCCGCCCCCACTGGACCTCCTGCTGGTCGCCGGCCGCCCCGTCGTAGAACGAGACCACGTCCTCGGCATGGACGAGGACGCCCTGGCCCGCGCCACGACCGCCGTCCACCGAACCCTGCTCCGAAAGGCCGGCCGGTGATGAACTTCCCGCGAGTCGGGGCTCCCAGCACACTGAGTCGGGAGTCTCAGCACACCGCCGGGCGAATCGGGGACAGCCCACTCCGGCCGGACGGCACGCTCAAGGTGACCGGCGAGTTCGCCTACTCCAGCGACCTGTGGCACGACGACATGGTCTGGGGGGTGACGCTGCGCAGCCCGCACCCGCACGCCCGGATCGCCGGCATCGATATCACCGAGGCGCTGAAGGTGCCCGGTGTGTCCGCCGTACTCACCGCCGCCGACGTGCCGGGGAGCAACGCGGTCGGCCTGGAGCACCAGGACACCCCGGTGCTGGCCGACGGGGTGGTCCGCTACGAGGGCGAGCCG
>DATHIT010000618.1:0-7373 GCA_035489915.1 Pseudonocardia sp. | reverse complement strand
GCCGCGCGCAAGCTGAACCGTCCGGTCAAGTGGTCGGAAACCCGTTCGGAGAACCTGATCGGCATGCCGCACGGGCGGGCCATGGTGCAGTACGCGGAGCTGGGCCTGCGCCGCGACGGCACGATCACCGGGCTGCGGATCCGGGTCATCGGCGACTCCGGGGCGTACGCCGGCTTCGGTGGCGCGCTGGCCATGGGCCCGAGCTACGCAATGGCCCAGGGGGTGTACCGGATCCCCAAGCTCGGCTACGACGTCGCGGTGGCGCTGACCAACACCACCCCGGTGGGCGCCTTCCGAGGCGCCGGCCGCCCGGAGGCCAGTGCGCTCCTGGAGCGGGTGATCGACCTGGCCTCGGTCGAGCTGGGCATCGACCCGGCGGAGATCCGTCGGCGGAACTTCCCGCGCCCGGAGGAGTTCCCCTACCAGACCGTCGTCGGCACCACCTACGACAGCGGCAACTACCTCCACTCACTGGACGAGGTGCTGCGCATCTCCGACTACGCCGGGCTGCGCGCGGAGCAGGAACGCCGCCGCGCGTCCGGCGCGCGCCGGGTGCTGGGCATCGGGTTGGCCAGCTACGTGGAGATCACCGCCGGTGGCGGGGCGCAGGAGTGGGGCTCGGTGACCGTGCACGAGGACGGCACGGCCACTGCCTCGGTGGGCACCTCCGCGCACGGCCAGGGGCACGCCACCTCGTTCGCCATGCTGGTGTCCGACCAGCTCGGCATCCCGATCGAGTCGATCAAGTTCGTGCAGGCGGACACGGCGGTCGTGCCGCGCGGCGGGGGCACCGGCGGTTCCCGCTCGCTGCAGCTGGGCGGCACCGCGGTGCACGCGGCGGCCGGCAAGGTGCTGGAGCAGGCCCGCGAGCTGGCCGCCGAGCTACTGGAAGCCTCGGTGGAGGACATCCAGGTCACCGACGACGGCGACGTCGGGGTGGCCGGCGTGCCGGACCGGACCCTCAGCTGGGCCCGGTTGGCCACCGCTGCCGCCGAGGCGGGCACCCCGCTGGCCGCCGAGCTGGACATCGACCAGGGCGGCCCCACGTTCCCGTTCGGCAGCCACGTCGCGGTGGTCGAGATCGACCTGGACACCGGGTTCGTCCGGCCGATCCGGCATTTCGCGGTGGACGACTGCGGCCGGGTGCTCAACCCGCTGATCGTGCGCGGCCAGCAGCACGGCGGGATCGCCCAGGGCATCGCGCAGGCGCTGTGGGAGCACGTGCGGTTCGACGCGGACGGCAACCCGACCACCGCCACCCTCGCCGACTACACCGTGCCCACCGCCGCCGACCTGCCGCCCTACGAGGTGGCCAGCACCGAGACGCCGACCCCGCTGAACGCGCTCGGCGCCAAGGGCATCGGCGAGGCGGCCACCGTCGGGGCGACCCCGGCGGTGCAGAACGCGGTGGTCGACGCGCTCTCCCACCTGGGCGTGCGGCACGTAGACATGCCGTGCACCCCGGAGCGGGTCTGGCGGGCGATCCACGCGGCGGGCAACGGCGGCGCGACCGATCCGTGGCGCGAGCCGCCGGGCATCTTCACCACGCTCCCGATCCGGGGCACCGGCGAGGACCTGGAGACCGCCGACATCTGAGCGATCGGCCAATTCCGGCCGGCCAGGCCGACAAAGCCTGGCCGGCCGGACCCGTTTCCGGGAGGAAACCGGCCGGAACGGGCCGTGCGGAGCCCAGGGCCAGCTGGCTGACCACCCCGCACGACCAGCCAGCCATGCCCGGAACGCGCGGCCCCCTGCACCGCGCGTGCCGATCGGCGCGGCCTCATCGCAGCGCGCCGGGACTGGCATCCTCCCGCGCCACGCACTAAGTTGCAAATAGCTTGCAACAGCGACCTCCCGGCGATGCGTCAGACCCGCGGTCCGGCTGGTCGCACCTGAACTCCGCGTCTGGTGATCGTTCCGACAACTCGACGCCAGCGCGGCGCGGGGGCCTTGCCGGAGCTCCACAAGGAGCTCGACGCAGCGGCAAGGCCCCCGCCACCTCCTCGCGTGAAGCCCCGCAGTGTGAGTAGAATGTGACCTGCGTCACGTCACGTAGTCGTCGGGAACCGTCGCTGCTTGGGTGACGACATGGGCCCCGGCGCGATGCTTGTGCACCGGATACACGTCGATCTGCTCCGGGTTTGCGCCTGCGGTTGTCGCTGAACATCCCGCCCGACCGAGCCCTCAGCGCGCCGAGCGCCATGAACCAACGAACTCTGAGGAGCACCAGCATGCCCCCACACACCGATCCGACGTTCTACCGCAGCCCCGGTGACGCAGCCGCGGCCCCGGCCGAGAAGCTCGCCTACGTGGTCGCCTTCGACCGGGCCGGGGAGAAGCCGGACGCGCTCACCGTGCTTGATGTCGACCCGAGCTCGTCGCGCTACGGCGAGATCGTCGGCTGGACCGACCTGCCCACCAAGGGCGACGAGCTGCACCATTTCGGTTGGAACGCCTGCTCCAGCGCACTCATGCACGAGGGACACGACCACGGCACCGACGGCCTGCAGCGCCGTTACCTGCTGCTGCCCGGGCTGCGCAGCTCGAACATCCACGTCTACGACACCCAACCGGACCCGACCCAGCCCAAGTTGATCAAGACGATCACCGCCGACGAGCTGGGCAACAAGGCCGGCTACTCCCGCCCGCACACCCTGCACTGCGGCCCGGACGGCATTTTCCTGTCCTGCCTGGGTGGCGCGCACGGCAACGACGGTCCCGGCGGGATCGCCCTGCTGGACCACAACACCTTCGACGTGCTGGGTGCCTGGGAAACCGACCGGGGCCCGCAGCACCTGGCCTACGACGCCTGGTGGCATCTGCAGCAAAACACCCTGATCACCAGCGAGTGGGGCACCCCGTCGATGATCGAGGACGGAATCAACCCGGAGCTGCTGCTGGGCAACAAGTACGGCCACAAGCTGCACTTCTGGGACCTGGCCAAGGGGGTGCACCAGCAGGAGATCGACTTCGGCGCGGAGCACCAGATGGTGCTTGAGCTGCGCCCGGCGCACGACCCGGACGCTTCCTGGGGCTTCGTCGGCGTGGTGATCTCCACCGCCGACCTGTCCGCGTCGATCTGGCGCTGGTACCGCGACGGCGACAACTGGGCCGCCGAGAAGGCCATCACCATCCCGGCCGAGCCGGCCGACGAGGACGACCTGCCGCCCGCGCTCAAGCCGTTCAAGGCGGTTCCTCCGCTGATCACCGACATCAACCTGTCCGTGGACGACCAGCGGCTCTACGTCTCCTGCTGGGGCACCGGTGAGCTCAAGCAGTACGAAGTGTCCGACCCGGCCAACCCCAAGGAGATCGGCTCGGTGCACCTGGGCGGCATCGTGCGCCGCGCCGCCCACCCGGCCGCGCCGGACCTGCCGCTGGCCGGCGGCCCGCAGATGGTGGAGGTCAGCCGGGACGGCCAGCGGGTGTACCTGACCAACTCGCTGTACGGCTCCTGGGACGACCAGTTCTACCCGGACGGTGTGGGCGCCTGGGCGGCCAAGCTGGACGCCGACCCGACCGGCGGGCTGAGCGTGGACGAGAAGTTCTTCCCGCAGGGCGAGGTGTGGCGCGGGCTGCGCACCCACCAGGTCCGGCTGCAGGGCGGCGACGCCTCGTCCGACTCCTACTGCTACCGCTGAGTTGGCGGGTGGCGCTGGCTGAGCACCTCGCGAAAGGTGGCGGGCACCGCCGAAGCGGTGCCCGCCACCAGAGAGCCTGCTAGCTGGCCTGCCGGCGGGGCCGGCGCGACTGCGCGGCTGTACCGGAGCTTCGGCCCCGACCGCCGCGCCTCGGGCCGCCAGTTCGGGAACCGTTGCCGCCGGCGGCGCCCCGGTTCGATCCGCCCCGGGAACCGGAACCGCCGGAACCGCGGTCCGGTGCCGGCGCGGCCGACGGCTGGACGAACGTGCGCTCGCCCGGTGCGAGCTGGGCGAGCAGCTGGTCACCCGGGCGGACCCGGCTGGTGGTCGGCTTGATGCCGGCCCGACGGGTCAGGTCACGCACCTCGCTGGCCTGCTCGTCGGTCATCAGGGTGATGACCGTGCCGGATGCGTCGCCACGGGCGGTCCGCCCGGAGCGGTGCAGGTACGCCTTGTGCTCCACCGGCGGGTCGGCGTGGATCACCAGGGCGATGTCGTCGACGTGGATACCCCGGGCGGCGATGTCGGTGGCCACCAATGTCGGCGCGGAGCCGTCGGAGAAGGCCGAGAGGTTGCGCTGGCGGGCGTTCTGGGAGAGGTTGCCGTGCAGATCCACGGCGGGCACCCCGGCCGCGATGAGCCGGCGGGCGAGCGACTTGGCGCCGTACTTGGTCCGGGTGAACACCAAGGTGCGGCCCGGGGCGGCGGTCAGCTCGACCAGCACCGGCAACCGGTCGTCGCGCTGGATGTGCAGCACGTGGTGCGCCATCGCGGCGACCGGGGAGAGCGCGGAGTCGACGCTGTGGGTGACCGGGTTGGACAGGTACCGGCGCACCAGCACGTCCACTCCGGCGTCCAGTGTCGCGGAGAACAGCAGCCGCTGCCCACCGCGCGGAGTCTGGTCCAGCAGCCGCCGCACCACGGGCAGGAACCCGAGGTCAGCCATGTGGTCGGCCTCGTCCAGCACGGTGATCTCCACCGAGTCCAGGTTGGCGTAACCCTCACCGATGTGGTCGGCCAGTCGGCCGGGGCAGGCAACCAACACGTCGACCCCGGCGCGCAGGCCACGGATCTGCGGGCTGGCTCCCACGCCACCGAACACGGTGAGGGTGCGCAGGTTCAGCTCAGCGGCCAGCGGCGCGATGGCCGCCTCGATCTGGGTGGCCAGCTCGCGAGTGGGCGCCAGGATCAGCGCACGGGGCCGGCCGGGCTTCCTCGGCGACCGGCTCGCGGCCAACCGGGCCAACACCGGCAGTACGAAGGCGTAGGTCTTGCCCGAGCCGGTGCGGCCTCGGCCCAGCACATCACGCCCGGCCAGCGAGTCCGGCAGGGTGGCGGACTGGATCGGCCGGGGTGCGGTGATGCCCTGGGCGGCCAGCGCCCGCACCAGCGCGCTCGGCACGCCGAGCTCATCGAACGTCTCCGCGGTCGGGACGTCGGCCCCGGCCGCGGCCTCGGCAGGGTCCGGGCGCGGCGAGGCGGGTGCGCCGGCGGCGGGTAGTTCCCGGGTGTCCGGCCGGGCAACGGGGGCCCGGTTGGCGGACCGACCGGACTGGGTGCCGTTCGTCCGGCCAGAGCCGGACCGGTTGCTGGATCGGCCGGATGGAACGCGGCTGGCCGACCGGCCGGCCTCGGACCAGTCGGTGGAACGGGTGGGAGCGGCCTGCTCAGTGAACCTGGCGGGCGCGATGGAAGAACTTTGGTGGGGGCGGCGGGCCGCCATGCAGTCTCCGAACGTGGAAGGGTCGTCCTGCCCGGCGCAGACCCGATTGGTCGCGGCGCGTGGTGGTCGACAATGAACCCGACCCGAGGCAGAACTGTGCGGGTCGTTGTCATCAACATACCCGAAGTACGCCGGGAGATCATGACGCGGCACTGTGATGCCGGCGATGTCGGCGAGAACCGGGGCCCACTCCTGGCGATCACTCGGCGGGCGCGGCACACCGCTCGCGGGCATGCTGGACGGCGTGCCGACCGACGCCGCTGTCACCTCCTCCCAGCCCTCCGGCGACGATCCGGCAGACCGAACCGACTACCCGCTCAGCGCCTACGGAGTCGGTGACGGGGTCGCCGACGGCACCCCGGTCGGCACCGGGTTGGACGCCCTCGCCGAGGCCGACCCGGACGCCCCGGCGGTGACCTGCGGCGAGCTCACCCTGAGCCGCGCCCAGCTGGCCCGCCGCGCCAACCGACTGGCCAGGCAACTGGCCCGGCTCGGTGTGCGGCACGGGTCGCTGGTCACCATCGGGCTGCCGAACAGCGCGGAGTTCTACGTCGCGGTGGTGGCCGTGTGGAAGCTCGGCGCCATCCCGCAGCCGGTGTCCGCGCGGCTGCCCGCCGCCGAGCTGACCGCGCTGCTGGAGGTCGCCGGGTCACCGGTGGTGATCGGGCTGGACCCCGGCGATGGCCGGCCGTGGCTGCCACCCGGCTTCGAGCCCGACCCGAGGATCTCCGACGAGCCGCTCCCGCCGGCCACCCCGCCGTCCTGGAAGGCCCCCACCTCGGGCGGCAGCACCGGTCGCCCGAAAATCATCATCGCCGGTGGCGCCGGCACCATGGAGACCATCACCGCCCGGTCTGACGCGCTGCGCATCGGGCCGGACGAGGTGTTCCTGGTCACCGCGCCGCTCTACCACAACGCCCCGTTCATGTTCTCGCTCATCGCGCTGGTCAACGGCGGCCACGTGGTGGTGATGGAACGGTTCGACGCGGCCGACGTGCTGGATCAGGTCCGCCGGCACCGCATCAGCTGGCTGTACGCGGTGCCCACCCTGATGGGCCGAATGCTGCGGCTGCCCGAGCAGGTCAGGGCGGCCGCCGAGCTGTCCTCGGTGCGCACCCTGCTGCACGTCGGCGCGCCGTGCCCGGAGCACGTCAAACGCGGCTGGCTGGCCTGGATCGAGCCCAGCAAGATCGTCGAACTGTACGGCGGGACCGAGTCGCTCGCGGTGTGCATGATCGACGGGGTGGACTGGCTGCGCCGCCCCGGATCGGTCGGCCGGCCCACCTCCGGCGAGCTGCTGATCACCGACGACGACTTCCAGCCGCTGCCGCCGGGCGAGGTCGGCGAGGTGTGGCAGCGCCCGCCGGCCGGGGTCCGCACCTACCGGTACCTGGGTGCCATCGCGCGCGCCAGGGACGGCTGGGAGTCGATCGGCGACATGGGCCGGCTGGACGCGGACGGCTACCTCTATCTGACCGACCGCCGGCAGGACATGATCCTGGTCGGCGGGGCGAACGTGTATCCGGCCGAGGTCGAAGCGGCGTTGGAGGAGCATCCCCGGGTGCTGTCCTCGGCGGTGATCGGGCTGCCGGATGAGGACCTGGGCAACCTGGTGCACGCCATCGTGCAGACCGACGACGGCTCAGTCACCGACCAGGAACTGACCGAACACATCCGCGCCAAGCTGGCCCCGTACAAGGTGCCGGCCAGCTTCGAGCGCAGCGCCGAGCCGTTGCGCGACGACGCCGGCAAGGTCCGCCGCGCCGCGCTCCGAGCGTCGCGGCTGCCGAGCTCACGGGGTCTGGGGGCGGGCCAGCGGGACCGAGGTGAGCAGTAGGCGGACGCAGTAGTCGGTGAGCTCGGTGGGGGTCACCGCGAGCGAGCCGTCCAGCCACCGGATGAACAGCTGGGTCAACGCGCCGATCAGCGCGGACGCGGTCAGCCGCTGCTCGAGCGGAGCCGGCTGTGGTGAGCTCGCGGCGGCGGCCAGCTGCACCCGGATGAGCTCG
>DATHIT010000617.1:0-11428 GCA_035489915.1 Pseudonocardia sp. | reverse complement strand
CGCCGACCTCGGCGACACCCGGATCGGCGACGGTGGCGCGGTGTCCATCGGCGGCGACGCGGTCGGCAGCAACACCGACAACGACACCCGCACCTCGGTGCACAACTCCGGCGACGGGGACACCTCGGTGAACGCGGCGGGCAGCCACGGTGACGCGTCCCAGTACGCCGACCAGCACGAGGCGGACACCAGCACGCACACCAACTACGAGGACAACTCGGAGACCGACAGCCACGACCAGGTCGCGTCCCACAACGACGTCAGCTACGACGACAGCCACGACTACGAGACGCACCACTGACCGGTTTCAAACCCACTGATCGGGTCTATTTCCGGTCAGCCTCACGCACCACCCCGGCCGGCGCCGCGATCTCGGGAAAACCGAGGTCACGGCGCCGGTTTCACTATGTCCAGGACGCGATTGAGCCGTCTATCCGGACACGTACCGGCTCTACCCGGGTTGCCGTTCATCTTTCTGGGGGACCCCACCCGGCGCATATCGGGATTGCTCTGAATAGCCGAGCTGCTAGCGTGAGCCCGGTCTCACGGGGCGCCGAAGCTTTCTCAGACCAGGTGCGCACAGCGAGACCCGGGGCGTCGGGCAGGGGATCCCCCAATCCCCCAATCGGCCCATTGCCCCATCCCGTAGTGCCGGCCCGCCGGAACCCTGTCCGATCCCCGATGGCGCAGGGCACCCACGGCCATAGCTTTTGCCTCATCGCCGGAGCACCTGCCCGGCAGCACGGACCGCATCACCAAGTTCGACACCCTCAGATGCACGAGACCCCAGGAGATCACACCGATGACTACTTCCACCTCGTTCTTGGACTGGCTGCTCGACCTGCTGCGGGACCCCGAGTCCCGGGCCGCCTTCCTGGCCGACCCGGAGGACTACCTCCACGAGTGCGGCTTCTACAACCTGTCCAGTGACGACGTGCAGGACGCGCTCGACCGGATCTCGGACGACGACGACCACGGCTCGCACTACCCCCGGCCGCACGACGACGACCACGACGACGAGCCGTCCCGCTACCTGCGCAACTACATCACCAACCACTACACGACCATCGAAGAGCACAACACCTACCTGGACAACTCGGTCCACCAGAACATCGACACCGATGGCGGCGACTTCAGCCAGGTGATCGACAACGACCCGGTGGTGGCCTCCGGGGACGGCTCGGTGGCCGCCGGCGGGGACATCCGGGACAGCACGATCACCAGTGGGAACCACAACGTGATCGGTGACGACAACCAGGCGGTCACCGGCAACGGCAACACCACCGCGTTCGGCTCCGGCGACGCCACCACCGCCGACCTCGGGCGCACCCACATCGGGGACGGCGGCTCGGTGTCCATCGGTGGCGATGCCTACGGCCACAACGAGGACAACGACACCACCACCGCGGTGCGCAACTCCGGTGACGGCGACACCGCGGTGAACGTGGCCGGTGACCACGGCGACGCGAACCAGTACGCCGACCAGAGCGAGACCGACAGCAGCTCGCACCGCAGCTACGAAGACAACTCGGACACCGACAGCCACGACGACGTCAACTCGCACAACGACGTCAGCTATGACGACAGCCACAACGTCGACGTCCACCACTGAACACAAGCCGGTGAGGGAAGACCGGCGACCCACAAGATCAAAGAGTCACGCGCTAGCCTGAGCGGCAGGCCTGGGAGGTTGCCGGGCGACGCGGAGTCCGCGTCGCCCGGCAGCCTCCGCGAGCGGCCGGCTCCACACCCGGTACGGGGGTGGGGCCGGCCCTTTGGCGTGACGGCCGGGCGGCCGATCGCGGCCGGCCGGGCGCGCACCTAGCGGGCCGGGTCAGAAGCAGGCTTCGAACGGGAGGGGGAGCGGCGTGGCGCTACCTGATGCGGTCGCGCTGGTGGACCTCGCACTCAAAGCCACCACCGCCTACAAGCGACCCGATCTCGCCCGGCGGTTGCAGCAGACCCGGCAGCGACTGGCCGATCCCAACGTCCGGGTGCTGATCGTCGGCGAGTTCAAGCAGGGCAAGAGCCAGTTGCTGAACGCGCTGGTGAACGCCCCGGTCTGCCCGGTTGACGACGACATCGCGACGGCCGTGCCCACCGTGGTGCGCTACGCCGAGGCGGCCGGGGTGACCCTGGTCAGGGAGAGCCAAACGGACAGCGGCGAGCCGCTGCCGGCGCAGCGCAGCGAGGTACCCATCGAGCAGCTCGCGCAGTACGTCTCCGAGGCGGGCAACCCGGGCAACCGCAAACAGCTGTCCTACGCCGAGGTGGGCATCCCACGCCGGCTGCTGGAAGGCGGCATGGTGCTGGTGGACACCCCGGGCGTGGGTGGCCTGGGCTCCAGTCACGGCGCGGCGACCATGGGCGCGCTGCCCAAGGCGGACGCGGTGTTGCTGGTCTCCGACGCCGCCCAGGAGTACACCGCGCCGGAGCTGGACTTCCTCGCCGCGGCCAGGCAGCTGTGCCCCAACGTGGCCTGCGTGATCACCAAGACCGACCTCTACCCACACTGGCGACGGATCGTCGACCTGGATCAGGGACACCTCCAGGTCGCCGGCGAGACCCCCCGGATCTTCCCGGTGTCCTCCACCCTGCGGCTGCACGCGCTGCGCACCGAGGACAACACGCTGATGGAGGAGTCCGGCTTCGTCGAGCTCATCCACTACCTGCAGCGGGACGTGGTCGGCCGCGCCGATGACCTGGATCGCCGCTCGGTCAGCCAGGACGTGGTCGCGGTGAGCGAGCAGCTGGCCACCGGGATGCGCTCGGAGTTGATCGCCCAGCAGGACCCGGAGAAGGCCGCCGCGCTGATCGAGCAGCTCAAGCAGGCCAAGAGCAAGGCCGACGACCTGCGGCAGCGCTCGGCCCGCTGGCAGCAGACCCTCAACGACGGCGTGCAGGACCTGACCTCGGACATCGAGTACGACCTGCGGGACCGGCTGCGCGGGGTGAGCCGGGAAGCCGAGCACGTGGTGGACCAGAGCGACCCCAAGGACACCTGGGACCAACTGGTCACCTGGCTCGAACAGCAGGTCTCCCAGGCCGTCCAGCAGAACTTCGTCTGGGCCATCCAGCGCGCTCAGTACCTCGCCGGGCAGGTCGCGGACCATTTCAGCTCGAGCGGGGCGTCACTGCTGCCCGAGCTCAACTACGGCCAGGAGGACTTCCAATCCGCTCAGGTGCGGGCGCTGGAGAGGCCCGATCTGGAAGCGGCCGGGGTCGGGTCCAAGCTGTTCACCGGTGTGCGCGGTGGCTACAGCGGCTTCGTGATGGGCGGCATGGCCATGGGGCTGGCCGGGATCTCCATGCTGAACCCGCTGTCCATCGGCGCCGGGCTGCTGTTCGGCGGTAAGACCCTGCACGACGACCTGAAGAACAAGAAGCAGCGCCGGCAGAACGAGGCCAAGGTTGCCGTGCGCCGACACATCGACGACGTGACCTTCCAGGTGGGCAAGGACATCAGGGACATGCTCCGCCAGCTGCAGCGCACCCTCCGGGACCATTTCTCCTCGATCGCCGAGGAGATGTCGACCTCGTTGAACGAAGCGGTGATGTCCGCGCAGAAGTCGGTGCAGACCGACGAGTCCGGGCGGGCCAACCGTATTCGGGACCTCAAGGCCGAGCTGGAGCGGATCGACAACATGGCCCAGCGGGCCCGCACGCTGGACGGCGCCGGCGCACAGGCGGCGTTCGCGTCCGGATCGCCGGCCCTCGGGATCGCTCGGTGACCGGACCGATGAGCTCCACCGGGGGGCCCGGGTCCAGCCATCTCGGCGTGGCGGTCCGCGACCTGCTGCGCCGGGCCGTGGAGACCTACGCGGACAGCCCGCAGGCCGCCGGCTGGCTGCGGATGCACCTGACCCGGTTCGACGAGCCGCTGCGGGTGGCCATCGCCGGCAAGGTGAAGGCCGGCAAGTCCACCCTGCTCAACGCGCTGGTCGGGGAGGAGATCGCGCCTACCGACGCGGGTGAGTGCACCAGGATCGTCACCTGGTACCAGGACGCGCCGAGCCCCAAGGTGCTGCTCTACCCACGCGGCGGCGGGTCGGCCCGGCAGCTCAGCATCCACCGCCAGGACGGCGCGCTGAACTTCGACCTGGCCGGCACCCCGACCGACCGGGTCGACCGGCTGGTGGTGGACTGGCCGTCGCAGAGCCTGCGCGGCACCACGCTCATCGACACCCCCGGCATCGACTCGCTGTCCACCGACGTCTCGGCGCGCAGCCACCAGTTCCTCGCCCCGGACGACTCACCCACCGCCGCCGACGCGGTGGTCTACCTGATGCGCCACCTGCACTCCGGTGACGTGCGGTTCCTCGAGTCGTTCCATGACCAGGGGGTGGCCAAGGCGACGGCCGTGAACACCATCGCGGTGCTGTCCCGGGCGGACGAGATCGGCGTCGGCCGGCTGGATGCGCTGATGTCCGCCAAGAAGATCGCCAGCCGCTACCGCTCCGACGACAAACTGCGCGACCTGGCCCAGACCGTGGTCGCGGTGGCCGGGCTGCTCGCCCAGACCGGCCGCACCCTGCGCCAGGCCGAGTTCGCCGCGCTCACCGAGCTGTCCACGCTGCCCCGCGACGATATGGACGCCCTGCTGCTGTCCGCCGACCGGTTCGTGAAGGCGGAGACCAAGGCGAACCTGACCACGGAGACCCGCGGCGCGCTGCTCGAGCGGTTCGGGCTGTTCGGCGTGCGGCTCGGCGTCACCCTGATCAGGCAGGGCATCACCGATCCGACGAAGCTGTCCACCGAGCTGGTCCGCCGGTCCGGGTTGGACGACCTGCGCGAGGTGCTGGCCATCCAGTTCACCGAGCGCCGCGATCTGCTCAAGGCCCGCTCCGCGCTGCTTGCGCTGGATCTGGTGCTGCGCCGCGAGCCGCGGCCGTCGTCCCAGCCGCTGGCCATCGAGTTGGAACGGATCATGGACGGGGCGCACGAGTTCGCCGAGCTACGGCTGCTCACCGCGCTGCGTTCGGGCGGGATCAAGGTGCCCCAGGACGCCCGCGTGGAGGCGGAGCGGCTACTCGGCGGGGACGGCGGCGCCACCCCGGCCCGGCTCGGCCTGGACCCGATGGCCGACCCGCGCGAAGCCCGCGCCGCCGCCATGGACGCGCTGTCCCGGTGGCGACGGCGGGCGGAGAACCCGCTGTCCTCCCGGCAATTGGCGGACACCGCCCGCGTCGTCATGCGCAGCTGCGAAGGCATCCTCGCCACCCTCCCCCGCTAAACCCGCGCCCGCCCCAACTCCCGCCGCCAACCCCCGTTCCGCGAGTCGGGGATTTCAGCACACTGAGTCGGGGTTTCTGGCACATCTGGGGTGTGCTGAAACGCGCGACTCGATGTGCTGAGAGTCCCGACTCGCCGGCAGTTAGTCCTGGCTCGCCGGTAGTTAGGGGCGGGGGACTATGAGGCGGAGGTGGGCCATTAGTTCGGCGCGACTGCCGGAGCCCAGGCGCTGGCGCATCCGGGCTACGTGATGTTCGACGGTCTTGGCCGAGATGAACAGCCGCTCGCCGATCTGCTTGTAGGTCAGCCCCTCGAGGACCAGCTCGGCCACCTCGACCTCGCGGTCGCTGAGCGCCCCGTTGGACTCGCTCGGCAAGCCGATCGGGGCCGGGGCCGGGGCTGGGGCTGGGGCACCTGTGGGGCTGGGGGGCGGTGGGGTGGGGGCGGCGGTAACCGTCGGGGCGGCGGCCGGGGGCGGAGCCGTGTCGGGGTGCGGGCCGCTGTTCTGCAGGCCGCGGGCGCAGGCCAGCAGGGCGGTCATCGCCCTCCGGTCGGTGGTGCGGATGGCTCCTTGACCGGCCAGTTTGCCGCCGTCCCAGGACAGGCCCACGGCGTGCAGCCCGCGCGCCGCCGACTCCACCGACGCCTGGTCCACCTCGCCGTGCAGCACCGCCAACCAGCTGCGCGAGGCCACCGCCATCGCCGCGGCGTACCGGCTGCTCCCGGTCGGGCGGGCGGCGGCCGCCTCCAGGGCCTCGGCCTGCCGCTCGGCCTCGGCCCAGTTCTCCGCCGCCATCGCCGCGTGCAGCTCCGACCAGTAGACCGACGCCGACCACAGCACCGGGTAGTTCAGCTGGGCGAGCAGCGCATGCGCCTCCTCCAGGTGCGGGCGTACCCAGGCCTGCTCGCGCAACCGGGCCGAGGCGACGATCAGCTCACCCAGCGGCTGCAGCACGTAGAGGTCCACCGGGTGGCGCACGATCGCCTCGCGGGCCCGTCCCCAGGCCGGCATGAGAGCGGCCAGGTCGCCGGCCCGGCGAGCCAACCCCACCTCCAGCGCGGCGGCCACCAGCTCGTCCCTCGGTTCCAGCCGACCACCGGCGTCCACCTCGGTGAGCAGCGCACGGGCCGTCGGGGTGGCTCCCCGGGACATCGCGATCCAGGCCTGCAACAGTCGGTGTCGAGCCGCCGCCGGCCGGCCGCCCAGCCCGGCGGCCACCGCGCGGTCCAGCACCGACTGGGCCACGTCCAGCTCGCCGCAGTGCGCCGCCACCAGTGCGCCCAGCGCGGCCGGGGAGTCCGGCAGCAGCACGCCCGCCCCGGCCGGCTCGAGCAGCGCGGCGGCCCTGGCCAACTGGGACAGCGCGGCGGTCGGCGACCCCTCGATGCTGTCGTACACACCCTTGGCCATCAGCGACTCGGCCCCGGCCAGCAGGGTCGGTGGCCGCAACAGACTCCCGGGCCCGGCACTCGGCCCACCTGGGCCGGCGCTCGGCGCGGCGGCCCCGTCGCCAGGCCCGGCGAACCCCGCGCCCGGCCCGCTCGGCCGCTCGATCAAGGCGCGCGCCTCAGCCAACGCCCCGGTACCGATCAACGCGGGCACCGCGACCACCGCCGCCGCGCCCATCGCCTGGGCACCCAGCCAGCGGTAAAGCTCCGCGCTGCGCGCCAGCAGGCCACGTTGGGCGAGCGCCGCCGCGGCCACCGTGACCGCGCGCGCCCGGTCCGCCTCGGTGACCGAGGAAGGGTCGGCCAGCACCTGGTCGGCCAGCTCCAGCGCCCGGTCCAGGTCGCCAACGCGGGCGGCCGCCTCGGCGCCACGGGCGGCCAGCCTGGCGGCCGGTGCGCCGGCGGCGATGGCGGCGTCCAGCAGCCGGCCGGCCAGCGGCGAGGAGTTCCGCAGCGCCTCGTCGGCGGCGGCCTCGAACACCGCGGCCACCCGCGACCCGGTGGCCCCGGTGTCCAGCAGGTTGGCCGCGGCGGCCAGCACCGAGCCACCCCGGTCCAGTTGCACCTCGGCCAGCCGACGGCGCTGGGCCAGCCGACGCACCGCCGGGGTACGCCGCAGCACGGCCGTGGCCAGCACCGGACGCAGCGCGCCGCTCTCCGCGAGCAGTCCGGCCGAGCGGGCCTGCTCGGCCAGCTCGGCGATCTCACCGGCCGGCACCTCGAGCAGCGGGGAGAGCACCTCCGCGTCCAGCGGGGCGCCCACCGCGAGTGCCAGGGCGAGCTCCCGCACCGGCTCCGGCTGCCGGTCCAACTCGTAGAACAGCTGCTCAGCCAGGCCGGCGGGCAACTCGGTACCGGGCCGCGCCGACTCCAGCTGGCCGGCGTCCCGCAGCGCCCCGAGCAGCCGCTCCACCATGGCGGGCAGCCCGCCCGTCTCGGCGGCCACGAAGTCGACCAGGCCCACCGGCGGCCGGCCATCCAGCAGCAGCGCGGCACGCCCGGCCACCCCGGAACGGTCCAGGTTGCCCAGCACCAGCGGAGCCCGCCCGCTGGCCAGCGAGCCGCCCAGCGCGGCCAGCCCGGGCGGTCGGGGCCACGGCCGGTGCGCCACCACCAGTCGGGTCAGCCCGCCATGCCCGGCGGACTGAGCCGCCTCGGCGAGCCGGGTCAGCGCGGCCAGCACCGGCTCCGCCAGCCGATGCGCGTCGTCCACCAACAACACGGCGCCGGCGTCGAAGTCGTCGAAGTCACCGGTGGCCAGCGCCGAAACGTCGCGCACCACCCGGGCCCCGGTGTCGGCGTACACCCGGGCGAGCGCGTTCAGCAGCACTGTCTTCCCCGAGCCGCCCACCCCGACCACGTCCAGGGTCAGCGGGGCCTCCGGCGCGCCGGTTATCTCCCGGTAGATCCGGCGGGCGATCGGCGCGCCGGTCAGTACCGCTTCTCCGGCGGGGCCTCCCGGCCGTACCGGCGTGCGAGTGCTGGCAGGCACGACGTGTCTCCCCTCAGGCGCGCACTGGCGCTTCCTCGATGTCCGCCGGCCCGAGGCAGGCCGGGAACACCGGCCGCCACCGAAAGACCGGCGGCTCCCAGACCAGCACCTCTCAGAGTGCGCTGCGCGAGCACTGAGCGTGGCACCGAAGCCGGGCTGCTCACCCCATCGTGACGAGTCCGGGAAGGATACTGCCCCCGAGGAACTGCCCCGGCGACGGTCGGGTTGCTGGCGGTAGAGCCGGGAACCTCAGCCCGCCCCGCCCAGCAGTCGCTGCCAAGTCACCTGGCTCACCGTGGCGGGCAACCGGAACGACCGCACCTTGGGCCGCGCCATCAGCGCCTGCAGCGCGGCGTCCACCTCACCGCCCTGGCCTAGCCGGGCGGGCACCGCGAGCAACGGCCAGGAACCGCCGCCGATCATTCCGGTGAGCTCCATCTGGTGACGGCGCTGGAACTCGAACACCCCGTCCGCCGTGGTCCGGCCGAAGGCTCCGTCCGCCGGTACGCCGGGTACGTCGGCGGCCCGGAGCAGGTGCTGGGCGGCCAACACCGCCGGGCCCCGGTCCGCGATGCGCAGCAGCGGCCAGGTCAGCGGCGCGGACGCCAGCGAGTCCGTCGCCCTGCCGAGCAGCTGGCCAACCTGGGCGCGCAGCGCCGGCAGCATGGCGTAGAGCCGGTCACCCGGGCAGGCGGTGTCCCGGTAGTCCCGATGGCCGTACAGGTCTCCCGGCTCAACCCCGTATTGCAGGCAGGCGAACGCGCACAGCGACCGAAGCGCGACGAGCTGCTTGGCGGGCGGATACACCTCGGAGTAGGTGCCCTCGTTCTCGATGCCGATGGACACATCGTTGTAGTCGGTGCACTGCGAGCCTTCGATGAACGACTTGCCGCCGAGCAGCGTCTCCAGGCTGCGGTGCCGGCCCTCGGCGATCAGCCCGCCCCGGTTGACCAGGAAGTGGTGCCCTGAGTCGATCCAGCCTTCGTTCACCATGTGGAACTTCTGGATGGCCTTGGCCAGCACGACGAGGTCGTCCGGCCCGACGTTGTCCCGGTTCCGGGTCGCGGTGTGGTGAATGAGTATCTTGCTGGGTCGCTTGTCCAACTCGGTCATCGAACCGGTGGCCTTGCGGGCCCCCCACGCCTTGCAGCTGTAGATCTGCGGCTGGGTCGGGCCGGGCAGCCGAGCGACGTCGACCACCGAGCGGATGCCGTCGTGGGCGAGCAC
The DNA here is from genome assembly GCA_035489915.1 of Pseudonocardia sp. GTDB lineage: Bacteria > Actinomycetota > Actinomycetes > Mycobacteriales > Pseudonocardiaceae > Pseudonocardia. The sequence continues at coordinate 2,028 of DATHIT010000617.1, read as the reverse complement.
GTCGGCCACGCCCGCGCCGCCCACGGCAAGCCCGCTGGCGATGGCTATCAGTGCACGTCGAGATAACCGGGAGGGGTTCGGTGGGACGCCATCCGGCCCGGGTAATGGAGGTCGGGATCGGTTCATCGCGCCTCCCTACGACTCAGCGGCCCAGTGACACGGGAACCATTGCTGATCATGACTCCTGTGGGGGAGACCGTCCCCCGATCGTGTTGGTGCCGTGTCGCGACTGTCGCTCCCCGCAATGGCCGCGCGGTGGCTGCCTCAACAAACGTGTGACGAGCAACGCTTGCCTGAGTTACTCGCCGGTAATATCCTGGGGTTACCAGCGAGTAGGGAGCCGGCGATGGGTCACTACAGGCCTAACGTGCGAGACCTGGAATTCAACCTCTTCGAAGTTTTCCGGGTCCAAGATCAGATGACCGCGACCGCCACCGAAGGCGGCGCGGACGAGGAGACCGCCAGAGGCGTGCTGCAGGAGCTGGCCGCCCAGGCCGCCGGCCCGCTCGGCGAGTCGTTCGTCGACGCCGACCGCAACCCTCCGGTCTTCGATCCGGCGACGCATTCGGTCACCCTGCCGGACTCGTTGAAGAAGTCGTACAAGGCGCTCTGGGACGGTGAGTGGTACCGCCTCGGCCTGCCCGACGACCTGGGCGGCTACGGAATCCCGCCGTCGGTGCAGTGGGCCGCGGCCGAGCTGATCCTCGGCTCCAACCCGGCCGCCTTCATGTACATGGCCGGGCCGAACTTCGCCACGGTGGTGCACCGCAACGGCACCGAGGAGCAGCAGCACTGGGCCGAGCTGATGATCGAGCGCGGCTGGGGCGCCACCATGGTGCTCACCGAGCCCGACGCCGGCTCCGACGTAGGCGCGGGCGTCACCAAGGCGTTCCAGCAGGCCGACGGCAGCTGGCACATCGAGGGCGTGAAGCGGTTCATCACCTCGGGCGACCAGGACATCACCGAGAACATCATGCACCTGGTGCTGGCCCGCCCCCAGGGCGAAGGGCTCAACAAGCCCGGCACCAAGGGCCTGAGCCTGTTCCTGGTGCCCAAGTTCCACTTCGACGGCCAGACCGGTGAGCCCGGCGAGCGCAACGGCGCCTTCGTGACGAACGTCGAGCACAAGATGGGCCTCAAGGCCTCGACCACCTGTGAACTGACCTTCGGCCAGCACGGCACGCCGGCGGTCGGCTGGCTGCTCGGCGACAAGCACGACGGCATCGCGCAGATGTTCGAGGTCATCGAGCACGCCCGGATGCTGGTCGGAACCAAGGCGATCGGCACGCTGTCCACCGGCTACCTGACCGCGCTGGACTACGCCAAGAACCGGGTGCAGGGCGCGGACCTGCCCAGGATGATGGACAAGACCGCCCCCCGGGTGACCATCACCCACCACCCGGACGTCCGCCGCAGCCTGATGCTGCAGAAGGCGTACGCGGAGGGCCTGCGCGCGGTCTACATCTACACCGCGTCGTTCCAGGACGAGATCAGGGCCGCCCGGGCCACCGGAGCCGACGCGACACTGGCCGGGCGGATCAACGACCTGCTGCTGCCGATCGTCAAGGGTGTCGGCTCGGAGCGGGCCTACGAGCAGCTCGCCCAGTCGCTGCAGACCCTGGGTGGCTCGGGCTACCTGCAGGACTACCCGATCGAGCAGTACATCCGGGACTCCAAGATCGACAGCCTGTACGAGGGCACCACCGCGATCCAGTCGCTGGACTTCTTCTTCCGGAAGATCGTCAAGGACCAGGGCGTCGCGCTCACCCACGTGGCCGGCGAGATCCAGAAGTTCCTGGACGACGAGACCGGGAACGGCCGGCTCAAGGAAGAACGGGCACTGCTGCGCACCGCGCTGGAGGACACCCAGGGCATCCTGGCGTCGCTGTTCGGCTACGCCACCGGTGCGATGGAGGACCCGGCCTCGATCTACAAGGTCGGCCAGCACAGCGTCCGGCTGCTGATGTCGGTGGGCGACCTGCTCATCGGTTGGCTGCTGCTGCGCCACGCCGAGGTCGCCCAGCGGGC
>DATHIT010000616.1:0-4835 GCA_035489915.1 Pseudonocardia sp. | reverse complement strand
CGCGGTTGGCTCAGCAGTTCTTGCCGGAGTTGATGCAGTCCGCCATCAGCTTCAGGACGCCGTCCTCCGCGATATTCATGAAGTCGGAGTGATCCGTCCGGGGATCGTGCTGCTGGTCGGGGAACGTGTCCAAGGCGAAGTCGCGCCCGTTCGGGCGGTCGTAGGTGAGCGTCACCCGCAGTTGCGGGATCACCTTGAAATCGTCACGGCAGTTGCCGTCGTCGTCCGCGAACGCCACGTGCGAGCGGAAGTCCGCGGAGTCCAGGTTCTTCCCGTCCCAGCAACCCGGGAACTCCAGGATCCGGACCAGCCGGCTGCCCGAGGGGCACAGCGGGTATTTGTCGGTGATCCGGTTCTCGAACCCGGTGCAGGTCCATTGCGCGAGGGCGTTCTTGTCGCCGTTCGTCTTCGCCTTCGCGTCGCCCATGATGATCTCCAGGTCATCCGGCATGGCTTCCACCTTGCTCGTCGGGTTGCCGACGAAGCGCAGGTCAGCGGTCCTCGGGCGGAGGATCTCGCCGAAGTTGCCGTCCTTGCCGCCGCCGTCCTCGTCGACGTCGTCGCCCTTCTTGGAGGTATCCCGCAGCACCGGCCAGAAGAACGTGGATTTGTTGTCCCGGTCGCAGGTGGTGCCGGCCGCGTGCAGGCTGTCGTCATCGGAGTTCGCGTCGGTGGACAGGTTGCCCACGTAGTCGTGCACGTGCTGGGCACCGTTGCGTTTGCCCGGGGCCACCATGAAGTTGTCCGAGTTGCGGTGGTTGTTCTCGTTGGTGCCGCAGCGTGCCACGAAGCTGCCCTTGGAGGCGTCCTTGCCGTTCTTCGGCTTGTCGTTGTCCGGCTTCACGTCTTTGATGTCCACGAAGTCGTCGTCGGACGCCTTGGCAATCTTGTCCCGGCCGGGGAACTCGTCGTCGTCGTTGTTGTTGTTGTTGTCGTCGTTGTTGTTGTTCCGACCGTCGTTGTTATTCCGGCCGTTGCGGTCCTGGTTGCGAGGGTCACCCCCATCGTTGCGGTCGGCTCGGCCATCTCGAGCTCGGTCACCACCGTTGCCTGCGCCGTCATTGCCTGCGCCGTCATTGCCTGCGTCGCCATTGCCTGCGTCGCCATTGCCTGCGTCGCCATTGCGTGGGTCGTCATTGCCTGCCTCGGCCGCGGCCAGCGCCGCGTCATCCGAACCGTCGGCGGCGGCGGTGCCGGCGGCCAGCACCACGCCGCAGCCCACCAGCAGGGTCACCACCAACGTGATCATTCGGGCAGGTCGGGGTAGTCGATGTCGTACGGGTCGAACCATGAGCGGTCTCTTCTCATCGTCGTCGGGGAGCGGATAGCGGGGAGCCTGGCCGGCGTAGGGGCACCGGCCACGTATGTGGTCAGGCGAGGGTCACCAGGGACGCCGAGCGTTGGACGGGCCGAGTTCAACCGGCGGGGGCGGACCCAGCGGCCGGCGCGGACCCAGCGGCCAGCGCGGACCCAGCGGCGCCAGCGACCGGCGCGGGCCAGCTGAGCGGCCCTGCCACCTGGCCCGGGTGCGGTCGCGCCACCAGCGCCGGGACGGATGTGGCCCGAACCGGGCCAGCCAGATCAGACCCAGCACGGCGATGGCGGCGGCGAACACCGCCAGGACGGCGAGCGCGACCAGAGTTCGATCCGGGCCCGCCTGGCCCACCACCGAGGCGTCGCGGACGCCGGACAGCGCGGCGGCGGACTGGGCGGCCGGGGCGACCAGTTGGATCGTGTCCAGGTCCCGAATGTGCCGGCCTACCACTGTGGCGGCCTGATCGGCCAGCTGACGGACCTGCTCGTTGCGAGTGGCCGAAGCCGCCCTGGTGATGGTCGCCAGGCTGTCCGCGCAGGCCAGCCGGAGCCGGGTCACCATGGCCCGGTCGTAGTTCTGGCCGGACTTGCCGGCGATCTGCACCAGCCAGGTCTGCTGGTCGGCGTTGGGTTGGCTGGGCAGCAGCACGCCCAGCCGGTCGGCGACGGCGCGGACCTGCTCGGACAGCGCGCTCAGGTCGGTGGCGATACCGGCGCCGACCTGGCGCACCGCCGGGTCCACCGCCATGTCCTGCGCCTGCTGGCCTACGGGCACCTCCCAGAGGCCGTCCTGGCGCAGGGTCACCAGCAGCGCACGGTCGGTCGGGCCGACCGGGCCGGCCGCGGTGTGCGTCCAGCCGCTGCTCGAGGCGAGTTGGATGCGGGGGGCCGGAATGACCAGCCAGGCCAGCGCGGCCATGGTGAGTCCGGTGAGAGCCGCGAGGACCATGGTGGCGCGCGGCAGGGGGTTCGTGTCGGGGAGCACGGGGGCGATACCTTCCTCCGGCACAGCGGCCGACCAGGTGGTCGGTTGGTGTGCCGGTCGTACGGGTCGCTTGGGGAGCGAGCTGCGACGGCGTCCGTCCCGGCCCCACGGGGGAGCGTCTGACCAGGACGAGCGCCTGCCGGGACAGTAGGGACCGGGTGCGGGGCAGGTTGCGGAAGCTGAGAGAGCCACAACTCGGTGGTCGCCGGCTCGCGCCCAAGGGAAGCCCACTGCGCCGGAAGCCGCGCCACGCTGGGCCGAGTGCCGGACGGCAGGCTCAGAAACGGCGAAAAATCGCTGCGCCGCACGGGTCATCCAGCCATTCGTCGATTGTCACGGCACGCCAGGCGCGCAACCCTGGGCCGAGTGCATCAGCCACGAACGACCACGTTCCGGCGCTATCGCGTTCTACTGGCGGTACCGTCGGACCGGTCAACGGGTGCCTTGTTGCGCGCGCTGCGATCCCACTCCTTCGACACCACCGTGATCCACGACGGGACCCGGGTGCTGGACGCGGTACAGGCCGCACAGTTCGCCGCCGTGGTACTCGAGGTCGGGCTGCCCGGCCTGGACACCGCCTCGGTGTTGGCCGGGTTGGCCCGGCTGGCGGCGGACACCCCGGTCATCGTGCTCACCCCCCGGGAGCAGCGCGATCATGTGGTGGCCGGGCTGCGCGGAGCCACGGACGACTACCTGGTCACCCCGTTCGCCGCCGACGAGTTGGTCACCCGGCTCCGGCTGCGCGTACGTGACCAGCAGCCGCAGGAGCGCTCGGTGGCCCGCCGAGGTGACGTCACGGTGGACACCGCGCTGGGGCTGGTCAGCGTGGACGGCCGGCTGGTCACCCTGACCCCGACCGAGTTCGCCCTGCTCACCATCCTGATCAGCCACCCAGACCAGGCGCTGTCCCGGGAGCAGCTGACCTCGATGCTGTGGCGGGACCCGCCGTCGTCCAACGTGGTGGAGGTCTACATCGGCTACCTGCGCCGCAAGCTCGGCCCCGACCGCATCCGCACCGTCCGAGGCGTCGGCTACCTCCTAGAGGACTAACCCCTTTCCCGCGAGTCGGCGCTCTCAGCACACTGAGTCGGCGCTCTCAGCACACGCTGTCCGGCGCCCGAAACTTGGCGGCAGCGCCGGCCCCGGTCGTCCATGCTGTGCACCGTGCTGGCGTTGATCCGGGCGAACCGCGACTTCGGCGCCCTCTGCACCGCCCGCGCGGTGTCCTTCCTTGGCGACACGCTGAGCCTGGTCGCGCTGCTGCTCTACGTCGCGGACCAGACCGGCCAGGCGCTCGCGGTGGCCGCGCTGCTGCTGGTCGGCGACGTGCTGCCGGCGCTGCTCGGGCCGCTGGCCGGAGCGCTGGCCGACCGGTTCGACCTGCGCCGGATCATGATCAGCTGCGAGCTCGCCCAGGTTGGGCTGACCGTGCTGCTGGCGCTGTGGCTGCCCTCGTCGCTGCCCGTGCTGCTCGTCCTGGTGGCCGCCCGCGCGCTGGCCGCGCAGGTGTTCGCGCCGGCGTCGCGCACGGCGGTCGGGCGGATCATCGAGCCGGACTCGCTGCCCGGCGCCAACGCCGCGCTGGGGCTGGGCACCAACGGCGCGGAGGCGCTCGGTCCGCTGCTCGCCGCCGGGCTGCTGCCGCTGCTCGGGGTGCGGGGAGTGTTGCTGGTGGACGCCGCGACGTTCCTGGTGTCCGCGCTGCTCATCGCCCGCCTCCCGGCGCTGAACCGGAGTCAACCGGACTGCCCGCCCGCCGGCGGGGCAGACGGCGGCAGCCCGCACGCCGGCGGGGCACCGACCGGCGCGGCACCCACCGGGCTGGGCCGCGCGACCAGGGACGGGCTTGCCTACCTGCTGCGGGCCAAGGTGGCCAGGGCGGTGGTGCTCGGCACCTTCGCGGTGGTCGCCTGCAACGGGATCGACGACGTGGCGCTGGTGTTCCTCAGCCGGGACAACCTGGGCGGGGGTGACTCGGCGATCGCGGTGTTGCTCAGCGCGGTGGGTATCGGGCTGTTGATCGGTTACTGGCTGCTCGGTCGGCCGGCGCTGTCCCGGCTCAGCGGCCCGTCGGCGACCCGGATGGCCGCGCTCATGCTCGGCGGCTGGGCGGTGAGCAGCGCAGGCAACCTGCTCACCGGACTGAGCTGGGCGGTCGCGGTGGCGTTCGGGCTGCAGGCGGTCCGTGGGCTGGGCATCGCGGCGATGGACGTCGGCGGGACCACGCTGCTGCAGCGCGAGGTACCGGCCGGGCTGCAGGGCCGGGTGTTCGGCGCGTTCAACGCCGCGGTCGGGGTGGCCGCCGGGATTTCCTACGCCGGCGGCGCGCTGTTGCTGGACGCCACGTCGGCCCGGACCACGTTCGTGATCGCCGGGGCCGGCGGGCTGATCGCCACCGCGGCGACGGCGCTGGCCCTGCGATCGCGCGCACGAAAAGTCCCGGGCGGTTCCGAAGAACCACCCGGGACCTGATGTGCTGAGAGCGCCGACTCAGTGTGCTGAGAGCGCCGACTCGCGGGGAATTAGGCGGGGGTGA
>DATHIT010000615.1:0-3108 GCA_035489915.1 Pseudonocardia sp. | reverse complement strand
GCGAAGCGGCCGAGGTGACCGAAGCCCCAGCGGAATGCGATCGACCGGACGGTGTCCTGGTAGGGGTTCGCCGTCTTGAGCGATGCGCGGGCCTTGGCCAGGCGGATCTGGCGTAGGTGTTGCAGCGGAGGCTGGCTCAGGTGCCGATGGAATCCCTCCTGCAATGTTCGCACGCTGATCGAGCAGTGCCGGGCGATCTCGGCGACGGTGATCGGCTCGTCGGCGTGGTCGTGCATGAAGTCGATCGCGCGGCTGATCACCGGGGGCCGGCAGCCCGGCGCGGGTTCGGCCAGCGCCGGGCGGAACGGGTGATCAGCCGCCGCGAGGAGGCCGGTGAGCAGTGCGTTCGCTAGCGGCGCCGCGACCAGGGGGTGGTTCAGGATCCCGTCCCCGCGATGGAGTTGGGTGTTGACGGCGGTCACCAACTCCGCCCAGCCGCGGCCCGGGCCGGTAGCGATGTCGAGGGACGGTCCGAACTCGATCGGCATCGTGATGTCATGGCCGAGACTGGCGGCCAGTGTCGATTCCAGCGCGGCCGTTTCGATCCGGATGCCCACGACTCGGCAGTTGCCGGCCCAGCGGTCCAGCACGGTGGCGCCGACGGGTTGGTAGACCGCGGCGGTGCTTGGTGTGGCGGTCATGGTCGTGCGGCGGTGGGTGGTGACCATGGAACCGGTCAGTGGGATGGTGACGTGGTAGCTGCCCAGCTCACCGAGCACGATGCGCACGTCCGAGCGGTACTCGCAGTCGACGATGCACATCGGGCCGAGCTGTCCGATGTACATCCGCCATTCGAACGGCGAAGTGGTGTCCAGTGGGTCGACGCGGTACGGGTAGAAGGTACTTCCCAGCCGCTCCGCGGCTTCAGCGTCGTGTGCCCGGAGCAGCGTTGTGCCAGTTCTTGAGTCCACCGGCCCTCTCCTTGTGGTCCTTGACCGACGTGGTCGACTCTCCCAATCGGAGATAGATAGGTCGTTGACCGCTGAGTTCGCCATCAGTTCGAGTCGGGCTGGCGCCCTCATCAGTTGGGGGCGAGCGGTCCAAGGTCAGTTTCGACTTGCCCGCGAGCTCGGTTCTTCGCCCCTGACTCGTACCCCTCATCGGGCGGCACCGTGTTATTGGACCCATCTACGGTCACTTACTGAACAGGGCGTTCAGCGCCAACGGAGGGTCTCCCTGTCTTACTTCCGGGTTGCGGCGATTCCGTGCAGCACCTGCTCGATCGAGCGCGCGGCGGACTCCTCGTCCAGTGGTTCATGGCTAAACAGCAACCGGTAGTAGACCGGGGCGAAAACCAGGTCCAAGGTGGCGGCCAGGTCGAGGTCGCCGCGCAGTTCGCCGTTTTCGATGCCCTTGCGGATGATCTCGGCGGCCACGGCCCGGCGGGGTCCGAACCACTGCTCCCGCAGAGCCACGGCGATCTCCGGTTGAGTCTGCGCGTCGGCGGCCAGCGAGCGTATGAGCTGCCCGGCTGGGGTGCCGGCGAACAACCGGACCGTACTCGTAGCAAGCAAACGTAGGGCATCAGGCGCGGAGGCACCTTCGGGCAGCGACCAGGAGTCGGCAGCCCTGACCATGAAACCTTCGAGGGCGACAGCGCCGCGAGAAGGCCACCATTTGTAGATCGTCGCCTTGCCCACCCCGGCGCGAGCGGCGATCGCCTCCATCGTCGCGGCGGCCAGGCCACCTTCCAGCATGAGCTCGCCCGCGGCGGCAAGGATCGCCGTGCGCCGCGACTCACTACGCGGTCGCCCCGGCCGGGTTGGCGTCGCGGTGCTGGTCAGCTGCTGCCGAGGTCCCACTGTGCTCACTCCGCCCCTCATTATATTGAACGCGATGTTCAGTATAATGAGGGGTCCGCCTGGTAGCGAGCGTGAGTAATTCGGCCGTGGCCGACGAATCAGGCTGCCGGCCCGTTGCGCTGATGTTGCGGCCGCGGATCCGGCCGTGGCGGCAGAATGGCCGCCGTGGCGCAACGGGCGACACCGCCAACTGAGCAGGTCCGCGATGTCGATGAGCTCGACATGGCGCTGCTGGACGCGATGCACGTCAACCCGAGGGCGACTTTCGAGCAGCTGTTGGCGGCCTGTGCTCGGTCCACTCACCGAGCATCACGAGGTGTTCGCACCCACGCTCGCCGGGCACCGGGGAGGCCCTGAGCTCCCGCCGGGACCGGCACCGCTGTCGGTGTTCGTCGACCACGTCGAGCGGGATCTCGACGCCGCGGGCTTCGACACCGTCCATGTGGCAGGCAACTCGCTCGGTGGCCGGGTAGCGGTGGAGCTGGCCCGCAGGGGCCGGGCTCGCTCGGTCACCGCGTTCAGCCCGGGATGTACCCGGCGGCCATGGCCGGACGGGATCTGGCTGCTCGTCGCGCTCGGCCTCCTGCGGGCGAGCCTCGCGCTGGAACAACTGTTGCCGGTCAAGCCCCTCCCAGCCATGCGCCGCTGGCCGCGTCGGCTACTCATGGAGCACGGTGAACGGCTCGGTCCCGACGAGCGCAAGGAGGCCCTCGATGACATGCGCGGGCGCCGCGCGCTCCCGCGGATCGCCCAGGCCGGCCACGTCGAACCCCGAATGTCCCCATTGCCGGGGACTGCCCAATCCGGATTGCCTGGGGCGTCCGATGTGGGACGACCCGGGTCTTGTCTTATCCACCATCCGATCACTGACCAATGTGGTGGGCACAGGGACAACCGGATGATCGCTGAGTTCGCCATCAGTCCGCGTCAGATGGCTAGGACACCGCGTCGAGCGGCTCCGGCCCGAGGGCGCTCGCTCCTAACGTCGCGGGCACGCCCCTCACTGAACTGCTTTATCGAATGTGAACCCCCCCGTGAGTAAGGAGTGACCGTGACCCAAACCGCGCCACACCAGCAGGACGCGGCCGAGCAACAGGCCCGCGAGCAGGCGGTCACCGACGAGGTGGTGGCCAGCTTCGCCACCAGTACCACCGAGCGCTACCGGGAGGTGATGACCAGCCTGGTGCGGCACCTGCACGGGTTCGCCCGCGACGTGCGGCTGACCCACACCGAGTGGGAGACCGCGATCGACTTCCTCACCCGGACCGGGCAGAAGTGCGACGACCGCCGCCAGGAGTTCATCCTG
>DATHIT010000614.1:0-2241 GCA_035489915.1 Pseudonocardia sp. | reverse complement strand
GGACGTGCCGGGCGAGCGGGCGGATCAGCACGTCCGGGCCGGCCACCTGGCGCACCGAGGCGGGCAGCACGGACACCCCGAGGCCGGCGCCGACCAGCGCGACCACCGTGTGCACCAGCTCCACCTCGCGCACGGACGGCTCGAAGCCGGACAGCCGGCAGGCGTTGAGCAGGTGCGGGCGCAGGCCTCCCCACACCGCGACCGCGGGGGCCAGGAACGTCTGGCCGGCCAGGTTGGCCAGGTCCATCCGGTCCCCCACCCGCTCGGCCAACCCGGTCGGCAGCACGGCGACCAGCGGCTCCCGGTGCACCACCGCGACGTCCAGGTCTTGGCCGTGGGTGGCGCCCACCCCAGGCGGCGGTAGGTGCAGCACGCCCACGTCGGCCCGGCGCGCCCGGAGGTGCTCCACCACCCCGTCCGGGCCGTCCTCCACGAAGTCAACCACCACGTCTGGCCGCTCGTCGTGGTAGCGGCGCAGCAGCGGGGCGAGCACCGACCAGACGGTGGCGGAGCCGAACGCGCAGGTCAGCCGGCCGACCCGGCCCTCACCAAGGCGGCGCACCGAGTCGGTCGCCGCGTCCATCCCGGCCAGCAGCAGCCGGGCGTGCTCCAGCAGGTGGCTGCCGGCCTCGGTCAGATCCACTCCGCGCCGGTGCCGGACCAGCAGCGTCACCCCGAGCTCGTGCTCCAGCCTGGCCAGTTGCGCGCTGAGCGGCGGCTGGGTCAGGTGTAGCCGGCTGGCGGCTCGAGTGACGGAGCGTTCCTCGGCGACGACCATGAAGTACCGCAGCTGCCGCAGGTCCATAGTTCATCGTATGGCTAGCAGTCGAAACAAGTATTGGACATATGACTGATCAGCGGAGACTGTGAAGGGGCTCAGCGAAGAGCCCGAACCACCCGGAGGCACCAGTGCTGGACTTCCACTACGACGCACTGCCCGGCCGGGTGGTGTTCGGTGCCGGGGCGGCGCGGCGTGAGCTGGCCGCGCCGCTGGGCGAGCGGGTGGTCGCGGTGTTCACCTCGGTGCGCCCGCACGTGCCGCTGCCGGTCGCCGAGGCCGCCCGCGCACTGGCGCTCTCGGTGCGCGCCGATGCGGTGCTGTCCGTCGGCGGCGGCTCCACCACCGGCACCGCCAAGGCGGTCGCGCTGACCACCGGCCTGCCCATTCTCGCCGTGCCCACGACCTACGCCGGTTCCGAAGTCACCCCGGTGTGGGGCCTAACCGAGCAATCACGGAAAACCACCGGCACCGACCCCGTCGTGCTGCCCCGCACGGTGATCTACGACGCCGAACTGACCGTGTCGCTGCCGGCCGAGCTGAGCGCCGCCAGCGGGTTGAACGCCCTGGCCCACTGCGTCGAGGCGTTCTGGGCACCCCGCCGCAACCCCATCTCCAGCCTGGCCGCCGAGGAAGGCATCCGCGCCCTGGCCGCCGGCCTGCCCGCGATGCACGCCGACCCGGCGGACCTGACCGCCCGGGAACAGCTGCTCTACGGCGCCTACCTGGCCGGCAGCGCGTTCGCCGTCGCCGGCTCCGGGCTGCACCACAAGATCTGCCACGCGCTCGGCGGCGCCTACGACCTGCCGCACGCCCAGACACACGCCATCGTGTTGCCCGAGGTGCTGGCCTTCAACGGCCCGGCCGCCCCGGACGCCCTCGCCCGCATCGCCCGGGCCCTCGATACGGGTGACCCGGTCGCGGGGCTGCGCGCGCTGTCCCACCAGCTCGGCATCCCCCGAGGGCTGCGCGAGCTGGGCATGACCGAGGACCAGATCGAGCACGCCGCCGCGCTGGTCGCTCCGACCGTCCCGGCGGACAACCCGCGCCGCGCCGACGAGGCGGCGATCGCGGAGATCATCCGCGCCGCCTGGGCCGGTGCTCCACTGATCGCGGTCGGTTAGCACCACCAGCGAGCCTGCCGCGTCCACGCCAGCCGCGGTCCACCATTCGACTTGACGCCACCACCACGCACGCAGGGAGTGACAGTGACCCAGACAGCCCCCGCCCGCCGGGACGCGGAGGAACAGGCCGCGCGCGAGCAGGCGGTCACCGACGAGGTGGTGGCCAGCTTCGCCACCAGTACCACCGAGCGCTACCGCGAGGTGATGACCAGCCTGGTGCGGCACCTGCACGGGTTCGCCCGCGACGTGCGGCTGACCCACACCGAGTGGGAGACCGCGATCGACTTCCTCACCCGGACCGGGCAGAAGTGCGACGACCGCCGCCAGGAGTTCATCCTG
>DATHIT010000613.1:0-5147 GCA_035489915.1 Pseudonocardia sp. | reverse complement strand
GCGTCTCGCCGACCGCCGCCGCCAGGTCCTCCGGCCGAGGGCGGCGGGCCAGCTCGTCCCCGCCGGACTCCCACAACGGCCAGGGGCCGACCGCCGCGTAGCGCCAGTGCAGGGTGTCCGGTGACCACGGCGGCAGCAGCCGGTGGACCGAGGCGGCGGCGATGACCGGGGAGACCAGCCGGGCGGCCAGGCCCTGGTAGGCGATGGACGCGGCGACCCGGTGTTCCGGTTGGCCCAGCGCCTCGGCCACCTGCCGGATCCGGGCGGCCAGCGGCTCGGGATCGGCGTACAGCTCGCGCACCGGGCGCCAGCTGTCGTCCACCGCCTCGGCCGGGTTCGCCGTGGCGGCGAAGAACGGCCCGACACCAGCCACATCGTCCAGCGCGGCCCGGATCCCCCAGGCGCTCATGCCGGCGCCGCGCCGGCCAGCGCCGCGGCCAGCCCCACGACGACCGCCATCACCGCCAGCTCCGCGCCCAGCCAGCGGACCAGCGGCGCCGGCGTGTCGGATCGGCGGGCGGCCAGCTCGGCCAGCCTGGACACCAACTGGCGGCGGGCGTGCCAGCCGAACCCGAGCAGCACGACCAGCCCGCACGCCTTGGCCAGCACCAACGCGCCATAGCCGGTGGTGACCAGCGCACCCGGGCCGGGCAGTCGGAACACCGCACCGAGCACGCCGGTCACCGCGACCGTCGCGGCGCAGTAGCCGGCGACCGTGGAGAAGCGCGGCAAGACCACCGAGGCCAGCGGACGCTGCCCGCCGAGCACCAGCACGACGGCGAGCAGCCCGCCCACCCACACACTCGCCGCCACCACGTGCAGCGCAACGGACAGCACCGCGACATCGTGGCCCGCGTGGCTGGCGGCGTGCCCGGTGACCGCGCCGGGCAGCATGCCGAGCAGCCCCGCCCCCACCACCAGCTCCGGATACCGAGGCGGCCGGATCAGGGCGGTCAGTTGCAGCACCATCACCAGTAGCGCACAGCCGAGGGTGAGCAGCAGGCCGCGCGCAGCGGCGACCTCGCCCGCGTACTCCCCCACCAGCTGCCGGGATACCGCGAAGGGCGGCGACCCAGCGGCGTCGGCGGCGCGCAGCCACAGCGCCAGCACGGCGGCGATCGCCCACCCGGCGGCGAGCAGCACGCCCAGCCGGGCCGCCCGGTGCAGCGCGGCACCCGCCGCCCGACCGACCGCCCCGCCGACGCCAACCCCGGTGGAGCCGGTCGGTCGGGAGGCTCCGAGCAGCAGCGGCAACAGGGCCAGCCCGACGCTCGCCACGCCCAACCCGTCCAGGGCCAGCCGGTCCGCCGCGACGGCCAGCCCGACCGGCGACCGGGCGGCGACCGCCCCCGGGTCCCCGGCGGCGCCCAACCAGGCTCCGATCAGCACCGAGGCGAGCGCGCCGAACCCGAGCGCGGCGAGCAGCGCCGCTGGACCTGGCCGCCACCCGGCCCACCCGGCGCCGGGTGCGGCAGGCCGAGGCGGGCCGGTCTCGCGGCCCCCAGACTCCCGGCGTTGGCGCGCCGGTTCAGTGGCCGACACGAGAGCATTTCCTCCTGGCTCTGTGACTGCCGAGGGCACTCCGACAGCAGCCGCGCGGGGCAGCTTGGACCGCTTCCCACACCCCGAGTGTTTCGGTTGCGGTCACCCGATGTTCAGTCACACATCACGGTTGATCTATCCGCTCGAACGGGTGCCGAGCCGGCTCGTCTGATTCTGCCAACCGGCGGGCAGTGGTAATGATCGCGGATGCACGACGAGGCTCAAACCCGGGAGGAGTGGTCTGCGGGCTTCTGCTCGCTCATGACCAGCGAACTCCAGCAGGGAATCATGCGCGGCTTGCTGACCGCCGCCGAGGCGCACCAGCTGACCGCGCGGTTCCTCGTGCTGGTTGAGCAAGCGCTCGACCTCCCGTCCCTGCGTCCAGGTTCCGTCACCCCGAACCCGTGGGAGTGGATAGCGTCCTGACCAGGTCCAACAAGGCACGCGCCCACGCGGAGATGATCCCAGCCGCCGCGCTGTGGTGCCGGCCCGGCTCCTAGGGCCGGGGCTGCACCTCGGCCATCTCACCCCAGCCATCTCCCCCCAGCCATCGCCCTCGGCGCGCACGTTCACGATGCGTGGCGTCTCGGCGACCACGTCGGGCATCCAGGCCATTGCCTCCTTGAAGTGCTCCGAGTTCACGTGCGCCCCGCCGGCATCGTCCTGGAAGGCCTCCACCAGGACGAATTCGTGCGGGTTCGCCACGCTCTTGGACCACTCGAAGATGATGTTGCCCGGCCCGAGGGCGGGGGCGCGGCACGGCAGATGATAGGAGAGCGGCGGCCGGCGAGCAGGACGACGGCGGCGGACCTCGGCTGACCGTCTGACCTGCGCGCTCGGCATGTCGCGGACTGGTTGGGGCGCGGCGGCCACGCTCGTCTGTTCCTGTGAATACCCTTGGAGCTCGCCGGGTGCACTAGACGGGACAGCGCTTTCCTCTGCTATAACAAATTGTCGCAGTGTGATCCGCCGCGGTGTGATCGCCCGAGCTGGGAGACCCGATGCCAGAACCCGCGTTCGTCCGTCGCGTGGAGGCGGTGTCGGTCGCCGACCGAGTCACGTCGGAGATTCGCCGGGCGATCCTCGCGGGCCGGCTGCGTCCCGGGCAGGAGTTCTCGCTCCGGCAGATCGCCGGCCAACTGGGCGTCAGCTTCATCCCGGTACGCGAGGCGCTGCGCAGCCTGGAGGCCGAGGGGCTGCTCATCACCCGCAGGGGCCGCAGCGCCACGGTCGCCCCGCTGGACCCGGAGGAGCTGCACAGCATCTGCGAGCTGCGCCGGCGCATCGAACCGGAGCTGGCCGCCCGAGCCTGCGTGCTGACCACCACGGCCGACCTGGATGCGCTGGACGCCCAGATCGTGGACCAACCCGACCCGCACAGCCATCCGGACGAGCGCTACGACGCGCACCGGAACCTGCTACGCGACCTGCTGCGCCCGGCGGCCACCAGCTGGGACCTGCGCATGCTGCAGATGCTCTGGCGGGCAACCGAGCGCTACCTGCGGGTGGGGTTTGACCTGCTGGACCGGACGGCCAGCGACGCCGACCGGTTCGACTCGGCGCAACGCGACCTACTCGCCGGCTACCGCGCCCAAGATCCGGAGCAGGCCCGGTCGGCGATGCTGCGGCACGTGGACTGGAACGAGCGCATCGCCGACCGAGGCCTCGCCGCGGCGAGCTGACCGGCCAGCTAGTCGGCGGGAAGGGGCACGATCCTGCCCGCGACTAGTGGGCTCCCGGCCACGGCCCCGGTGGCTTCGGGCCCACCTGCTCGTCCTGGGTGTCGGTGCGGAACACCTGGAAGCCCCTGGCCAGGTAGTTCCGCAGGGCTTGCGGTCCGTCCAGGGTGCAGGTGTGCAGCCAGAGCCGTTCGACTGGGGCACACCCGGGCACCCGCTCGTGCAGGGTCCAGGCGCGGCGCACGCCCTCGGTCAGCAGCTGGCCACCGAGGCCGCGCCCGACAAACCGGGGCAGCAGGCCGAAGTAGGCAATCTCGACATGCGTCCCGGCCGAGCCCGCGTCGAGCAAGTCCGGGTTGGACGAATCCGGGGCGGGCGAGATGGCCAGCTCGACGTAACCCACCGGGGCACCGTCGATCCAGGCCACCCAGTGCTCCGATCCGGGGCGGCGCAGCCACTCGGTCCACCGAGCGAGGTTCCAGTCCAACCGGTCGGTCCAGTACCAATCACCGCCGACCGCCGTGTAGAGGAACCTGGCGAACTCGGGAGCCAACTCCTCGACCTGGGTGACGTTGGCGTGTCGGGCCGGCGTGCTGGCCGGCTTGAGGTCGGTCGGGCTCAGCTGCCACAGGTAGGTGGTGGTGACCGGCACGCTGGGGCCCGATGTTGGACGGTCCGGGCCTGCCGTCAGGTCCCGCTTCATCCCCTCGTGGCTGGCCGCGAAGCCCAGCCGTCGGTAGAACCGGTGCGCATCTGTCCGGCGTTTGTCGGTGGTGAGCTGAACCAGGACGCAGTCCCGTCGGGCCGCCTCCTCGATCGCCCACTGGATCATGAAGTCGCCGATTCGCCGGCCCCGGTAGTCCCGGTGCACGCGGACGGCCTCGATCTGCGCGCGGCGGGCGCCCTGGCGGGAGAGCCCCGGGAGAAACGACAGCTGCAGGGTGCCGACGATGTGGGTCGGGGTGCTCGCGGTCACCAGGATGTGGCTGTCGTCGGCGCTGATTTCCTCGAATGCCCGGAGGTACGGGGCGAGCGCGGCTGCGCCGGCCTCGGTCGTCTCGCGGCGCGCGCCGAGAGCGTCGTCGGCGAGCATTGCGACGAGGTCGGGCAGGTCGGCCGCCCGTGCGCGACGAAGGGTTACCGGGCCGACCCCCGTGTCCATCACGGAAAGCGCGTTCATGGCCCCAACTCTGCCGCACGGACGGCCCACCGGCTCAGGCGTCGATGGCGCGCAGCATCGCCTCCCCGTAGCGGGCACCGGCAACCGGCAGCTTCAACTCGTCCAGCTCGGCCTCGGTGAGCTGGATGTCCGCCGCCGCCAGGTTCTCCTCCAGCCGGTCGCGCCGCTTGGTACCGGGGATCGGCACCACGTCCGGCCCCTGGTGCAGCAGCCAGGCCAGGGCCAGCTGGGCGGGGGTGACCCCCTTCGCGGCGGCCACGTCCCGGACCGCCTCGGCGGCCTTGACGTTCTGGTCGTAATGCTCGCCCTGGAACCGGGGATCGTTGCGGCGGTAGTCGGTGGCCGGGTAGTCCTCGGCCCGCTGTGCGTCGCCGGTGAGGAAGCCCCGGCCCAGCGGCGAGTAGGGGACCAGGCCGATACCCAGCTCGCGAACGGTGGGCAGCACCTCGTCGTCCAGGCCCCGCTCCCACAGCGAGTACTCCGACTGCAGCACGGACACCGGGAAGGTGACGTGCGCCCGCCGGACGGTCGCGGCGGCCGCCTCGGACAGCCCGAAGTAGCGCACCTTGCCAGCCTCGACCAGCTCACCGACCGTCCCGGCGACGTCCTCGATCGGCACCGCCGGGTCCACCCGGTGCTGGTAGAGCAGGTCCACGTAGTCGGTACCCAACCGCTGCAGCGACTGGTCGATCACCTTGCGAATGTGCTCCGGGCGGCTGTTCAGCCCGTGCCGACCGCCCTGCTCG
>DATHIT010000612.1:0-9704 GCA_035489915.1 Pseudonocardia sp. | reverse complement strand
CCGTCCTCGGGATGCGGCACCAGCGCGACAAACGCCGCGGTGGGCGCTCCCACGTCGTCCGGCGGCGCCGGTTGCCACTCATCGGGCAGCCGGAACTCGATGGGCGTAGGCAGCGTGCTGGCCACGGTCAGGCCCTCCTAGTCGAACAGGTTGAACTGGCTGGCCGCGACCTGCACACCGTGCCCCACCGCGTCCGCCGCGTCCCGGGCACTCCGCTCGACCGCCACCGGGTCCACGGTGATCTCCACACCGAGCTTGCCGCCGGCCCCCGGGGCGACCCCGGCGAAGCCGCCGAGGTGAAACTTGCCGTCCTCGGTCTTCTCGAAGCCGAAGCCGGCCGCCGCGCCGGGGCCGAGCCATCCCTCCGCGGTGCCCCCGATCCTGATACCGGCGACCTCGACGCCCGCGGCCACCTTGGCCTTGGCCGCGAGGGACGCGCCGAGCTCCGCGCCGATCCCGTTCTTGCCCACCGCAATGCCGGCGATCGCCTCCGCCCCCGCGGTGGCGCCGGCCCGGCCGTAGAGCCCGAGGTCACCGTCATTCACCTGTCCCTGCACCGACGAGTCCACCCCGGCCGAGGCCGCCGCTCGCGCCGATACGCCGTCGTCGCCGGCGGAGGCGGAGACGGTGGCCGCCGCACCCACCTCGGCCTCGGCCTTGGCACCCAGCGTGATGTCGCCGTTGCGCAGCTCGCCGGCCCAGCTGGCCTCACGGAGCTGGGCGTAGGCCTTGAGTTCGGCCAGCTTGCCGCCGTCGCCGACGCTCGACTTCACCCCCGCGCCCGGGCCGGTCCCGGCCTCCACCTCCCGCCCCCGCCAGCCGTCGGTGACCGCGTCGACCAGCAAGTCGAGTGCACCCAGCGCTCGGCCGGAGGTACCCAGCGGCTGCCCGCCGATGAGCCTCGCCGCCTGATCGCCGGCCTGGCGCAGCTGCTCGCGGGCCCGGTCGAGCAGCTCCTGGGCCTGCTCCCGGTACCGCTCGCCCCGCTCCCACAGCTGCACCGCCCCGCCGGCCTGCCCCTGGGCCCACCGCAGGGTCTGCGCGTAGGACGTCATCGCCACGGTGACCATGTCGATCGAGTCGGCCAGCTTGACCCACTTGACCGGCTCCCGGCTGAACGCGGCGGCAAAGCCCTGCCCGGCCGCGCCTTGCCAGCCACCCACGTCCACCCGCTTGAGCCCCTGGCCCACCTGGTCGGCCCGCCCGGCGTGCGCGGTCAGGGCGCCGGCGTCCGCCTCGATCGCCTCCGGCGTGCCCGGGACCAGCGCCCGAGGATCGCTGGTCTGGCCGAGCGCGGCAGCCATCACCGACCACCCGGCTGGCCGGCCATGGCGCCACCGGCGGCGTTGATCGCGGCCTCGCCGCGCTGCTCGGACTGGACGTAGCGGCGGGCGCCGTCCCGCAGCCCGGCGGCGGCCGCCTCGGCGGAGCGGACCAACAGACCCGAGGCCAGCCCGACCGCCGAGCCGACCTCGACCATCAGGGCGGCGAGCTCGGGATGTCCGTACCGTTCCCCGCCCGCGATGGCCGGCGCCGTCGCCACGTCACCGTTGCCCAACACGGTGGTGATGGCCGACGCGGCATTCGACAGCAGGTCCGGATCGACGGCGAACCCATCCCCACAAAATGGCTGATGCCCGGCCATCCCTACCCACCTCCGCGCGCCGTGACCACGAAGGGGACGGTACGCAGGCGGGCCCGGCCGACGGGCCGGTTTGGCGAAATCCGTTCGGGTCTAGCCGGGCGCCGCGCCGTTGGTTGCTTCGGTCGCCGGGGCAACCTCATCGAGCTCCTGCACCTCGTCCACCGCGCCGGTCTGCAGGTCGAAGACGAAGCCGCGCACCTCGCCGTCATCGCGCAGGAACGGGCTGGTGCGCACCTGAACCATGCCGTGCCGCACATGCTGGGCCGGGTCGGTGAACGTGCCAGGGCGCCAGGTCGGCGGCTGGCCGGTGGAGTCGGCCAGCTCGGCGATGAACTCGTCGTCGGTGAACGAGAGCATGCCGCAGGTGGTGTGCGTTACCACGATCACGTCCCGGGTGCCCAGCTTGCGCTGGCTGATCGCCAACGAGCGGATCACGTCGCTGGTGACCGTGCCGCCGGCGTTGCGGATCACGTGCGCGTCCCCGATCCGCAGGCCGAGCATGCCGAACACGTCGATCCTGGCGTCCATGCAGGTCACCACGGCCAGTCGCTCCATCGGGCTGGCGGACAGGTTCCGGACAACTCCGGCGGGGTTGGGTCGGCGGGACAATACGTCGTGCAGGCTCACAGCAGGGCCTCCTCGGCGCTTATCAATGACTCGGCAGCTGGAGAGTCCGCGTCGACTCAACGGTCCGACATGGGGCTGGAGATTGACTGACTCAATCGCTAAACGGCCTGAGGCGGCGCTCAGTTCCCACTTATGCCCGGGGTCCGTTCACTCAACCGGCGGAATTACCAGCACTACGAGTCAGCTAGCCGCCACCACCTCGGCGATCTCATAGGTGTTCAGCGCGGCGCCCTTGCGCAGATTGTCACCACAGATGAACAGCTCGAGGGTGTTCGGGAAGTCCAGCGCCTGGCGGATCCGGCCGACCACCGTGGGGTCACCGCCGACCGTCTGCAGCGGCGTCGGGAACACCCCGGCGGCCGGGTCGTCGGCGACCACGATGGTGGGCTGCTCGGCCAGCACCGCGCGGGCCTTGTCCACCGACACCTCGGAGGCGAAGGTGGCGTGCACGGCGAGCGCGTGTGTGGTGATCACCGGCACCCGCACACAGGTGGCGGACACCTTCAGGCTGGGGATGCCGAGGATCTTGCGCGCCTCGTTGCGCACCTTGAGCTCCTCGGACGACCAGCCGTCCTCCTTCAGCGACCCGGCCCAGGGCACCACGTTCAGCGCCAGCGGCGCCGGGAACGGCGAACCGGAACCGACCGGCACACCCGCCTCGGTCAGCGCGGCGGCCACGTCACCGGCCTTGACCCCGATCTGCTTGCCGGCCACCACGCTGAGCTCGTTGTACAGCTGGTCGATGCCGACCTGCCCGGCACCGGACGCGGCCTGGTAGGAGGCCACCACCAGCTCGCGCAGGTCGAACGCCCGGTGCAGCGCCCCCATCGCGGCCATCATGGACAGCGTCGTGCAGTTGGGGTTGGCGATGATGCCCCTCGGCCGGTTGCCCACCTGGGCGGCGTTGACCTCCGGCACCACCAGCGGCACGTCCGCGTCCATCCGGAACGCCCCCGAGTTGTCCACCGCGACCGCGCCGCGATCGGCCGCGATCGGCGCCCAGACGGCGCTGACCTCGTCCGGCACGTCGAACAGCGCGACGTCCACGCCGTCGAACGCCTCCGGCGTCAGCTCGCGCACGGTGAGGTCCTGCCCGCGCACCCGCAGCACCTTGCCGGCGGAGCGGGCCGAGGCGATCAGCCGGATCTCCGACCACGGCACGGTCTCCCGCGCGTCAATGATGTCGATCATCGTGGTGCCCACCGCTCCGGTGGCACCCACAATTGCCAAAACTTTGCTCATGACTCAGCGTCCCGTTCCCGCGTGCACTACCGCGTCTTCCTCGCCGCCCAGCTCGAACGCCTCGTGCAACGCGCGCACCGCGTCATTGAGCTGGTCCTCCCGGCACAGCACCGAGATTCGGATCTCAGAGGTGTTCATCGTCTCGATGTTGATGCCCGCGCGCGACAGACTTTCGCAGAACGTCGCGGTCACCCCGGGATGCGAGCGCATGCCGGCTCCGACCAGCGAAACCTTGCCCACGTTGCCGTCGTAGAACACCTCGTCGAAGCCGATCTCGGCCTTGGCCCGCTCCAGCGCGGCGACCGCGGTCGGCCCGTGCGAGCGGGGCAGCGTGAAGGTGATGTCGGTGCGCCGGTTCGAGGCGTGCGAGATGTTCTGCAGCACCATGTCGATGTTGATCTCGGCGTCGGCCACCGCGCGGAAAATCTGGGCGGCGTGCCCCGGGCTGTCCGGCACGCCGGTGACCGTGACCTTGCCCTCGGAACGGTCGTGTGCGACGCCGGTGATGATCGCCTGTTCCACTGGGATGTCCTCCATGGACCCGGACACCAGCGTGCCGGGCTTGTCGTTGTACGACGAACGAACGCGCAGCGGCACGTTGTAGCGCCGGGCGTACTCCACCGCGCGCAGGTGCAGCACCTTCGCCCCGCAGGCGGCCAGCTCGAGCATTTCCTCGTAGCAGACGGAGTCCAGGTGCCGGGCCTTGGACACGATCCTGGGGTCGGCGGTGTAAACGCCGTCCACGTCGGTGTAGATCTCGCACACGTCGGCCTGCAGCGCGGCGGCCAGCGCAACCGCGGTGGTGTCCGAGCCGCCCCGGCCCAGCGTGGTGATCTCCTTGCTGTCCCCGCTCATCCCCTGGAAGCCGGCGACCAGCACCACCGCGCCCTCGGCCAGCGCGGACTTCAACCGGCCCGGGTTGACCTCGACGATGCGCGCGTCGCCGTGCTTCGACGTAGTGATCATGCCGGCCTGGGAGCCGGTGAACGAGCGCGCCTCGGCACCCAGTGAGTGGATGGCCATGGCCAGCAGCGCATTGGAGATCCGCTCGCCGGCGGTGAGCAGCATGTCCAGCTCACGCGGCGGGGGCGCGGGGCTGACCTGCTCGGCGAGATCGATGAGCTCGTCGGTCGTGTCGCCCATCGCGGAGGCCACCACGACGACGTCGTGGCCCTCCTTGCGCGCGCGCACGATCCGCTCGGCCACCCGTTTGATGCGCTCGGCATCCTGCACGGAGGATCCGCCGTACTTTTGTACGACCAGAGCCACCTACGACCGCCTCCAGACACATAAGGGCGCGCGGGCCAACCCAGCCAGGGTGACCAGGAGCGCCGCGCGGTGTGATCTGGTAACCCACCCTACCGACCGAAAAGCGTCGCACTAACCTAAGCGGGTCAAGCCACAGCGGAGCAGGGGTCGAACGAGGCGGCACGGGGGGTCGGGTAGTGGCGGTGACGGACGGGGCGGTGGACGTCAACCAGTCCGGCTCGCCATCAGCCAACACCACCTTGAGGTCCCCCTCTCCGGACACGACGACCCAGCGGCCGTCAACCGGTAGGGATCCCGGCCGAGGGCTGCCCAGGGCCGCCGGCATGTTTCAGGCTCGGGCCGCCCGGTTTCTCGCGGTTGCCGCGCCCTCGCTGATCTTCCTGGGTGTCCGGCTGGTCGGCCTGCTCACCCTGGCCTGGCTGACCGAGGTCAACGGCGATCGGCTGCTCACCCGACTCTCGGTCTGGGATGGGCAGTGGATGCTGGCCATCGCCGGTGGCGGCTACAACGGCGTGCCGCTCGGCCTGGTGGACGCGTTCGGCCACCGCAACCCGACCACCCCGCTGGCGTTCTTCCCCGGCTACCCGGCGGCGGTGTCGGTCTTCCGCTTTGTCACCAGCACCAGCCTGGAGATCGCCGGCCTGGCGGTGTCGTTGCTGGCCAGCCTGGTGCTGGCGCACGGGTTGGCCCGGCTGGGCGAGCTGGTCCCGGGTGGGTCGCGGCGCGCTGGGTTGCTGCTGGTCGCGCTGGTGGCGGCGGCGCCGATGGGTGTGGTCTGGTCGATGACCTACTCGGAGGGGCTGTTCTGCGCCTGCGCGGTGTGGGCTCTGGTCGGCGTGCTGCGTCGGCACTGGCTGCTCGCCGGCGGCGCCACCGCGTTGGCCGGCACGGTCCGCCCGACCGCCGCCGCGCTGCTGCTCGCGGTGGGCGCCGCGCTGCTGGTCGCCGCTGTCCGCCGGCAGGACTCCTGGCGGCCGTGGCTGGGTGGGCTGCTCGCCCCGCTCGGCATGCTCGGCTACCTCGGTTATGTGGCGTCCCGGACCGGGTCCTGGACCGGCTGGTTCGACCTGCAGCGGCGGGGCTGGAACTCCAAGTTCGACGGCGGCGCGGCCACCCTCGAGTTCACCAGGGACACCCTGGCCATCGGCCGGTCGGTGCTCGAGGTGGTCACCGTGGGGGTGCTGGCCGGCGGGCTGGTGCTGCTGGCGGTGTGTTGCCGACGGTGCTGGAGCTCCGGGCTGCCCTGGCCGCTGGTGGTGTACGCGGCCGGGGTGCTGGTCATGGACCTGGGCTCGAACGGCTTGATGAACTCCAAGGCCCGGCTGCTGCTGCCGGCGTTCACGCTGCTGGTGCCGGTGGCGCTGGGGCTGGCTCGACGCCGGCCGAGCACCGCGCTGGCCGTGGTGGTGGCGGCCGCGCTGGCGTCGGCCTGGTTCGGCGGCTACGCGCTGACCGGCTGGTCGTACGCGATCTGAGGCCCGGCGTAGCCGGACCGGCCCAGGCGATATCTTGCGATGCCATGGCCGCGAGATCCGGCAAGGCCCCGAGCGGGAAGCTCAGCGGCTGGCTGGGGAGCCTGCCCGAGGGCGAGCTCACCGGGCTGCTGCGGGCCCGCCCTGACACCTTGCTCCCCCCGCAACCTCGGACCTTCGGCGAGCTCGCGAACCGGCTGAGCACACCGCACTCGGTGCGGTCGGCCTTGGACTCCCTCACCGCGGCCGGTCTGGTGCTGCTCGAGGGGGTTCGCGCGCTCGGCGGAGAGGCCAACCCGGAGCGGGTGCACCAGCTGTTCGGCGGTCCAGCCGCGCTGCCATTGGCGCGCCTGACCGACCAGCTCACCCAGCTGCGCCGCCTCGCCCTGGTCTGGCCGAACGGCGAGCGCCTGGCCACACCGGGCATGCTGGGCGAGCTGATGCCGAGCCCGTTGGCGCTCGGCCGGCCGGCGCGGGCACTGCTCGGCCACCTCACCGTCCAGGCACTGCGGCGCATCGGGGGGCAATACGGCCTGGCCGGGCTGCCCGACAAGGCGGCCTGGGTCACCGCGCTCAGCGCCGCGATCGGCGACCCGGACACGGCGGGCAACCCACACAGCCACCTGTCCCCGGCCGCCCTCGAGCTGGCCGACGAGGTGGCTCGACACGGCCCCAGGGTCAGCGGCGTGTATCTGCCCTCCGCATACGGCGCCATGCCGGTGGACGGGCCGGAAGCCGAGTTGGCGCTGATCGGCTGGCTGATACCGGACACCTGGGGTCACACCGGCGAGATGCCTCGGGAGGTCGCGCTTGCGCTGCGAGGCCCGGACTACCACCTGAGGCTCCCGGCGCCACCCACGCTGCCCGCTGGGGGCCGAGCCGAGCAAGGTCAACTGCTGGCGGCGGCCCAGGGCGCGGCCGCGGCAACCATCGACGGGCTGAGCCGCCTGCTCGCCCTGCTCAGCCATGCGCCGCTGGCCACCGTGCAGGCTGGCGGCGTGGGCACCCGCGAACTGCGCCGGGTGGGCAAGGAGCTGCGCTCCGGGGAGCACGAGGTCCGGCTGTGGCTGGAAGCGGCGGCCCAGGCGGGCCTGGTAGCGGTGCAGGGCGGCGCGGTGCTTCCGACGGAGGAGGCCGAGAAATGGCGGCACGCCGGGCCTACAGCGGCGTGGGTCGCCCTGCTCGCCGGCTGGTGGGCACTGCCGGTCACGCCGACATACCGGGTCGACATCGACGGCAAGTCGCAGCCCGCGCTCGGCGGCCGCCTATCCGAGCTCAACGCCAACCGCCTGCGGGCCGACCTGCTGGACATCTTCGCCGACGCCGGCGCCTGGACTCGGGTCCCGGACCTGGACGCGGTGATCGGTCTGCTGGCCTGGCGACGTCCGCTGGCCTACGGCGACGTGGCAATTCTCCGGCGGTACGCCACGGCGGCCCACGCCGAATTCCGGGCGCTTGGCCTGATCGCGGACGACGCGCTCACCCCATTCGGGCGGGCGCTGCGCGACGCGGCGCGCACCGACGACCCGCCGGCGGCGCTGGTCGAGGCGGTCGCCGATCTGCTGCCTTCGCCGGCCGGCACCGCGACCTTCCTTCCCGACCTCACCGCGATCGTGTCCGGTGCGGCGTCCGTGGAACTGGCCGCGTTGCTGGATGGCTGCGCGGATGCCGAGGCGCGTGATGTGGCGTCCACCTGGAGGTTCAGCCCGAGCAGCGTCCGGCGCGCGCTGGATGCGGGGCACCCCGCCGACGGGCTGCTTGCCGCGCTGGCAGCCGTCGCGGACAACGCGCTGCCCCAGCCGTTGAGCTACCTCATCCACGATGTCGCGCGCCGGCACGGCAACCTGCGGGTGCGGGCAGTGGAGTGCTGCGTATGCGTGCCGGACCAGGTGCTGGCCACCGAGATCGCACAGCATCGCGCACTGGCCGCGCTGAAGCTCACCAAGCTGGCTGACACGGTATTGAGTAGCGCGAAACCGGTGGCCGAGACGCTGGCCGCACTCCGGAGAGCGGGGTATGCGCCGGTTCAGGAGGACGCTGAGGGCCAGACCGTGGTCGAACGGGCGCCAATCCGAACGGCGAAAGCACCGCAGCGGACGCGCCGGTCTCGCCCGCCCGGTCCGCCACCGGCCGCTTTGCTCGGCCCCGAGCAGCTGGCCAGCGTTCTGTGCCGAGCCGGCCAGCCGACTGACCGACCGGTGTCGGCGCAGATCGAGCTGGCGCTTCCGGGATTCGTGGCCTCGGCGGTGCTCGCGCAGGCCACCCAGCTCACCCCTGGCGAAATGGCGATTCTGTCGGACGCGATCGAGCGCCGGCACCCGGTGCGCATCGACTACCTCAGCGGGTCAGACCGGATGACCAGTCGGGTGGTCGATCCGATCGACCTGGAGCACGACCTGCTCACCGCCTGGTGTCGGCTGCGCGAGGACGAGCGCACCTTCCTGCTCGGCCGGATCGCCGCCGTCAGACCCGTCGCGGGTTAGGCCGTGTCCCGTACTCATTGGTCGTCGGGCAACCCGATCACCGGCGGCGTCAGGTCCTCGAACTCGACCCGGAACGGCTCGTCATCCGGGATGAAGACGGTATTGCGGTGTTCGTGCCGCTGGCCGCCGATGCCGCCAAGCCCGGCCATCGGCACCCCACCCAGGCCGCCGGGGTGACCGCCCGGCGGGACAGCACCCGCCCCCGGGAACCCAGCGGCCGGCGGCCTGTCGATGGGCAGGCCAGCGCTCCTCGGGGCTAGCGAGTGGGCTCCGGGCGTGCCCTCAGCCCCGGGCGGGGAAGCACCGCGCGCGCCGTAGGACTGACCACCGTTCAGCGGAGCACCGTTCAGCGGAGCACCGCTCAGTGGTGCACCGTTCAGCGGAGCAGCGCCCCTCGCGGGGGAGGTGCCGCCAACCCTGGGTGCGGCAGCACCGGACTCGGGCGGCGCACCGGCTCGGCTTCCACCGGCGGACGAGCCGTCCACTGATCCACTCCCGCTCACGGACCCACCGCTCCTGCCGACCGGCAACGATCGCGGGTCCAACGCGGCACCGGGCGTCGGTCCGGCAGGAACGAACCCGCCGCCGGGTGCCGGCACCAGGCCGGCCGAGCCACCCTCGGCGGCCGGGGCGAGCGGGATGAAGCCGGGAGCACCCTCGGCCGGAGTCCCTGGCGGCGAAGATTTCCCCGGACCGCCAACCGTCGCTAGTCCCGCGCTCTCGGAACGTGCGGCGCCGCCCGGGAGCGCGTTGTCCCCGCCGGGGCGCCCGGCAGCGTCGGATTGGCCGGTGATCGCACTCTGGTATGCGGCGAGCACGGTCCGGGTGGTCGATTCGTGGTGGCGCAGGGCGTCGTTGGCGGCCTGGTCGGCAGCCTGGTGCGCGGCCAACCGCTTGGCATAGTCGGACTGCACACCGAATGTGGAGCCGAAGGTGTCGTTCAGCGCGGTGCCCAGCTCGTCGGCA
>DATHIT010000611.1:0-7851 GCA_035489915.1 Pseudonocardia sp. | reverse complement strand
TCCTCGATCGGGTAGGGCAGGTCGCCGGGTAGCAGGAGTTGCGGGATCTGGGTGAAGCGCCACCCGTTGGGTTCGGGGGTGAAGGTCCAGATGACGTCGAACCGGTCGTGTGGCCAGTGCCGGGGCGGGGTCGGGTTCGCTTGGCCCAGGTGTTCGGCGATCTTGTGGATGGCTTCGTGGTGCCAGGCGACGAGGGTGGTGCCGGGGCGGGTGCTGATCTCGCGGGTGAGGTGGGACTCGTCGCCGGCGGCGTAGCGTTTGATGACCTGGAGGCCGAGGCGGGCGGCCAGTGGGCTGACGGTCTGGGCGGAGCGTTTGCTGTGGCCTCCGGCGTGGGCGGAGGCGTAGATGGTGTCCGGCCGCCGCAACTCGGCAGGTAGGTCACCTCGGGAGGGCGCGAACAGCTCGACCAGCGCGCCGGCCCGGATCCAGCCGCTGACGGTGAGGCTGTGCGGATCCATTTCGCCCTCGGGGTCGACACCGTGCGGGCTGCCGGAGGGGTGCAGAGGTTTTTCCGCATGCCGGATCAGAATGATCATGCGGCTGTCCGAGGGCTGGCCGTTGCCGCTGGATGGGCTAACCGGACTGGTCATCGCTCAGACCCCTACCGTCGACTGGCGTGCTCGGCAAACCCCTCGACGTGGCTCCGTCGCTCGGCGGGGGCCGAGTGGCTCAGCGTTGAGCCACCCGGTCGCCCAGCCGAGGACGGATATGCACACGTTCGAACACGGTCACCTAGCGAAGAGACCGGAAGCCCGCGCGGACCTCCTCCGAGAACAGCTGCGGCTGTTCCCAGGCCGCGAAGTGCCCGCCCTTGTCGACCTTGTTGTAGTGGATGAGCTTCGGATAGGCCTGCTCCGCCCAACTCCGCGGTACCTGATAGAGCTCGTCAGGAAAGACGCTCACGGCTACCGGGATGGAGACGCCCTTCGGGCCGAAGAAGGACAGCTTGTTCTCCCAGTAGAGACGTCCCGAGGAAACGCCCGTGTTCGTCAACCAGTAATGGGTGATGTTGTCGAGCACGTCGTCGCGCGTGAGACCCTCGGGCTGACCGTCGAAGACACGTGCGATCAGCGCCAAACTCACCGAGTCGTGGTCGAGCAGCCAGGCGGCGAGGCCGACGGGTGAATCCGCGATTCCGTACAGCGTCTGTGGGCGGGTCGCCTCCTCGAGTGCGTAGGCCACGTCTGTCGCCCAAAAAGCCTTCAGCTTCTCGTAGAGGCGGTTTTCCTCGTCTGATAGACCGGATGGCGCCGGGGCGCCGGTCACCACCGCCGCAAAAACGTCGTCTCGAACAGCACCGGGGAAGTTGGTGTGGATGCCGATCAGTTCCGGGGGAGCTTGGACCCCCATCTGGTCAACGACAACCCCACCCCAATCGCCGCCTTGCGCCACAAAGCGGGTGTATCCGAGGCGCTTCATCAGCACTGTGTAGGCACGTGCAATACGCACGGGGTCCCAGCCGGTCGTGGTCGGCTTACCTGAGTACCCGTAGCCCGGCATAGACGGGATCACCAGATGGAACGCGTCCGCCGCGCTCGCACCATGTGCCGTGGGATTGGTCAGTGGATCGATGATCTTCAGCTGCTCGATGACCGAGCCGGGCCATCCGTGCGTGACGATGAGCGGCAACGCATCTTCATGCTTCGAACGAACGTGAACGAAATGAATGTCCAGCCCATCGATCTCGGTGATGAAGTGCGGTAGGGCCTTCAGTTTCTCCTCGCACCTGCGCCAGTCGTACTCTGTCGTCCAATAGCGCGCGAGTGCCTGCATCGTTGCGAGCGGCACGCCCTGCGACATATCTGCGACGGGCTCCTTTTCGGGCCATCGCGTGGCCGCGATGCGCGCGCGCAGGTCCTCGAGGTCCGCCTCGGGAACGTCGATCGTGAACGGTCGCACCGCTGTGCTGCCCGCTGGCTTTTCGGCTGTGACAGTCATGTGGATCATCCTTGGTTGGGAACGGTGGTGCTGTGATGACACGAAGCCTCACCGCCTCGTCGGCACCTCGCGCCCGCCGAAGGCCCGGTTGTTCTCCCTGGTCGCCGTTCCCGTGGACGCTGGGGAGCCCGTCGGAGGCCCGGTCGTTCTCCCTGGTCGCCGTTCCCGTGGACGTGAGGCTCGTCTGGGTGCAGTGAGACGGCGAGGACAAGGCCGACCGTCTGCGTCTCGGTCGACATTTTCGAGGTCTGGCTCTCCGAGCACGCTGGTCGTACAGTCGCTTCCGGAAACTTAGGGACCTGGGATTGCACCGGGGTCGAGAAGCGGGGAGCTACGTCCGACAGCGTCAGCACGGGGTCAGCGTGGGACGCGGACGCGTTCGTGGCTTCGATCCTGAACTACGTCGTCCAGCCGGTCTGGGTGGTCGACGAGGCGGGCGTGGTCAAGTTCGCGAACCCCTCGGCCCTGGCCGCGCTCGGCTACGACGATGTCTCGGACCTGGTGGGCAAACCAAGTCGTCAGAGTGATCACCACGGCCGTCCGGAGCGGATGGCCTCCCCAGATGAAGAGCTCCCTATATCGCTGTCGGGCGCCGGGAAAGTGGTTCACGCCGAGGACTGGTTTGTGCGACGGGACGGATCGCTGATTCCAGTCGAGTACTGGTCCGCGCCCATTGCCATGGCCGGCGGCGTTGGTGCGGTTGTCGCTTTCAGCGACATCAGCCACCGACGGCAGACTGAGCTTGCGCTTCGTGAACGGGACGCTATTCTGTCCGCGCTCGGCCAGCCCGTTTGGGTGATCACAGATTCGGGGCTGATCAGCTACGTCAACCAGGCAGCGGTCACCGCTCTGGGGTTCGACGATGCATCCGAACTCGTCGGCCGGAATGGGCACTCGTTGGTGCATTACAAGCGTCGTGACGGGTCGAGTTTTCCGGTCGAGGACTGTCCGTTGACGCGGGTGCGGCAGACAGGCGAACCGGTCCAGTTCGCAGAAGACTGGTGGGTGCGTAAGGACGGATCGATGATCCCGCTTGCGTACACGGCTGTGCCGATCCAGACCGCGGATGGCTATGGAACCGCGGTCGCCTTCACCGATATGACCACCCGCCTGGCGACGGAGCAGGCAGCCCGTGAGCGCGACGTAGCCCAAGCCCGGGCCACCGAGCTTGCGGTAAACGAGGCCCGTCAACGTGCGATCCTCGAAGCGGCGCTGGACGGTGTCATCAATATGGACCGGCGAGGCCGCATCACCTATGCCAATACTGCGACCGAGTACATCTTCGGCTATCCCCTAGATGAGCTGATTGGCCGAGAATTGGCTGAAGCAATTGTTCCGCCGTCCCTGCGTGAGGCACACCGGAAGGGAATGGCGGACTATCTGGCCACCGGCGAAACGCGGATCCTCAATCGGCGAATCGAAATAAGCGGCATGCGCGCTGACGGTACCGAGTTTCCGGCCGAGCTCACCGTAACCCGGACCGGTCCTCCGGGTGCCCCGGCCTTCACTGCGTACATCCGTGATATCACCGATCGCCGGCGCGCTGAGCAGGAGCTGGCGGCGTCGCGCGTGCGTCTGGTTACGGCCTTCGACGCCGCGCGTCAGCGCGTCACGCGAGACCTGCACGACGGCGCTCAGCAGCGGTTCGTAAGCGCCATCATCAGTCTTCAGCTCGCTCAGCAGAAGTGGAACTCGGAGCCGGAGCGGGCCAGAGAGTTGGTTGACCGCGCTCTGCGCGACGCCCGACACGGGCTCAACGACCTGCGAGAACTCGCCGCGGGGATACATCCGACGCTCTTGACCCATCGTGGGCTGGGCGCTGCCCTCGCAGATCTGGCCGGCAGTCTTCCCGTCTCCGTTCAGCTCGATCTTCCTGAAGTCAGGCTTCCGGCCTCGATCGAGGCGAGCGTCTATTTCTTCTGCTCCGAGGCGCTCACCAACGTCGTTAAACATGCCTGTGCCAGTTCTGCCTGGGTGCGAGTAGATGTGGACGACGACCAGTGCACGGTCAAGGTGCGTGACAACGGAACGGGTCGCGTCCGGGCGCGGTCCGACACCAGCGGCCTGGCGGGCCTACGCGACCGCATCGGGGCGCTCAACGGATCCATGGAGATCGTGCAGCCGCCGGAAGGCGGCACGGTGCTGCAAGCCTCGATCCCGCTGGCGCATCACTCGGGCGGTAGGGGAAGTCGGTTGCCGTGAGTACCTCGCCGCAACAGATTCGGGTAATAGTCGGAGAGGATCAGCCCTTCGTCCGGGAAGGAATTGTGCACGTCCTCGAAGAGGGCGGATTTGAGGTCGTCAGTACTGCGGCTGATGCTCATTCCCTGGTCCAGAAGGCGCTCGCCTACCGGCCCGATGTGGTCGTTACCGATATCCAGATGCCACCAGATGGAACCGACGACGGGCTCCGGGCGGCCCTTCAGATCCGCGCTGCACGGCCAGAAGTAGGCGTCCTGGTCCTGTCCCAGTTCCTTGAGGACAGTTACGCATTTGATCTCGTCGCCGACGGCGCGCGGGGTGTCGGCTACATGCTGAAGGAGAAAGTCGGTGACCTTGGCCTGTTCACCGATGCGGTCCGACGGGTCGCTGGCGGCGGGTCGGCGCTAGATCCCGACGTAGTCGCACGACTTGTTAGCCGCAACCGGGCACCGACCTTGGTCGACGTGCTGTCGCCGCGTGAGCGGCAGGTGATGGAACTGATCGCGCAAGGCCTATCGAACGCCGGGATCGCCAACGAACTGGTGGTGGGCGTGGCGGCAGTTGAGCGGCACGTAACCAGCATTTTCAATAAGCTTGACCTCCCAAAGTCGCCAGAACAGCATCGCCGTATCCTCGCCGTGCTCAAATATCTTCAAACGTGACAAGTGCGGCTCGTCTACTAAAGCGACCGAGGGCAGCAAGTTAGCTGGGGGCGGCCGTCGGTCCACGAAGTTATCTAACGTCGGAAAAGTGACTCGAGGTCTGCCGCTACCAGCTCATCCTTGGGTACGAATGCGACCGCCGCGCAGGACTCCAGGACGCAGGTAGGAACATGGCGCACACCAGCGGACGTCAGCACGACCCTCGCGCCAGAGCAAGCAGCTGCCAGCGACTCGGCCACGGCAAACCCGTCTAATCCGGGAAGGTTGATATCTAGCAGTATGCCGTCGGGGCAATCGGCGGCCACCGCCGCCAACGCCCGCTCTCCGTCGGCCGCCTCTTCAAATAACTCGAAGCCGCGTGCGGCGAGCAGTTGAGCGGCGGCATCGCGAAAGTGCGGGCTGTCGTCGACAACCAGAATCCGGAGCGCCATCAGCGAATCCTGGTCGGTGGGCGGGCCGCCGGCAATCGGGAAAACCCCACGACCCCAACCCGTCGGCTCGGGTTAACCCGATGCCCCGCACAGGTAACCCTGAGCTCAACATGTGGGGATCCCTGATTGGCCCGCGCGCCTGTCCCGGGCAGGCTCGTCGTTGCGAGACCAACGTCGTGCCCTGGCAAACCCAGAACTTCCGTTCGAAGGAAGCACAGGATGAACGCATTGAGCGGCTCCGAGTCGTCGGCAGGTCCGGCCCGAGTGCTGTGTGGGCGGCGCAGCGAGTGCGAGGGGCTGGGCGGCCTGATCGAACGAGTGCGGGCCGGGTGCAGCGCCGCGCTGGTGGTAAATGGTGAGCGTGGGGTAGGGAAGACGGCTCTGCTGCGCTACGTGGTCGAGTCGGCCTCCGACATGCGCCTGGTACAGGCGGCGGGGGTTCAGTCCGAGACTGAGCTCTCGTTCGCCGCCCTCCACCAGTTGTGCTCTCCGATGTTTGATCGGCTCAAACGTCTGCCGAGCCCGCAATGTGAAGCGCTCCAGGCCGCGTTCGGCCTGAAGAAGGGTCCCGCGCCCGATCGCTTCCTGGTGGGTCTGGCGGTGCTCAGTCTCTTCTCCTGCGTGGCCGAGGAGCGCCCACTGCTGTGCGTGGTGGATGACGCGCAGTGGCTGGACCGAGAGTCGGTTCAGGCGTTGGCCTTTGCGGCCCGCCGGCTGGGGGCGGAGCCTGTCCTGGTCGTGTTCGCCACGTGTCAGTCGAGCGCGGACCTGCAAGAGCTGGACGAGCTCGCGGTCCAACGGCTGAGTGATGTTGACGCGCGGGACCTGCTGGCTTCGCTGGTCCGGTGGCCTCGGGATCAACGGGTGCTCGATCGGATCGTGGCCGAGGCGCGAGGGAACCCGCGGGCGTTGCTGGAACTGCTCCAGGACCACTCGGAGGTAGAGCTGGCTGGCGGGTTCGGGCCTCCCAGCGTCATGCCGTCGTCGATCAGGTTGACCGAGGGCCTTCGGCGACACGTCGAGGTCCTTCCGGCTCAGACGCGTCGGTTGCTGCAGGTTGCGGCAGCCGACCCGCTTGGGGACCCGGCACTTGTGTGGCGCGCGGCCGCCTTGCTCGGGGTGCCTGCTCAGGCTGAGATACCAGCGGCGGGCGTGCTCGAGTTCGGTATCAATGTTCGGTTCCGGCCTCCGCTTCTGCGCTCGGCAATCTACTGGTCGGCCTCGGTCCAAGAGCGGCAGGAATTGCACCGTGCCTTGGCGGAGGCCACAGATCCGGAGGTGGATCCGGAGCGCCGGGCCTGGCACCGGGCAAATGCGACGCCGGGCCCGGACGAGGATGTTGCCGCCGAGCTCGAGCGCTCGGCAGGCCGTGCGCTAGCGCGTGGGTGCCTGGCTGTAGCGGCTGAGTTGCTGGAACGCGCCGCGGGGTTGACTCCGGCCCCGGGGAAGCGGTGCGAAAGATCGCTAGACGCAGCACAGGTGAAGGTCCAGGTGGGCGCATTCGACGCGGCGCTGGATTTGCTGGGGCTGGCGGAGGCGGGACCATTGGACGACCTGCAGCGCGCTCGCGTCAATCTGTTGCGTGCTCAGCTTGCGTTCGTATCGAACCGGGACAGCGATGCTCAGCCGTTCTTGCTCAAGGCCGCAAAGGCGCTGGAGCGAGCAGGCGTCGATCTTGCTCGGGAGACCTGTCGCAAGACCCTGAGCGCCACAATGTTCGCGGGGCGCCTGGCCACACCGGGCGAGGGTGTGCTGGAGGTGTTTCGCACAGCGTGTAGGGCGTTGCCGGCACAGGACCGGCAAAGGCCACCCGAACTGCTCTTGCATGGTTTGACCGCCCACTTCGGCGTCGGCTACTCGACTGGGGTGCCGATTCTGGAGCAGGCTCTTGGTGCCTTCGGCCGTGAGATGTCCGCGGAAGAGGAGCTTCGTTGGCTGTCGCTCGCGTGCATCGCAGCCTTGCAGCTGTGGGATGACGCTAGGTGGGACGTGCTTTCCCGCCGGCACGTCGAGCTCGCTCGCAAGGCCGGTGCGCTGAGCGAGCTGCCGCTCGCCCTCAACTCGCGCGCATACCTGCAGCTCTTCGCAGGTGAACTGACCCAAGCCGCAACACTGGTCGGGGAAGCGCAGGGAGCCACGCAAGCGCACGGTGTCAACCTCGCACCCCACACCGCCCTCGGGCTCGCCGCCTTGCAGGGTCGCGAGGAAGAGGTTCTTGTACTGGGCGAGCTCACCAGGGAGGAAGCGGCGCGGGGCGGCGAGGGAATCGGAGCTGCCGCGAACTGGGCGCGAGCGGTGCTCTACAACGGCCTCGGTCGCTACGACGAGGCGGTCCTGGCCGCCGAACGGGGCAGCGGGTACGCAGACGAGCTGGGCTTGGCAACCTGGTCAATGGCCGAGCTGATAGAAGCCGCCGCCCGGACCGGAGAGCCCGAGAGAGCAACCGGCGCCCTCGGGCGGCTCTCGGAGATCAGCCAGGCCACCGGCACCGACTGGGCGCTCGGGGTAGCGGCCCGATCGCGGGCGCTCCTGGCCAGCGGCGAGGCCGCGGAGGGTCTGTACCGCGAGGCGATCGAGCGGCTCGGCGGTACGCGTGTCAGCGCCGAGCTGGCTCG
>DATHIT010000610.1:0-2129 GCA_035489915.1 Pseudonocardia sp. | reverse complement strand
CTGCTGCGGTTCAGCGCCAGCGGCGGCCCCGGGCAGGTGCGCATCGAGCTGCCCGACGGGAGCAGCGTGCCCGCCGACGAGCGGGGCATCGACGAACTGCTCTCCGGGCTGCTGGGCCGACCGGTCCGACTGGCCGCCGAGCGGGCGGACGGCGCGTCGGTCGAACGCCCGGCCCCGGAGGATGTGTTGGAGCAGGGCGTGGAGGCGGAGGTCGAGTACGCCACGCTGGAAATCGCCCAGGGCACCCCGGGCAACTCTTTCCACGACTACGCCCCGCTGCACCTGATCACCACCGCGACGCTGGACCGGATCGGCGCCGAGGCGGTGCGCTACCGGCCGAACCTGGTGGTCAGCACCCCGCCGGAGTACCCGGCCTACCAGGAGAACGAGTGGGTGGGTCGCGAGCTGACCGTGGGCGGGACGCGGCTGCGCGCGGTGCTGCCGACCCCGCGCTGCGCGGTGCCCACCCTGGAGCACGGCTCGCTTCCCCGCGCCCCGCACGCGGTGCGCATCCCCATGGCGGAGAACCGCGTGGACGTCCCCGGTTTCGGCGTGCTCCCCTGCGCCGGCGTCTACCTGGAGGTCCTCACCCCCGGCACCATCCGCACCGGCGACCCGGTCACCCTCACCTAGCGCCCCAGCACCGGGCCGCGAGCCACCTTGGCGGCCCGCACAGACCTGGTGTAGCTCGTACAGAGGTTGCACGGCCTGTGCCGGATGCAGCCGGTCTGTGCGAGCGGCGTCGGTGGTCTGCGCGAAGAGAACGGCGCTCAGACCACGCCGCCGTTGGCTCGGATGACCTGGCCGTTGACCCAGCGGCCCGGACCGGCGAGGAAGGCGACGACCTCGGCGATGTCGGCCGGGCTGCCGATCCGGCCCATCGGGTTCTGCGCAGCCATCCGGGCGATCAGTTCGTCGCTCTTGCCGTCCAGGAACAGCGAAGTGGCGGTGGGCCCGGGTGCGACCGCGTTGACGGTGATGTCCCGGTTGCCGATCTCCTTGGCCAGAATTCCGGTGAGCGCCTCGACCGCGCCCTTGGTGGCGTTGTAGGCGGTGTAGGTGGGCAGCTTCAGGCCGACCACCGAGGTGGAGAAGTTGATGATCGCGCCGCCGGAGCGGAGTCGGCGGGCGGCCTGCTGGTTGACCACGAAGGCGCCCCGAACGTTGGTGCGCAGCTGTCGATCCAGGTCGGCCAGGTCCAGGTCCACCAGCGGGGCGAGGTGCATGATGCCGGCGGCGTGCACGACCACGTCGACCCCGCCGAAGGTCTGCTCGGCGGTGTCGAACAGCGCCGCGACAGCGGTCTCGTCGGCCACGTCGGCCGGTACCGCGATGGCCTGGCCGCCGGCCTTCTCCACGGCCGCCACGGCGGCCTCGGCCTCGGTCTTGTTGCCCGCATAGTTGATCACGAGGGGGTACCCGTCGGCGGCCAGGCGCTCGGCGCTCTGCCGGCCGATGCCCCTCGATCCACCGGTCACGATGGCAACCCTGGGCGTGCTGCTGGTGGTCATGATGATCTCCTGATTCTGGGTGTGTTCGTCCGCCGGGCGGCCCGTGCGGGGCCGTCCGTGTGCTTGAGGTGTGGGTCGGGCTAGCGGGAGTCGGAGAGCCGGGCGAGCCACTCCTGCAGCAGAGTGGCCTCGCCGGGGCTCAGCGACTCGGCGGGTGAGCGGCGCAACAGGGCGGCCAGCCCGGCGGCTGTCCGACTCGTCTCGGCCCGGTCGTCGGTGCTCGGGTCCTTGCTGGCTCTCGGTTCGGCGAGCACGGCGGCGTGCACCGCGTCCCGGACCCGCCGGGAGAGCTGCTGGTCCCGGTAGATCTCCGGCTGACTGATCGTCAGGAGCGCGACACCGACGTTGGCGGTCATGATCATCTGAGCGGCCACGTCGGTGGACACCTTGAGTCGGCCGGCCGCCGCGAGCAGCTCCACGTGCTCCCGAAGGATCCGGTAGGCGGCCGCGGCCGCGGGCGGAGGAGTGCCGACAGCTGGAGAGTGCATCAACCGGTAGTAGGTCGGGTTTGCCTGGGCGAAGGCCACGTGGCTGTCCCAGCCGTCGCGCAGGTCGTGCAGCGGGTCGTCGGACGGGGTGGCCGCCCGCTTGCTGGCCAGGTACTTGTCGAACGCGTTG
>DATHIT010000609.1:0-4540 GCA_035489915.1 Pseudonocardia sp. | reverse complement strand
GATCGAGGACTACCTCGCCGCGCACAACACCGACCCCAAGCCCTTCGTCTGGACCGCCACCGCCGAAGACATCCTCACCAAAGTCAACCGCGGCCGAGTAGCACTCCAAGCAGCCGCCCAATGACGAGACACACCACTAGGCGAGTGCTGGCCAGTGGTGGGCCCAGGGGGCGGCGGCCTCGAACGCGGCGGAGGCGCGCAGCACAGAGCCGTCGGCCAGGTGCCGGCCGATGATCTGCAGCCCCACCGGCAGCCCGGCCGAGGTGAACCCGGCGGGCACGGTGGCCGCCGGTTGACCGGTCAGGTTGATCGGATAGGTGAAGCCCAGCCACGAGGTGGTCGCCACGAACCGGCCGTCGATGATCTCCGGGCCCTGCATGTGCACCGGGAACGGCGGTACCGCCAGCGTCGGGGTGAGGAACAGGTCGTAGTCGGCCATGAACCGCCACATCCGGTTGACCACCGCCTTGCGGGTCATCCCGGCCGTGGTCAGCTGCTCGGCGGTCCACGGCCCGCGCACCAGGTCGACCAGGTGCGGCGACATCTCCGAGCCGTAGCGGTCCACCATTGCGCGCATGCCGGTCAGGTCGGTGTCCGCGACAACCAGGCTCCAGAACGCCTCGAACGGGTTCTCCCAGCCGGGGTGACCCTCCTCCACCACGCAGCCCAGGTCCTTCTCGAACACCGTCGCCGCGCGCGCCGCGATCTCCCGTACCTCGGGGTCCACCGCCAGGTAGCCCAGGTCCGGGCTGAACGCCACCCGCAGGCCCGCCAGTGACGGTGCGCCCGACACCGAGCCCAGCCAGTCCACGTCCCCGGCGGGCAGCGAGTGCCGATCCCGGGGATCCGGGCCGGCCAGCACGGACATCATCAGCGCCGCATCGGCCACCGTCCTGGTCATCGGCCCCAGGTGCTCCAGACTCTCCCAGCTGGAAACGCCCGGGTACCGCTCGTCCCGGCAGCCGGGGTACAGCGGGATCCGGCCCATCGAGCCCTTGAACCCGTAGATGCCGCAGTGCGCGGCCGGGATCCGCACCGACCCACCACCGTCGCTGCCCAGCGCGACCGGCCCGATCCCGCTGGCCACCGCCGCCCCGGAACCCGCGCTGGACCCGCCCGAGGTCATCTCGGTGTGCCACGGGTTGCGGGTGGTCGCCGAGATCGGGCTGTGCCCCACCCCGCTGTAGCCCAGCTCCGGCACGTTCGTCTTGCCCAGGATGACCGCGTCGGCGGCCAGGATCCGCTCCACCGCGACGTCGTCCTCGTCCGGCACGAAGTCCCGGTAGGCCGGCGAACCCATCGCGGTGCGGATGCCCTTGGTGGCGATCAGGTCCTTCACCCCGACCGGGACGCCGGCCAGCGGGCCCACCGGCTCACCCCGGGCGATCTTCTCGCCGACCCGGGTGGCCTGCTCCCGGGCCAGCTCCGGGGTGGGTGTGCAGAACGCGTGCAGCACCGGGTCCAGGCGGTCCATCCGGGCCAGCACCGCGTCGGTGACCTCGAGCGGGGAGAGCTCCCGGCGGCCGATGCGGGCCACCAGCTCGGTGGCCGGCATCCGACAGATCTCGTCGTCGTTGGAACCGCTCATCGCTCTCCCTCGGTGGCCGCGACCGGTTCGGGAGCGGTGGAGGCTGAGCCGGCCGGGGCGCTGGCGGCCGGGGCGGGAGTGCCGGAGGTGAGTCGGGCGATGGCCAGGTAGGCCAGGCCGGCGGCCAGGATGCCGGCCACCGCCTCGGCGTAGGCGGGGGCGGTGAAGTGCACCACCCCGGCGACCACCGCGCCGATGGCCCACGCGGCGAACGCGGTCGGGCGGTACGTGGTGGTGGCGCGGTGCCCGGACTGGCGGCGCAGCAGGAGCTGGTCGGTGATCAGCACCGCGCCGATCGGCGGTACGAACACGCCGAGGATGTTCAGCCAGTCGGCGAACAGTGTCCACACCCCGGCCACGGCGGCGATCACCCCGATCACCCCGAGCACGATGGTGAGCAGCCGCATCTTGCTGGCGGTGATGTGGCTCCAGCCGACCGCCCCGTTGTAGAGGCAGTGGGTGCACACCGAGCCCAGGTTGATGAACACGAAGGCCACCGCGATCGCGGTGAGCAGCCAACCGTGGCCGACCAGGATGCCCAGGAAGTCGCCGCCGTCGTTGGCCGCGTCGGTGGCCGCGCCGGCCGCCACGATCAGCCCGCCGACCGCCATCGAGACGAAGTTGGCCACCGGGAAGGCGGTCAGGCTGGCGCCCACCGCCGAGCGGCCGTCCTTGGCCCACCGGGTGAAGTCGGCGGTCATCGTGCCCGAGTCGGCGAACCCGGCGACGGTCATGGTCACCGCCGCGCCGATGCTGGCCACCACGGCTCCGGGCTGCCCGGCGTACCCCAACACCTGGCCGAGCCCGTGGCCGGACGCGACGAACCAGATCGCCACGGCGGCCAGCACCAGGAACAGCGGGGCGGCCACCGCGCCGAGGATGGCCAGCGCGCGGATGCCGATGAAGGTGACCGCGATGTAGAGCACCCCGGCCAGCAGGATGGTGCCCGGCTCGTTCCAGCCCAGCGTGGCGTGCAGGGTGGACCCGGTGAGCCCGGTCTGGAAGGCGAACCAGCCGATCACGATGGTGGACAGGAAGCCGGAGGCGATCGCGTAGCCCCGGTTGCCGAAGGTGGACTTGGCGATCAGCGCGAAGTTGCGCCCGGTCGATCCGGCCAGATGGCTGAGCGCTCCGACGTAGAGCATCAGCACCAGGTTGCCCAGCAGGATGGCCAGCAGCCCCCGGACGAACCCGAGCCCGTAGACGATCACGCCGCCGAACACCGCGTTGGTCAGGATCATCGGGAACCCGAACCACACCGCCGCGACGGACAGCCACCGGCGCCGGTACGCGGCCGGGACCGGCTCGTGCTCGAACTCCGAGGTCAGCCCGTGCGACTCGGTGGTCGAGGGGCTCTGCGAGACGGCGGTCATCGGGGCACCCGAGGCGTATTCGGGGCTGTATACGTGAACGTATCCATAACCAGTCACGCTAAGCAGCGTTAGTTTCCGGTCGCGACGAATCCAGTAACGGATGGGTTGCCGGAGCGGGCGTCGGATTGCCGGCCGGTTTCCGGACGCCTCACAGACATCAGCCGGTCGGCGCACCGGACAGCAATGCCGTCGTAACCCGGTCAACCCCGCTCCGTAATGCCCGGTGATTAGCGTCCGGCGCTATGGATACGCCGCTGTATACGGGCACGTCGCCGCAACCCGGTCAGTCCCGGCGCGGTCGGAGCCGAGCTTCCTCGCTGCGTGAGCAGGTGTACGTGGACCTGCGCGAGCGGCTGATGATGGGCGGGTTCGGCGCGCAGGACCGGCTCGGCGAGGAACGGCTGGCCACCGAACTGGGAGTGTCCCGCACGCCGGTGCGGGAGGCGTTGATCCGGCTGGCGTCCGACGGCCTGCTGGTCCGCCAGGACAGCGGCTACTACCCGGTGCTGCCGGACCTGACCGAGCTGCGCGACCTGTACGAGCTGCGGGTCACCATCGAGCTGCGCGGCCTGGCCCGTGCCATGGAATCGGACGCGGTGACCCACGACCCCTCGGTGCTGGAGTCGCTGCGGGACGCCTGGCGGGCGATGGCCGCCGAGCCACCACCGCCCGACCCGCAGTTCGTGCTGCTCGACGAGGACTTCCACGTGACGCTGTCCCGGGCGGCGGGCAACCCGGCGCTGACCGCCGCGCTGGAGACGGTGAACGCGCGGATCCGGCTGGTCCGGATGTACGACTTCCTCACCGAGGACCGGATCGCCTCGACCATCGCCGAGCACGTGGAGATCGTCGAGCTGACCATGGCCGGCCGGCTGGCCGAGGCGCACACCGCGCTGCACCGGCACGTCGGTGACTCGATGGAGGTCGTCGAGCAGCGTGTGGTGCGGGCGCTGACCGCGATGGCCCGGCACCGGGGCCGGCCCTGAGCGCCGCCGTGACCCGAACCGGGGCGGCCACCGCCCGGGTCCAGGCCGCCTACCGGCGGATCGCCGAGGTGGACCGGCCCGAGGTGTGGATCACGCTGCGCGACCACGACGAGGTACTGGCCGAGGCCGCGTTGGTGGACGCGCGCGCCGCCGCCGGGGCAGACCTGCCGCTGTGCGGCACTGTGCTCGCGGTCAAGGACAACATCGACGTCGCCGGGCTGCCCACCACCGCGGCCTGCCCGTCGTTCGGGTACCTGCCCGAGGGGTCCGCGCCAGCGGTGGCCCGGCTGGTCGAGCGTGGCGCGATCGTGCTCGGCAAGACCAACCTGGACCAGTTCGCCACCGGACTGACCGGGTCCCGCAGCCCGTACGGCGCGGTGCGCTGCGCCGCGCACCCGGACCGGATCTCCGGTGGCTCCAGCTCCGGCTCAGCGGTCGCCGTCGCGCTGGGACTGGTCGACCTGGGGCTGGCCACCGACACCGCCGGCTCCGGCCGGGTCCCGGCGGCGTTCCAGGGCATCGTCGGGATCAAGCCGACGATCGGCCTGGTACCCACCGCCGGCGTGGTGCCGGCCTGCCGGTCGTTCGACTGC
>DATHIT010000608.1:0-15184 GCA_035489915.1 Pseudonocardia sp. | reverse complement strand
GGACGGGCTGACGGCGGTCGAGCGCAGGTGGACCGAGGAAACCCGCGATTTCTGGCGCCACCGCGCGGCGTACGCGAAGCAGCAGGCGACCCGACCGCAGACCATCGGCTACTCGCTCGTCGACTCACCGGTCGGGCTTCTGGCCTGGATCCTTGACAAGTTCGCTGAGTGGTCAGATACCGAAGACAGCCCGTTCGAGACGATTTCCAGAGACCGCGTTCTTGACGACGTCACCCTGTACTGGCTGACGCGGACCGGCGCATCGGCTGCCCGCATCTACTACGAAAGCCACAACTCGCTCGACCCCGAACTTCGGGTCGACGTCCCGTCAGCAATCACTATGTATCCCCGCGACATCGAGAAGTATCCGCGTGCCTGGGCACAGGAGCGGTACCGACAGATCGTCCGATGGTCCTCGCCCGAAACCGGGGGACATTTCCCGTCGCTGGAGGTTCCCGAGTACTTCGTCAAAGATCTACAAGAGGGCCTCGCGGCAGTGCTGGCCGCTAATCGGTGAACGCGGCTGGGTGCCGGCACTCGATCACCGTCTGATCCGGCTCAAGGCGTTGCCCGACGGCTTCCAGACCGAGTTCATCGAGCCTGAGGGCGCGGCGCGTCAGGACTCTTCGGAGCACAACCACACCCGACTGCACGGCTACCTCGACGACCTACCGCCCAGCGAGTACAAAAGCATCGTTCTACGCTGCCCAACGGGCCGGTCCACAACTGGCCAAATCCAATAGCCCGAGTCTCCATCGGACCCAGGGCGGTTCACTCCGACGAACGATCCTCACTTGGAGCCATCTTGTCCGACGTACCGGTCAGCGACGTCGATCTCTTCACCCATGACGCGCGGGTCGACCCGTACCCGATCTACGAGGAGCTCCGTGCGCTGGGCCCGGTGGTACATCTATCCCGTTACGACCTCTATGCCCTCGCGCGCTACGAGCAGGTACGGGCGGCCCTGATGGACTGGAGAACGTTCACCTCAGCTCGTGGCGTGTTCGTCGACCCCGCCCTGAACGCCCAGCTCGAGGGCATCACGTTGTGCAGTGATCCGCCCGACCACACGATGATGCGCGCGGTGCTCGGTCGTCCCTTGCGCCAGGACCGGATGCGCGACGTCGCGCCCAGGATCGAGGCCGAGGCCGACCGCGTCGTCTCGAAGCTGGTCGACCGGGGCCGGTTCGACGCCGCGACGGAGCTGGCCGAGCACCTGCCGATGACCGTCGTGTCCGACCTGGTCGGACTGCCGGACCAGGGTCGCGTCCAGATGCTGAAGTGGGCGGCGGCCATCTGGGACGTCCAGGGCCCCGCCAATGAGCGTTTCACCAACGCCATGCCCTCGGTTGAGGAGTTCCTCGCCTTCGCCGTCAACGACGCGGTGCCCGGGAACATCGACCCCGACGGTTGGGCCGCCCACCTCTACCAGGCCGCCGACCGAGGGGAACTGCCCCGCGAGAAGTGCCCGGTGATGATGCTGGACTATGTGACGCCGAGCCTGGACACGACGATCCTCGCTATCACCAACGCGATCGCGCTGTTCGCCCAGCACCCCGAACAGTGGGATCGGCTGCGGGCCGACCGGTCGCTGATTCCCCACGCGATCAACGAGTCATTACGCCTGGAGTCTCCGGTCCCGCAGTTCAGCCGGGTGCTCACCGAAGACCACGAGATCGACGGGGTACCTCTGCCGGCTGGCAGCCGGGTGGCGCTGCTCTACGGCTCGGCCAACCGCGACGAGCGCCACTACCCGGACCCCACGCGGTTCGACATCACCCGGCGCCCCTCCGACCACCTGGCCTTCGGGCGCGGTGAGCACGTGTGTGTCGGCATGCACCTGGCCCGGCTGGAGATCACCGCCCTACTCCACCGGCTCGCCGACCGGGTCAGCAGGTTCGAGATCGTCGCCTCGACACCAATGATCAACAATGGGCTGCGCGGCCTCGAACACCTCGAGGTCACCGTCCAGACCGACGAGACCCGGTGAAGACAGTCGAATATTGGTTACCCGATTTCGATTGGTTCGGCGTCGCCGCCGCCTTTGGGTTTGCCGGAGCGCAGCGCGAATGCCAGCAGTACGCCGGCGAGGGTGCTGACTCCGGCGACGAGGAATACGTCGCTGTAGGCCTGTGCTTCTACCTCGATTTTGAGTTGTTGCCACAGGGGGAGCAGACCGGCTATGCCTCCTTGTTGTTCCATTACCACGATGCGTGGGTCAACGGAAGGGCCGCTCGACTGCAGCAGCGCCGATCGATCAGCCATGAACTGAGCTTGTTGTGCCTTCGTTCCCCGGACCGAGCGAGCGAGCAGCGGACGTGGCGGGGCGGGACTAGGGTCGGGTGAATGGTGGATCTCCGGCCCGGCGCGCGCAACGATGATCAGCGTACTGGTGGTGGGTTGGCGTGAGACGCCGGCTGAGCGTCGCGGCTGCGCTGGCGGGGAGTCTGCTGCTGGCGGCATGTGGTCTGCCACAGGCGGTCGGTCCCACCGCCGGTGATGTGGCCTCGACGCAGGTGGACGGGGTGTGGCGGACCGACGGGTACGGCTGGGTCATCCAGGTGGCCGGCGGGCACGCCAAGACCTACGACATCACGTCGTTGAGTTGCATCCCCAACGGGGACCTGACCCGGATCGATGGCTCCCCGGGCGGCGCCGCCCAGTTCGGCAAGCGCGACACTGCTGAGGAGACCCTGCGCCGCAACCCGGACGGACGGACCGCGGAGCTGCGTCTGCTGGGCACCGCGGCCGACATCGACCTGGTGCCGCTGCCCGCGCTGCCCGAGCTGTGCACCCGCCCGACGCCCTCGGACCCGCTGACCACCTTCGACGTGTTCTGGGCGACGTTCGCGGAGAACTACAACTCGACCGTCCGCAAGCACATCGACTGGAACGCGGTACGCAACACCTAC
The DNA here is from genome assembly GCA_035489915.1 of Pseudonocardia sp. Lineage (GTDB taxonomy): Bacteria > Actinomycetota > Actinomycetes > Mycobacteriales > Pseudonocardiaceae > Pseudonocardia. The sequence continues at coordinate 12,272 of DATHIT010000608.1, read as the reverse complement.
CGGCCGATGGTGAACGCCTCCACCTCGCCTGACCAGCTCTACCAGATCCTGGTCAACATGATCAGGCCGCTGGGGGACAACCACGCCCAGATCGACGGCCCGAACGACCAGGAGTTCACCGGGCAGCGTCCCGGGACCCGCGACGACGACCAGGTCGACGACACCGACGTGACCAAGCCGATCGACCAGCACCTGCGCCAGAACCTCGGCGTGCGGGACATCCAGAAATGGGCCGACGACGACATCGCCTACGCCGACCTGCCCGGCAACCGGGGCTACCTGCGTATCACCGCGTTTCAGGACTGGGGCACCAAGCCGGACCAGTACGTGGCCCGGCAGGCCTTGCTGGACAAGGTGCTGGACGAGGTGTTCACCGACCAGCACGTGCGCTCCTGGCGGAGCCTGATCGTCGACCTGAGCTACAACGAGGGCGGCGACGATCAGCTGGGGCTGAGCCTCGCCGGCCGGCTGACCGACCGCCCCTACCTGGCCTATACCAAGTTCGTCCGCAACAACCCGACCGATCCCACCAAGTACGGACGGGCCCGCCCGGTCATGGTGGTGCCAACCGCTGACCGCCCGCATTACACCGGTCCGCTGCGCTTGCTGACCAGTGACCTCACCGTCAGCGCGGGCGAGACGTTCACCGAGGCGGTGATGGCCCGCACCCCGCCGGCCACCCGGGTGGGCACCACCACCCAGGGCGTGTTCGCCGACGACATGGAGCGCCAGCTGCCCAACGGCTGGAGCTTCACCGTCGGGAACGAGGACTACATCGCCCCCGACGGCCGCAACTACGAGGGCCCCGGCATCCCACCCACCACCGAGGTCCCGTCGCTCACCCCCCAGCAGCTGGCCGCCGATCAGGACCCGGCGCTGGACCTGCCCAGCGACACCCGCTGACCAGGTCAGGCTGGATGCGAGACGATCTCATCGACAGCCACCTCAGCTTTGGCCAGAGCGCGTTCGACAATCTCGGGTACGCGGCCTTCTCAGGCGGGGCTCGATGGGAACCCGACAAGCAGTGATACGGCAAACGATCATTCCTTGCCGGCAATCCGCCGGATCACCGCAGGTCATGCCGGCGAGCCCAGTTTTGGAACCCGACGCGCTTTCAAGGCCAATGGTCGCCGCATACGTACAGGTAATGCTGGTCTGACGCATCGTGAGTCAATCCGCTAACGCCATCAGGTTGAGCGACCACCGCGGCCCATGATGCCGCACTATCGAGCGGCCCTATGAGCACGCCCGAGCGCGACTACGGCGTCCCGGCACCGCTGAGCGCGGTGGCGATACCCGAACGGCGCCCGACCCCCAACTTGGCCAGAACTCGGGAGACGTGAGCCTCCACCGTCCGCACACTGACGGTCAGCCGCTCGGCGATCTCCTTGTTCGTCAGGCCTTGCCGGACGTAGTCCACGATCTCTCGTTCGCGGGGCGTGAGGAGCCCGGCCGTCGGCCTGGACAGCGATTCAAGCCGCTGGCCACCGGAATCACCGGTGGGCGACAGTTCATCAGAGACGCCGCGGACGCGGTCGATCAACCCGAGCAGCCCTGCCCTGATCCCCCGCTCCTCGGCCGATTCGCGCTCGCTGGTGCTCAAGGAATTCTCTATCCGGCGTACACAGCTTTCTCGGTGCAGGAGCAACTCGCGGAAGCCGAGTAGTGGCCCGTCCGTTCCCGCCCAGTACTGAATGGTGGCGCCGAAGATCTCCGCGGCGATGACGGTATCTCCCCGCATCGCGTACGCCCAGGCGGCGACCTCGGCAACGACGGCGGCGCCCAGCAGGTCATCGAGCGTGGCTTTCAGATCCCACGCCTCGAGCACGCAACGAACCGTTTCGTCGATGTCGCCGTCGAGGTAAGCCGCGAGCGCCTCGACCCACAACGTCCAGGACAGCACCCACTGCTCACGGTGGGCTCGGGAGATGCGCTTGGCCTGCACGCAGGCCAGCCGCCCACGTTCCAGGTCACCGGAGATGACCGCGAGCTCGGCGTAGTTCTCCCAGAGCAGCGCGGCGATCAGGTCATCGCCGAGCGACTCGACCTCCGCGATGCTGCGTTCGTACTCGTCCCGCGCTACGTCGAAGGCCCCCGCTGTGGCGTGACACGCGGACAGCAGGCTTCGAGACAGGTGCTCGGTACGTGGATCGTGCTCCCCGACATTCAGACCGACAGCCAGACTGGCGGTGAGCTGACGGGTCGCCGCCTCGATATCGCCCAGGACAAATTCGGTCCAGCCGGAAATGCACAGAGCTCGGGCATGTGGCGCGGTCCGCCGGTTGATCAGGCGTTGCATCCACGTCTGACTTTCTCGCAGACGTCCGCAACCGATCCAATAAGGCCACAGGTCGGCATACATATCCGACGCCGCGGGCCCGTCCGGGGACTGCATCAGGTGGTCGAACGCCGCCCGAAAGTTGGCGATCATGATGCTTGCTTGGCGGCTCAGCTGCCGCTGGTTCGGCCCGAGCCAATCCACGCTGAGCTGGTGGGCCAGCTTGGCGTAATGCCGAGCGTGGCGATCTTGCAGCTGTGCATAGGTCAGCGCGGCTGGTGCGCCGCCGCTGTCGGAGAAGGCCCTTCTGCCGAACGTGGCGATGGTGTCGAGCATCCGGAACTTCGTGATCTTGTGGTGGGTCTCGCGGATGAGCAGGGAACGTTGGATGAGGCCGTCAACCGCATCGGTGATCTCGAACTGGTCCGGGAAGCCGCATACCGCCGCGGCAGCCGACAGCGTGAAAGGTCCGGCGAAGACGGACAACTGTGACCACAGCTGTTGCTCCACGGCGGTGCAATGATCCCAACTCCACCGCAGTACCGCTTCCAAGCTCCGGTTCTCGGAAGTCACGGAGTGCGGACGTAACACGGAGACCCAGTCGTTGATGCCCTCGAGCATTTCGGACACGCTCATGGTCCGGGTGCGGGTTGCCGCGAGCTCGATGGCCAACGGCAGCCCGTCGAGCCGGCGACACAGCTCCTCGACAGCCTCGTGTTCATCGGGTTCCAGTGGCCCGACCACCGCCCGTGCCCTGGTCTGGAAGAGGCGCGCGGCGGGACTGAATTCCTCATCGCCCGCGCGCTCGAGCGACAGTGGCGGGACGTGGATCACCCGCTCGCCATCGACGCCGAGCGGTATCCGTGAGGTCGCGAGGACTCGCAGGTCCGGGCACCGGGTCAGCAGGTCCGTCACGAGGTCACCGAGATGTGAACTCAGGTGCTCGCACCCGTCCATGACCAGCAGCATCGTCCGATCGGTCAGCGTGTCTACCAGCGACGCCTGCTGATTGCCGTTCGGAGCCACCGCGTCGTGGACCGCTTGGCCGACGTAGGTCGGATCTATCACCGCCGCGAACTCGACGTACACCACCTCGTCGGCGAGCTGCCCCGCATGCTGTTCGGCAACCGCCATGGCGAGGCGGGTTTTGCCGACGCCACCGACGCCGAGCAAACTCACCAATCGATCTTGGCTCAGCGCGGCGCGAACCTGCGTGATGTGCTGGTCCCGACCGACAAAACTGGTCAGCGGTGCGCGGGATGTCTTGCCCGCGCGGCCTGACCCCACCATGCAGGCATGGTACGGGTCACCATCGGCTCACATGCACCGCTGGTTGCCGGCCGTACCAGGGCAGCTCAGCCTCGAGTTGAGCCGCCAGCCCGATGAGCTCGGATTCGCCGTAGAGCCCACCGCCGAGATGGACACCGATCGGAAGTCCGTCAGGATCGGTTGCCGAGGGCACGCTTACCGCTGGCGCGCCGGTCACATTGTACAGCGGACACAGCGGGTAGTCGGCCAGGATTCGTCGCACCCATTCTTCGGATGTCTCCGGCTGGCCGTCCCGGTCGAGGTAATTCACCGGCAACGTGACCTGGTTGGCCGTGGGCGCCATCAGCACGTCCCACTGCGCCATGAACTCCGCGACCGTCCGACTCACCGTGTTCATCGACGCAAATGCGGCAGCCAGATCCAGCGCTCCGAGCGTCAGGCCGTGCCGGTAGGACAACAGTGTCGTGTGCTCGAAATGGCTCTCATCGATCGGCACTCCCCCGGCCTCCGCCAAGGCGCTGACCGCCGCCGACGTCCCCAGGCACCAGATGATGTTGAACGCGTGGATCAGCTCGTCCCAGTCCACGTCCGGGTATGCCTCGTCAACGACGTGCCCCAGGCCCTCGACGGTCCGCGCCGTGCTCGAGACCGCCGAGCTCACCGTGCTCTCCACCGCGACGCCCGACCAGCTGCGGGTGCACACCGCCACCCGCAGCGGTCGGGCGACGCCGTCCAGGTCGCAGACGTACGGCCGCCGAGGTGGCGGCGCGGTGTAGCGCTCACCGGGCGCTGGTCCGGCCACCGCGTCCAGGAGTGCCGCCGCATCGCGAACGCTGCGGGTGACCGCGAACTCCACCGCGTTGCCGCTCATGAGCTCCTGCTGGTCCGGGCCGAGTGGTACCCGACCACGGCTGGGTTTCAGACCGACCAGGCCGGTGCGCGCGGCGGGGATCCGGATCGAGCCGCCGCCGTCATTCGCGTGCGCGAGCGGCACCGCGCCGGCGGCGACCAGAACCGCCGACCCGCCACTGGAGCCCCCGGGGGTGGCCCCGACGCGCCACGGGTTGTGCGTCGTCCCGGTCAGCTCGGATACCGTCGCCGCACTGTTGGCCAGCTCGGGAGTCGTCGTGGTAGCCAGCGTGGCGAGTCCGGCCGCTTTGAACCGCGCCATCAACTCGGTGTCGTGCGAATAGGTGAGCCCCTTCGGGAGTGCCCTGGTCCCGTAATATGTCGCTACGCCCGCCGCGTGGCACACGATGTCCTTGACCACGAACGGCACACCGCCGAACCGGCCCCCCGCCCGGTGCTCGAGCGGGACCTCCCATGGGCCACTCACCACCGCGTTGAGGCGCTGGTGCACCGCGGCGATCGCCCGCCGCGCTGTTTCGTGGACCTCTTGCGCGGAGACCTGCCTGGTGCGAATGAGGTGGGCAAGGCCCGTCGCGTCGTGCGCGGCGTATTCGATGAGTTCCATCAGTAGTTGCCGGAGCCGGCGGTATCGCTGATGGTGTTCCAGATATCGCGGTGCATCAGCCATCGACCGTCACCCTGCCTGGTGTAGACGATCAGACAGTTGTTGCGCGCCACGGTCTTTTCACCGTCGACCAGAAAGGTTCCCTGTGTCCGTTCCTGGCCGACCGCGAGGTCTTCGCCCACGCTGAGCTCGACGAGCTCGGCCTCCTGCTTGACCCAGCCCGCTGCCGTGAACCGCACGAACGCGTCGCGGATGGCATCCCGCCCGGAGATGATCGACCCGTCCGGGGTCATCAGTGCCGCGTCCGGTGTGTAGAGCTGGACGAAGCCGTCCGCGTCCTTTTGTTCGACGGCCCTGGCGATCGCCGCGTATACCGAATGTACGTACGCGACGAACTCATCGCGGGTCGCCATTTCAGTTCACAACTTTCGCGATGTCCTCGTAGCTGGCGGGCTGGCGGGGGTCGCCCGGCAGCAGACCGACCGGGCCGCTGCGCAGCACTCCCGCGGGGTTGTTGAAGTACGGGATCACGTAGCGGCCGATGTTCTCCAGCGTCTCCATGATGACGTCGTGCCTGGCGTTGTCGATCCGCAGCACGATTTCGTCCGCACCCAGTTCCTTCACGCGCTGGACCTGGCGGATGATGTGCTCCGGGTCGCCCACCATGACCGTCGGTCCGCAGGTGCGCAACCATTCCATGTCGTCCACGCGGTCGCGCAGCTCGACGAGCCGCTCGAATTCGCCGTAGCCATCGGGCGAGCGCTCCGCGAGCTGGACATACAGGTCCTTGATAATCACGGTGGCGAACATTTTCAGGTCACGTTCGGCCTTTTCCAGCGCCTCGTCGTTCGTACTGGCACATCGCGTGGTGATGGACATCGCCGCCGCGGAGTCGGTGATGAAACGCCCGACCGGAACAATCTCGGACTCCGGGACATCGCGGTACGCACTGAGGTACTCGGCCAGCTTGTCCCAGCCCAGCCACATGTCGCAGGTGATCATGCCCAGCCCGCGCCGGCGAGCGTCCTGGATGGAGTCGACCGTCTGGCCGATCTTGTACAGCCGAGGGTGAGGTTCCTGCACACACCGCGGCGTCAACTCGCGCTCGGGGATCTTGCCCCAGTACTTGCCGTCGTGATCGAACGACTGGTCGCTGAGCGCCCGGACGATCAGGTCCAGCGCCTCCTCAGCACGTCCCTTGGTCTCGTCGAGCGGCACACCGAAGGCATCCAGCTGCAGCAACGTGTTGCCGCGTGCGACGGTCAGCTCGATGCGACCGTTGGAGAAGATGTCGGTCGCGGCGGTCTGCTCCGCGACCAGCACGGGGTGGATTGCCGATACGAGCCGGCTCATGTAGCGCAGTTTGATCCGATTGGTCCGCATGGCCACCGCCGTGAACAACACCTCGGGTGCTGGCGCGACCGCCATCTCGGCGTAGAAGTGGTGCTCCGAGGTTCCCCAACCGTAGAAGCCCATCTCCTCGGCGAAGACGGCTTCTTCTACCAGGTCCCAGTACCGGCGGTGGTGCGTGCTTCCGCGCAGGGTGCCGGCCTCAGTGAAAACGATGAAGCGCAACTGCGTGCCCCTTACTCCGGAGGTATGCCAACGGCGCACTGTCCGCTCAGGCGAGATGCGATTGATGGGCATCTTTTCAATCTCAACTCCGGGTGGCCATCCGCGAAAATACGCTACTTGGTTCGCACGCCACCTACGTAGCCGATCCGGCAAGGGCTCCCGGTACGTACGTGTCGCGAACAATCAATCCGGGCAGGGTGTTGGCGAGAGCTGCCCGACTACGACCCGGCGCGGCCGCCCCAGCAGGACGAGTACATCCCCGTGATCCTCGGCCGGACCCTGACCACCGCGCTGCCGGCTCTGCTCAAGGACGCGATGGACGACCCACAGGTGACCGTCGCCTCGGTGTGTTCGCCCACGAACGTCGCGGCGTCGTCCGGCGCAACCATGGGCCGGCGCCCGCACCACTGTGACCGTAGCCGCCTTTCGCTTCGTCCTTATCCGAATCACATCGCAAGGATTACCTGGCTGATGAATCCCGCCGGCACCTGGGACCTTTCCATTTCCACTCCCATCGGCAAAATCAAAGCGGTCGTCGGCCTACACGAAAAAGCCGGCCGCCTGCCCTCCTCCAAAGTCACCGGCCAACGCCGCGCGGGCCCAAGCCCAGGTGCGGAGTGATCTCTCGCGTTCTTCCGGGGCTCAGCAGTCAGCCCAGTCCGTCGAGGCATTTGGCCTACTTCAAGGTCCGGACGGCACCGTTAGGTGACCGGGTGACCGGCTTCTTGCGCAATGGGTTGCCTCGGTTTGCGCGGGAGTCCATGCTTCACGGGTCGTAGCTGCCCCAGACCCCGGCGGACCTCGAATTGATCTGCCCGGAGGTCACTCATGTCTGGCTACGCTGGCGCTTGTCACATTGCCCCGGTAGGGCTGCCGGTATGACCCGTCTCCTCCTGAGCGCAGCGCCCCGGACACTCGCCCCCGCCGGCGGCAACGGCGACCAGACTCCCGGTCCGACGGCGGAGCCAATTCTCATTGTCGGCGGGCATCTGCTGTTCAATACGGCGTTGCGTATGGCGTTGCGGGCAGAGGACATCGACGCGCACCAGATTCCGGTAACTGACTCATCGACAATCCTGGCCACGACCAGTCAATTTCCAGATGGGCTCGTCCTCCTCGACCTGACCTCGTGTGATCACACGACTGCTCAGGCCACGCGCGGCGCTGAACTCGTCACTGCGCTGCGTCGGCAAGGCAAGCGCACAGTCCTGCTGTCAGGCGGCGATCACGAACCCGCGACCGCGGCCGCAATCACGGCCGGAGCAATCGGCACACTGCCCCTGTCACTGCCGTTCGAATCCGTGCTGGACACCCTGGCCCGGGCCGCGACCGGGCAAGAGATCATGACCGAGATCGACCGCCAGCGCTGACCCCGCCATCCCCGACGCGGTCAGCGCCTCGCCCGTGCGCTGGGCCCGCTCCCAGGTCATCGCCGCCCCGTCGGCCCAGACGGCGGTGAACTCGTCTGCGAGTTCGATCCGCAGCTGGGCAAGCCGCCGCTGGTGCGGCCCCTGGTCGGCCGGCGGCAGCGGGATGCCTTGCTCGCGGCGAAGCGTCTCGGCAGCGGCCAGCAGGCGAGTGGCCTCCACTGGCCGGGCCAGCGCGACGGCCAGCTCGGCGATGTCCTCCAGACAGCTGGCCAGTGGGCCGCGCATGCCGTGGCGGCGGTAGAGCGCCAGCCGTTCGGCCAGCACCGACGCGGCCTGCTCGATGTCACCGCGGCGCAGCGCGACCAGCCCGATGATCCGCTGCGCCGCGCCGATGCCCTCCTGGCTGCCGGCCGCGCGGTAGGCCTCCAGCGCCTGCCGGGCCAGCGCGAACGCCTCGTCGTCCCGTTCCCGCCGGTAGGCGACGGTGGCCAGGGTGCCCACGGCGAAACCCTCGCCTTGCCGCAGGCCGATCGCCCGGGCGACGGCCGCCGACTCGGCGAGCAGCGACTCCGCCCGCTCGAACTCCCCCTGGTCAGCGGCCACCCGCCCGAGGCCGGCGAGGCTCATCACCTCGTGGAACCGGTCCCCGCTGCGCCGCGACAGCGCGACGACCTGCTCGTTGTACGCCGCCGCGGCCGGGTAGTCGCCCCGTGCCCACACCGCCAGGCCCAGCGCGCCGGCGCCCCACCCGGCGCCCAGGTCATCGCCCTGGGCCAGGGACATCTCGAAGCACTCCCGGGCGGCCGCCTCGGCCTCCTCCAGCTCGCCCTGGGCCAACGCGAACGACGACACCCCGTAGAGCAGGCGGGCGCGGGTCGGCGGCGTCGGGTCGTCGGTGATCCGCAGCGCGGCCGCTAGCAGCTGCCCGCCCTCGGCCAGCGGCCCGTGCATCCACCACAGCCACCAGACCCCGCCCATGATCGTGGCCGCCGCCGACGCGTCGGTCTCGGCGAGCGACCAGCGGGCGGCCGACCGCAGGTTCGCGCTCTCCTCCCCCATCCGCTCGACCCACTCCGGGGCCAGCGTGCCCGCGGTCAGCGGGCTGAGCTGATCGGCCAGCGTCGCGTAGTGCGCGGCGTGTGCGGCCCGCACGGCGGCCTGGTCACCCCGCTCCTCCAGCCGGTCCCGGGCGTAGCGGCGCAGGGTGTCCAGCAGCCGGTAGCGCGAGCGGCCGGCCAGCCCCTCGGTGCGGACCACCAGTGACTTGTCCACCAGCTCGGCCAGCACGTCCACCGCGTCCGCGCCGCCCACCGACGTCGCCGCGGCGAGCCCGAAGTGACCGGCGAACACCGACAGCCGCTCGAACAGCTCCCGCTCGGGCCGGGTCAGCAGCTGGTAGCTCCAGGCGATCACCGCCGACAGCGTGCGGTGCCGAGCCGGTCCGCCCCGCTGCCCCGCCGCGAGCAGCCCGAACCTGTCGTCGAGCCGGGTTTCGATCTCGGCGGCGGACAGCATCCGGGTGCGTCCGGCGGCCAGCTCGATGGCCAGCGGCATACCGTCCAGCCGGGCGCAGATCCGGGCCACCACCGGTCCGGTGTCCGCCGAGAGCCGGAACGGCGCGGCGGCCCGCTCGGCGAACAGCCGGACGGCGGCCTCCCCGGTCAGCCCGGGCACCGGCCACACGGTCTCCCCAACCACCCCGAGCGGCTGGCGGCTGGTGGCCAGCATCCGCACATCCGGGGCGGCCCGCAGCAGCGTGTCGACCAGCGCGGCGCAGCCGTCGACCACGTGCTCGCAGTTGTCCAGCAGGATCAGCATCGGGGCCCCGGCCAGGGTGCCGGCCAGCGTCTCGGTCAGTGGGCGCCCCGGCTCCTCCCGGATGTCCAGGGCGACGGCCACGGCGGCGGGCACCCCGGCGGACTCGGTCACCGGGACCAGATCCACCAGGCACACCTCGCCGCCGAACCCGGTTGCGGCCGCGACGGCCAGCCGCGTCTTGCCGACGCCACCCGGCCCGGTCAGGGTGACCAGGCGCCGCGTGGCCAGCAGGGCCCGCACCTCGGCCAGCTCCGCATCGCGGCCGACGAACGAGGTGAGCCCCGAGGTCAACCGTGCGGTCGACGCGGCTGGGACCGAACCCGCCGTGGCCGCGCCGCGCGGCGTACCCCTCGGTTTCGGCACCTCGTGGCGCAGGATCGCGGCCTCCAGCGCGCGCAGCTCCGGCCCGGGGTCCAGCCCGAGCTCCTCGGCCAGCAGCCGGCGGGCGTGCCCGAACGCGGCCAGCGCGTCGGCCGGCCGCCCAGCCCGGTACAGCGCGAGCATCAGCAGGGCGTGTCGGTGTTCGTGCAGCGGGTCGGCGGCCACCAGGGCCTCCAACTCGGCCACCAGCTCGGCGTGCCCGCCGGGCGCGGACTCGGTGTCGAGGTCGGCGTCGATACGGTCGGCGAGCGCGGCCCGGCGCAGCTCGCCCAGTTCGGCCCGGGCGCTCACCGCGACCGGGAGGTCCCCGAGGTCGCCCAGCGCGTCGCCCCGCCACAACGCCAGCGCCGCCCGCAGGGTCGCCGCGGCGGCCACCGGATCGTGGTCCCGTTCCGCCCGCCCCCGCCGCACCAGATCCCGGAACCGGCCGGCGTCCGTCTGCCCGCCGGCCACCGCCAGCAGGTAGCCGGGCGCCCGGGTGACCAGCACAGATGCGGCGCGCCCCCGGGGCCGATCCGGCTCCAGCACCGCGCGTAGCCGGGCCACGTAGCCCTGCAGGATGTTGGCGGCCGATTCCGGCGGCCGGTCCGCCCACAGCGCCGCGACCAACGCGTCGACCCCGAGCACTGAGCCGGGAGCCAGCGCCAGGGCGGCCAGCAGCGCGCGCTGTTGCGGCGCGCCCAGCGTCACCGGGCGGCCGTCGACCAGCGCCTCCAGCGGGCCCAGCAGCCGAAGGTCGAGCATCGCGGCCAGCGTCCAGGCCGCATCCAGTGGGCGTCAAGGAAGTTCCCGCACCGTGGCCGCATGACTGAGCTGACGCACGAGCACACCGAGGTCCTGGTCGTGGGCGCCGGACCGGGCGGCCTGACCACCGCCATCACGCTGGCCCGCGCCGGCATCGACACGCTGGTGGTGGAGCGGCACCCCGGCACGTCCCCGTTCCCGAAGGCGACCGGGGTCAGCACCCGCACCATGGAGCTGATGCGGGCCTGGGGCCTGGAGGAGCGCGTGCGGGCCGGCGGGATGCGGGTACAGCCCACGGTCACGGTCTCGGACACCTTGACCGCACCGGCCCGGCTCACCTCGCCGACGGTGTTCCCGACCGACGACGAGGCGCGCACGGTCAGCCCGACCACGCCATGCTTCTGCGCCCAGGACCACCTGGAACCGATCCTGCTGGAGCACCTGCGAGCCCAGGGCGGGCGGGTGCGGTTCGGCACCGAGCTGACCGCGCTGAGCACCGACCGGATGACCGGGGTGACCGCCGAGCTGCGGCAACGCGGCAGCGGGCGCCGGACCCTGCTGCGGGCCGAGTACGTGGTGGGCGCGGACGGCCCGCGCAGCACGGTCCGCGCGGCGCTGGGCATCGGCGTCGAGGAGCTCGGCACGCTCGGCGAGTTCGTCGGGGTGACCTTCCGGGCCGAGTTGACCGATCGGATGCCCCGGCTCCCGTCCGTGGTCAACGTGGTGGAGACGCCCGGGGCCGCCGGGCTGCTGGTGCCGACCAGCGCCGACGGCCGGTGGATCTACGCCCGCGCCGGCGCGGAGCTGCCGGCCGCCGACCCGGTCGAGCTCCTGCGCGCCGCCACCGGGGTACCCGAGCTGCGCCCGCACGTGCTCACGGTCATGCCGTTCACCATGGCCGCGCACGTGGCCTGGGCGCTGCGCTCGCGGGACGGGCGCGGGTTCCTGGTCGGGGACGCCGCGCACCGCACCACCGCGATGGGCGGCATCGGCATGAACACCGCCATGCACGCCGGGCACAACCTGGGCTGGAAGCTGGCCTGGGCGCTGCGCGGCCACGCCGACGACGCACTACTGGACAGCTACCAGGCGGAACGGCTGCCGGTCGGCCGGGCCAACGCCCAGCGCTCGCTGCTGACCGACGCCCCTGATTACGACGCACTGGCCATCGACCTGGGCGTGCGCTACCCGAGCGGTGAGCGCGCGCCGCACGCCTGGGTGCGCCATCACCGGTTGCGCCGCTCCACCCTCGACCTGTTCGACGGGCGGCTCACCGTGCTGGCCGGGCACGACGGCGGGCACTGGCGCGCCGCGGCCCGCGCGCTGGGCGCCGAGGGGCTGCCGATCAGCGGTCTGGCGGTCG
>DATHIT010000607.1:0-4489 GCA_035489915.1 Pseudonocardia sp. | reverse complement strand
TCGCCATGGCAACGACCCCGGAGACCTCGCCCGAGCGCACCGAGCCCCGAAGCAGATCGTCGGCCTTTGTGGTCATGATTCAGTTATCCCACTAGCAGATAGGCAGCGTGTGGACAAGCCGTTGATCGGGTGTGGACGGGGTGCTCACGGGCTGCCTCGGTGGGCCTTGTCCGGTCGAGCCAACGGTTCGGCATCCGCCGCGACCTGGGAGTTGTGGTGTATCCGCCAATCGTGCGCGAAGATCCCGGTCGCCTGGCCGTCGATCATGGGCGAGCTCGGCAGCCGGACCTGGCCGAGGTAGTCCATCAGCGGCTGCCAGAGCTCGGGATCGGGCAATCCGGCGAACGAATAGGCCAGCCGCGGATCCACCGTCCAGGCCGGCAGCTCACTGTTCTGCCCGATGTCCTCGGCCAACGGTGTGGGCGACTCCTCCTCACGGCGGACGATGCCCCTGGTGACCGCGATGTGCTCACCAGGCCGAGGCGGGTTGACCGCCAGGCTGTGATCCCACGCCGCGGCCACGAGCGGGTCGGCCGCGATCTCGTCCACGACGACCTCGGTCAGCTTGAGCCAGCTGGCGAATGCGAGCAGCTCGCCGGTCTCGCGGTGCCGGAAGATTCGGAACGCTGCGGGCTGGCGAGCCAGCCAGAACGCGGTGATCCGCGCCGACTCCACGCCCCTGACCTCGCCGGCCATCGCCACGACCTCCGGGTAGTCGCCGGGCCGGACACCCAGCTCGACGGCCACACCGCCCCGCCGAGAACTGAAGATGTCCGGCACCGGGAGACCCCGGTTACGCAATGCTCTGGCCGTCCAGCCCGCCTCGACCCCGCTGAACTTCTGGTCCACCAGGCGACTGAGCATGTAGCCGCGCACCCGGCGATGGATCTCCGCGTAACCGTTCGGATCGCGCCACCGCAGATCCATCTCCAGCGCGTCACGAACCACGTCGTGCGGATAGAGACCGTCGCCGCCGACTTCGACGTAGGGCAGTCCGCGCAGCCAGCCGAACAACTCGGCGGGGTTTCCCTTCGGGATCACCACGCGCAGCAGTTCCTCGGTGGTGTTGTGCGCGTGCGCGCACACCTGGAGGGCGAGCCGGTGCGTCGGCGAGGGCGCGGTGCCGACCAGCTCGGCCAGCAATGTCTCGATCACGTCCCTGGCCGGAGTGAACACCGCGAGGGGGTCACTCGCCCGGCTGGCCACCTCCGCCGCCAGGGACAGCGCGAGCGGATGACCACCGGCGGAGGCCAACACCGACTCGTGCAGCTGGGCCGGCACTCCGCGCTGCCGCAGCAGGGCGACCGCGTCGGCGGGACCGAGGTCCCGGACGGCATGCGCGCGGAGCGCCCCCGCCCAGGACGGATCGGTCCGCCAGCTCGCGCTCGGCTGATTCCGGCCCGCGACGATCACCAGCGCGTCTTCGGGCAGCCGGGGCAGGAAGTCCTCCCGCAGCCAGGCCTCCAATGTTTGGCACTGCTCGAAGGTGTCGATCAGCAGCACCACCCCCGGGATGCCCAGCGCGGGCCCGACCGCCTCGGTGAACGCCCTGGCGGACGAACCCACCGCACGGCCGTCCACCCGCAGCACGGTGCGCCCGGCCGCCACGGCGTCGTCGGCCAACCGCCGGGCGAGGGTGGACTTGCCCACCCCGCCGGGGCCGTGCAGGAACAGGGTCACAAAGCCGCCAGCCCCGCCGGCCAGTGCTGAGGCGAACAGCTCCCGCTCGGCGACCCGACCCACGAAGCCGCGCCCGCGCACCGCCTGCAGTCGGTCGGCGACCACACCACGGCCGCGCTGAACACCGGACGCTGCCGAGGCCAGCACATCGGACAACGTCTGGGACCTGGAGCCGGCCGACTCGCGGATCTCCGCACCGGCGGCGCCGTCCCCGGTCGCCTCCCCGGTCGCCGTCCCGGCGGTGAACGAGCCACCCGATGCGGACACCACCCGGCCACCCGGGGTCAGGCCCAGAGCCGGGTCGCCGCGCAAGATCCGCTCATGCAGCGCGCGCAGGTCCGGCCCAGGCTCGATGCCCAGTTCCCGGTCGAGCAGGGCCCACACGCTCCGGTACACCTCCAGCGCGTCCGCCTGCCGCCCACACCGATACAGCGCCATCATCTGCAACTCCCGCAGCCGCTCCTGGAGCGGATACGCGATGACCAAGCCGGCCAGCTCCACGAGCACCTCGCCATGCCGGCCGAGGTCCATATCCAGCGAGATCCGCTCCTCGACCGCGACGAGCCGAAGCTGATCGAGGCGAGCCCGCTCGCTCTCGACGAACTGACCGTGCGCCCCGGCCAGCGCCGGGCCACGCCACAGCTCCAGCGCCGCGCGCAGCAGGCCGGCAGCCTCGGCGGAGCTACCGGCCGCCCGCGCCACCCTGGCCATGGCCAGCCGGTCCTCGAACACCGCGAGGTCCAGCGCCTCCGCCGCGACCGGCAGCGCATAGCCGCCGCGCCCGGACTCAATCAACGATGCGTCCCCGAGGGCGGGCAGGGCACGGCGCAGCCGGGACAGGTAGGTGCGCACCGTGGCCCTGGCCGCCACCGGCGCCGCCTCACCCCAGACCTGGTCGACCAACGCCTCCAGCCCGATCGGCCGGCCTCGGCCGAGCAGCAGCAGGCCCAGCACGGCACACTGTTGTGGCGAGCCCAGCGCGACCTCTCGGCCGTCGCGCCAAGCCCGGACCGGTCCAAGCACGCTGAACCGCACATCCACAGCGTCCACGACCATTCCCCCTCGGATAAGGCCCGGATCCTGTCACGACAAGTTTTCCACGTTTCACCTGAGAATGCACAATTGCCTCCGTTATCGTTGACCAGGTGAATATGGCGAGCCGACCCAGGCAGTGCTACTGACCGGTCATTACCACTCAAACGATGCGGCGCGTTTTCGCTTATCACTGGCTCGGACAGCGGCTTTCACCAGGGGAAACAGCCAAATCGCCGGACGAGCGGCATATTGTTATCACAATTGCGGAGCGGTTAACCACGAGGCTTTTACCAAAGCTGTGGAAACTTCGCGGCTACATACTGGCCGGACAATCGCCTCCATGTGGGCCGCCCCGGCGGCAGCCAAGCTGAGACCACCACCAGCGGCAATTGCCGACAATAGCGTCGCGGGCCCGATCGACCCGCGCCATACTCTTCGCCGTGACCTCCGTTCCGCCCGCCCGCCACCTGCTGCGTGCCAGGGATCTTGCGGACGCGCGGTACTTCGAGAAGCTGAGCGTGGCGGATCTCGCCGGCGCGGCGGGGCTGTCCCGGGCACACTTCAGCGAGCAGTTCCGGCGCACCTTCGGCGAGTCGCCACATGTGTACCTGCTCACCCGGCGGCTGGAGCGCGCCGCCGCCCTGCTTCGGGGCACCGACCGGTCCGTGGCGGAGATCTGCCTGGCCGTGGGTCTGCAGAGCATCGGTTCGTTCACTACCAGGTTCACCCGCACCTACGGGATGTCCCCGACCGCCTACCGTGCGGCGTTCCCGCCGGCGGCCAGCCAGGCGCTGATCCCGGGCTGCGTGCTGCGCGCCTACGGCCGCCCGCGATACCGGACGATTCGAGAAGACACCCGAGGACCAGCGTCGATACCGTCCCGCGAAGGCTGAACTCCGCCGAACCGGGAGGACCGATGATCAAGATCGCGAACGCCCAACTCTGGGTGCACGACCAGGACGAGGCGCTCAAGTTCTACACCGAGAAAGTGGGCATGGAGGTCCGCGGCGACGTGACCGTGCCCGAGCTCGGCAACTTCCGGTGGCTGAGCGTCGGGCCGGTCGGACAACCCGATGTGGCCATCGCCCTGATGGCCGTGCCGGGACCCCCGGTGATGGACGCGGAAACCGCCGAGCAGGTGCGCGAGCTCATGGCGAAGGGCTTCGCCGGCACCGTCTTCCTGAGCACCGACGACTGTCGAGCCTCCTACCGCGAGCTTGTCGGCCGCGGCCTCGAGTTCGTCGAAGAGCCGGAGGAGCGCCCGTACGGGATCGACTCGTCGTTCCGCGACCCGTCCGGCAATTACATCCGGCTCCTCCAGGCCCGCTAACTCCGATGTCGGCGGTGCCCGAGGACACGTTCGACCCAGTGAAACCCGGGTAGTAAGGGGAGGTGTATTTCTTCAGCTGCCCGCGATGTGACCAACTGGTGTTCTTCGAGAACACCGAGTGCCTGCGCTGCGGGCAGGCATTGGGCTTCGCGCCCGAGCAGCTCGCCATGGTGCCCTTCGTCGAGGGCGGAGCTACCCGACGCTGTGCCAACCAGGCGTTGGCCGCATGTAACTGGCTGGTCGACCCGGCAACGGATGGGCAGCGTCAGCTGTGCCGGTCCTGCCAGCTGACCAGGACTCGCCCGGACGACGGGGACCTAGCGGCGCTGGTGGCCTTCGCGGACGCCGAGTCGGCCAAGCGCCGGGTGGTGTTCCAGCTGCTCGACCTGCACCTTCCGGTCACTTCGTGGGCCGACCAGCCGGGCGGGCTCGGTTACGACCTGC
>DATHIT010000606.1:0-15129 GCA_035489915.1 Pseudonocardia sp. | reverse complement strand
GCGGTCACCGGGTTGCCGTCCTCGTCGTAGACGAAGTGCTCCCACAGCGCCTGGGACATGCCCTGCGCCAGCCCACCGTGCTGCTGGCCGGCCACGATCATCGGGTTCAGGATCCGGCCGCAGTCGTCCACCGCGTAGTGCTTGATCGGCGTGACGTACCCGGTGTCGGTGTCCACCTCGACCACGCTGACGTGCGCGCCGAACGGGAAGGTGGAGCCGCCCTCCTGCTCCCAGTCCAGCTCGGTGACCAGCGGGGTACCCCGGTCCGCGGCGGCCTGGGAGAGCTGCGGCCAGGACACCCGCTGGCCGGGTACACCGGCCACGCCCAGCTCGCCCTCGTCGGTGACCTCGATGTCCTCCACGTCGGCCTCGAGCAGCTCGGCGGCCAGCTCGCGGGCCGACTGCAGGACCACCTCGGTGGCCCGGTTCACCGCGTTGCCACCGATCTGCAGCGAGCGCGACCCCATGGTGCCGCCGCCCCGGGGCACTGTGGCGGTGTCCGCCTGCACGAAGGTGATGTTCTCCATCGGGATGCCCAGCTTGTCGGACACGATCATGCTGAACGAGGTGGCATGCCCCTGGCCGTGCGAGGAGGTACCCACCTTCACCGTCGCGGTGCCGTCCGGGTGCACCTCCACCGAGGAGTACTCGGTGAAGTTCCCGCCGCCGGTGACCTCGACGTAGGCGGAGACCCCGATGCCCAGCTGCTTGGCCTCGCCGCTGGCCCGCCGGCGCGCCTGCTCCTTGCGCAGCCCCTCGTAGTCGGACAGCTCGAGGGCCTTGCGCAGCGGCAGGTCGTAGTCGCCGATGTCGTAGTTCGCGCCGACCACCGTGGTGTAGGGGAACTCCTCGGGCTGGATGAAGTTGCGCCGGCGCAGCTCGACCGGGTCGATGCCCAGCTGGACGGCGGCCAGGTCCATGATCCGCTCGATCAGCGCGGCGGCCTCCGGGCGGCCGGCGCCACGGAACGCGCCCATCGGGGTGGTGTTGGTCAGCGCCGCCGCGACCGTGTAACTGATCTTGGGGACCCGGTACACGCCGGCCGCCATGAGCCGGGTGAACACGATGCCGAGGAAGCCGTTGAACCCGGCGTAGGCACCACAGTCGGCGATCACGTGCAGGCGCAGGCCGACGATCGTGCCGTCGTTGCGCAGCCCCAGCTCGGCCCATTCCTGCTGGCCGCGGCCCTGGTACATGGACAGCGCGTTCTCCGAGCGCGTCTCGATCCACTTGACCGGGCGGCCCAGCTTGAGCGCGGCGGCCAGTACCACCAGGTGCTCGGTCTGGGCACCGATCTTGGCGCCGAACCCGCCGCCGACGTGCGGCGCGATCACCCGCAGCCGCTCCGGGGCGAGACCCGCCGCCCCGGCGACCATCATGTGGAACATGTGGGCGGCCTGGGTGGACACGTACACGGTCGCGTCGTGGTCGGCCCCGTCGACACCGCCGGGCACCGCCACCATCGCATTCGACTCCATCGGCATGGCGGCCAGCCGCTGGTTGCGCATGGTCAGCCGGACCACCACGTCCGAGCCGTCCAGCGGGTCCTCGCCGTCCGGCTCCCGTTCCCCGGCCGCGATGTTCGACCCCAGCTCCTCGAACTGCAGCGCCGCGCCGGGCTCCAGCGCCGCCTCCATGTCCACCACCGCGTCCAGCGGGTCGTAGTCGACCACGACCAGCTCGGTGGCGTCCTGAGCCTGCGCCTTGGTGTCCGCGATCACCACGGCGACCACGTCACCGACGAACCGCACCTTGCCGACGGCCAGCGGTGGCCGGGCACACGCCGGGTTGAGCGGGATCCCGCCCACCTGCGGCGCCAGGCTCAGCGACTCGGCGGTGTAGACCGCGCGCACCCCGGGCGCCGTCTCGGCCTCGGAGGTGTCGATGCTCTCGATTCGAGCGTGCGCGATCGGCGAGCGCACGAACGACAGGTGCAGGGCACCCGGGATGTCCAGATTGTCTACGTAGCTTCCCTCACCGCGGATCAGCTCAGGGTCTTCGACCCGGCGAACCTCGGTACCCAGAATTGATCCGCGCATAGGCGGACTCTATCCCCGCCCCGGCGTGGTCAGCATTCCGAACCCGCCACTCAGAGCGGCTGCATATCAGAGATCAGCCACTTCCCGTCTGTCCAGGTCATGGTGACGCGTACCTGGTTGGTGGCGTTGTGCGGTGCGGGCTGCCCGGCCACCGTTGTGGTCTGGTTCACAAACAGCAGGGCGCGAACCTGGTCCGATTGCGCGTCGATGACCGCCGCGCGAACCACCGTGGCCTTGGTCGACAGGCTCTGCTGGCGCACGGCGGGCACGATCACGCTGCTGGCCAGCTCCTCGAACTTGGCCGCGAAACCGCCGGAGATCAACGCGCGGGAGCGGGCCAGGTCGGCGTCCAGGGTCGTCGAGTTGTAGCTGAGCACCTGGGTGGTGTTGTCCCGGGCGGCGGCCAGCGCGGCGTCTTGGGTCCGCTGGGCCCGGGACTCGCTGTACGCCCCCCAACCCAGCAGCGCGACGGCCACCGCGGAGGCCACCAGCAGGGCGGCGAGCACGATCGGGAGCAGCCGCCTGGCTTGTGAGCGGGGTGGGGCGGCCGCGGTCGGCTCGAGGTCGTCAGTCGTCTCCGGAGTCTCCGCCGTCGCGGTTTCCGCCGTCGCGGTCTCCGTCTCCTCGGCCGCCGTCTTTGCCTTCTCGGCCGTGGTTTCCGTGGTCGCGCTCATCGTCGCCTCCTTGTCGTCGCCATTGCGCTGTCTCGGGCGCTCACGGGACGAAGTTCACGTCGGAGGCCAACCAGCGGTCGCCCTCTCGCTGCAGCTGCACGCCCATCCGGTAGCTCACCGGCTGGGCGTTGGGCTGTTTGCTGTTCGACACCGTCGCGCTCACCGTGACCAGCGCGGACGCCGTGTTCGCGTCGATCCGCTCGATCCCGGCGGCGCTGACGGTGCCCCGCGAGCCAGCCTGGGCTTGTTGCAGGATCGCCTGCAGCGCGGCCGCGTAGGTGCTGATCTGCTCCCGGAATCCCCCGGTCGACTCCTGGGTCAGGCTCTGGATCTGCGCCTGGGCGTTGTCCGCGCCGATCGAGGTGAGGTCGGCGGCCACCTTCTGCGCGGTGGCCAGTGCCTGCGCTCGCTGGGCGTCCAGCTCGCTGTTGCCGCGGTTGTGCACGTACAACCACCCGCCGGTCGCCCAGAGCGCGACCAGGAGCACGGACAACCCGGCGAGCACCAGCGTCCGCCGCGAAGGGCGCCGCCGAGCTGCCGGCACCGCCGACGCGGCACTGGCGCCTGCCTCGTCCACCACCGGCTCCGGCTCGTCGCCTGTCTCCGCCTCGTGGACCGCCGCGGTCTCCTCGGCCGCCGGCGCGGTGACCGCCTCAGCCTCCGGCTCCTCAGCCGCCGCCTCGTCGACCGGCTCGTCGACCGCCGCCGCCTCGTCGACCGCCGCCGGCTCGTCGACCGGCTCGGGCTCACCGTCCTCAGGTTCCGTAACCTTCTCGGCCGCCACGGGCTCAGCCACCGCCGCGGGTTCGGGCGGCGCGGCTGTCTCGGCGGGCTCGGTGACCACGGCGGACTTATCCACCCCGGCCTTGTCGTCCTCGGGAGTCCCACTCACCTCGGCTGACTGGGATGTCGCCTTTGGCATCGGCTGTCGACCTCGCTCTGCGCCGCGGCGGCGGCCGAGCCGGTTACCGGGGACTGACGGCCGCCGAGTGCATTGGTGCCACGCGTTCGTTGCGAACCGCGCGGCATCTGGGGAGCGCCCCGGCCCGACGATGGTAGGTCGGCGCCGTCACCACTCCCCCGCCGGGGTCACCTGCCCGGACTAGAAGCCCCAACGGCAGCGCTCCAGCCACGCCACAGAGCCTGCACGGTCTGTGGCGTGGACGCGGCCCCTGTGACGTGGAAAGGGGCGGCGGTTAGCGAACTAGTTCGGCGGCCAGCGTTGAGGTGAACACCTCGCCCCGCTCGTGGAACCGCAGCTCGGCGTAGGTGACCACGGCGACCCCGACGGCGGCCATGCCGAGCGGGATCTCCACCAACGCCCGCAGCAACGCTTCGCTGAACGAGTCCGGGGTGCTCAGCGCACCCACCACGAACCCGGCGACGACGGTGTAGCCGATGCCGACCGCGACGGCGAGCACCATCCGCGCGACGGTGGGCCCGAACCGGGCGTTGACCAGCTCGAAGCAGCGCGCGATCCCGGCCCGCTCGACGGTGACCACGCCGGCCAGGGCCGCGCCGAAGACGATGGCCAGGTACAACCCGGGCACGATCAGCATCAGGAAGCCGAACACGGTGAGCACCCCGGCGACCAACCCCCACCCGATCAGCGCGGGTGCCCTGGCGGCGGCGAACTGCATGGCCTCCTGGGCGCTCGCCTGGTGGCCGGCGGCGTCCCGGATGGCGATGTAAACCGACGCGCCCTGGGCGAACACTCCGACCGCGACCGCGATCATCACCCCGAGCAGGGCGAGCAAACTGTCGAAGCCGCTCGGATCGGGGCCGGCCGCCAGCGCCGGGCTCATCGCGAAGGACACCATCGCGCTGATCACCGCGACGCCCACCTGGATGATCAGCAGCGGGACCAGGCTGCGACGCACTACCCCGATCACCCGCTCGAACCATCCGCGCAGGTCCGGTGGTACCAGCGGGTCGCTCAGCGGAGCGGCCTGCGGCACCCTGCCCTGGCGCGAGTTCGCCGAGCCGGGCCACGGGTCCGGGTTCCAGCCCGACCCGGGCCGGTCGGCACCGGACGGTGGCGGTGAGGACATGGCACGACGGTAGCCCTGATCGGCCGGGCCCGTCGCCCCCGACCCGGCGAAACGCCGTACCGAGGGGGTGGCAGGGCGTGACCGGGGGTCGCGGACATCCCCGACGACGGCGGGTTCTGCCACGATTGCCGACACCAGGGCCGCGCCGCCACATCGGCGGCCAGCCCCGCCAGCCCCGCCGGGGCCAGCCCCGCCGGCACCGAGGAGGACGCCCATGACGGCCATCCGCTCCAGCACCGTGGCCGATGTGCTGGCCCGTTCCGCACGGCGCACCCCCGACCGGGTCGCCCTGCGCTTCGCCGACCGGGCATGGACCTACCGGGAGCTGGACGAGGCGGTCACCCGCGCCGCCGCCGTGCTGCTGGAACGCGGCATGACCAAGGGTGACCGGGTGGCCGCGTACGGGAAGAACTCGGACGCCTACGTCATCGGCTTCCTGGGTTGTGCCCGCGCCGGCCTGGTGCATGTGCCGATCAACTACAACCTCGCCGGTGACGAGCTGGCCTACCTGCTGGAGCAGTCCGGCAGCAGCGCGGTGCTGGTCGACCCCGCGCTCGCCGGCCGGCTCAGCGAGCTGGCCAGCGCCCCCGCCCAGGTCATCCCGCTGCGTGACGACGAGGCCTCGCTGCTCGCGCTCACCCGCTCCGGCCCGGTGCCCACCCTCGACGTCCAGCTCGCCGAGTCCGACCTGGTGCAGCTGCTGTACACGTCAGGCACCACCAGCCGGCCCAAGGGCGCGATGATGACCCACCGGGCGCTGGTGCACGAGTACGTGTCGTGCATCGTGGCGATGGACTGCCGCGCGGACGACGAGCCGCTGCATCCGATGCCGCTCTACCACTCGGCCGGCATGCACGTGATGATGCTGCCCTACCTCGCGGTCGGCGCCACCAATCACGTGATGGAGTCGCCGGACGTGCCGGAGATCCTGCGCCGGATCGAGGCGGACGGGATCGGTGCGCTGTTCCTCGCGCCCACCGTCTGGGTGCCGCTGTCCAACCACCCGGACTTCGCGACCAGGGACCTGTCGTCGCTGCGCAAGGCGTTCTACGGCGCTTCGATCATGCCAGGGCCGGTGCTGGAACGGCTCCAGAAGGCGCTGCCCGAGCTGGGCTTCTACAACCTGTTCGGCCAGTCCGAGGTCGGCCCGCTGGCCACCGTGCTGGCCCCCGAGGAGCACGCCGAGCGCCCGGCCTCCTGCGGGCGGGCCGTGCTGTTCGTCGAGCTGCGGGTGGTGGACGGCGAGGGCAACGACGTGCCGCCCGGCGAGCTCGGCGAGGTGGTGTACCGCTCCCCGCAGCTCTGCGAGGGCTACTGGGACAAACCGGCGGAGACCGAGGAGGCGTTCGCCGGCGGCTGGTTCCACTCCGGCGACCTGGTGCGGGCCGACGAGCAGGGCTACATCACCGTGGTGGACCGGATCAAGGACGTGATCAACACCGGCGGGGTGCTGGTGGCCTCCCGAGAGGTGGAGGACGCGCTCTACACCCACCCGGCGGTGGCCGAGGCCGCGGTGATCGGCGCGCCGGACGAGCGCTGGATCGAGGCGATCACGGCCTTTGTCGTACTGAAGAACAGTGACGCGGACGCAGCCAGCCCGGATGAGCTGATCGCGCACACCCGGAGCCGGCTGGCCGGATTCAAGGTCCCCAAGCGCGTCCAGCTGGTGGACGAGCTACCCAGGAACGCCTCCGGCAAGCTGCTCAAGCGGGTGCTCCGCGACCAGCTGTGAACCCGGGGCTCAGGCGCTCACCGGGTCGGTGATCCGGTAGCGGATGGGCAGCTGCTTGAGCCCGCTGACGAAGGTGCTGAGCACGCCCTCCACCGGGCCGGCCAGCTCCACGTGGTCCAGCCGGGGCAGCAGCTCGGCGAAGATGGCCTGGGTCTCCATCCGGGCGAGCTGGGCGCCCAGGCAGAAGTGCACCCCGGCGCCGAAGGCGACGTGCCGGTTGGGCTTGCGGGTCACGTCGAAGTCCATCGGCCGGTCGAACTCGGCTTCGTCGCGGTTGCCCGACGGGTACATCAGCAGCACCTGCTCGCCCTGCTTGACGGTGACCCCGCCGATCTCGTAGTCGCGCGCGGCGGTGCGCATGAACTCCTTGACCGGGGTGACCCAGCGGATGATCTCCTCGACCGCGCCGGGCAGCAGGCTCGGGTCGGCCTTGAGTGCGGCCAGCTGGTCGGGGTGCTCGATCAGCGCGTGCATGCCCCCGGCGATGGTCGAGCTGGTGGTGTCGTGCCCGGCGGTGGCGATGATGACGAAGTAGGAGGCCGCGTCCATATCCGACAGGTACTCCCCGTCGACGCGCGCGTTGGCGATCGCCGAGGCCAGATCCTCGGTGGGCTTCTCCCGGCGGTCGTTGATCAGTGCCTGGAAGTAGGCGAAGAAGTCCAGCACGACGGCGAGCTGCTCCTCGGGCGTCTCGCCCCGGCGCCGCTCCGGGTCGGAGCCGCCGAAGATCTCCTGGGTGAGCTGCAGCATTCGCTCGAAGTCGCTCTCCGGCAGCCCCAGCAGCGAAAGGATCACCTGCAGCGGGTAGTGCACAGCCACGTCGCTGACGAAGTCGCACTCCCCACCGCGCTCGGCCATCAGGTCGACATAGCGACGCGCCAGTTGGTCGACGCTCTCCTGCATGGTGCGCAGCGTCTTGGGCCGGAACCAATCCGCCGCGATCGGCCGCAATGCCTTGTGATCCGGATCGTCGATGTGGATCAGGGTCCGCAGCATCTGCCCCTGCTCGGCCTGCCGGGCGTCCTCAACGGCCGGCACCAGCACCGGGCGCGGGTGGTTGCGGAACACCTGGTGGTTCTTCTCGATCTCCAGGATGTCCGCGCGCCGGGTGATCACCCAGAACGGGTTGAAGTCCGGGCGCCCGTCCACCCAGTGCACCGGCGACTCCCGCCGCAGCAGCGCGCACGCCTCGTGCAACCGGTGCTCCTGCGCGTACGCGGACGGGTCGACGACGGTCAACCCAGCTTGCTCGACCGAGATGGTCATGTTCAGCTCCCGTTCGCTGGCGGCGATGCCCGATAGGAACATACCTCAAGGTATGGTTGGCCGGTAGATGGCTCCGTTGACCGAAACGTCGGCGTTGAGCTCTTCCAGCATGGCCCGCAGCCCGTCGATGTTCACCGGGTTCTCCCGCTGCTGGGTGCCGACCAGCACGGCCATCGCCATGCGCGCGCGCACCCTGGCCCGTTCCTCGGGAAGCCCGACCAGCCGCATCGAATCGGCCAGGTGCTTTTCCCGCGCCTCGTCCACCCGCTCCACCACCGCCCGGACCTCGGCGTTGCTGCGCCCCCACGCACGCAGCGCCGCCTCGGCCTCGTGCGGCAGGCCCATCGCGACGTCCATCAGCAGGGCGAATCGGGCCTGCGGGTCCGACTCGGCCTCGGACGCGGCGATGAGCCGCTGGCTGCGCTGGTCCTCCCAGAACTCCAGCAGCGCGGTGACGAACTCGGGCATCCCGGAGAAGTGGTGGTAGAACGACCCCTTGGTGACGCCCAGCCGACAGCAGAGCTCCGCGATGGTGAGCCCCTCGCTGCCATCCTCGGCCAGTACTCGCAGCGCGGACTCCAAATAGGCCGATCGATTCGCCCTCGCCATCCGGTGTTTCCCGCCCGTCGTCGCTGGGCGGAGGGTATCGCCGCGCGGGCCGGCGGCCGACATCGGAGATCCACGGACGTGAGATGTCCCGCACCCCGCACTGTCCGCTACCAGCGCCGTCGGCGGCGATGTCAGTCTGAACCGGTGACGCCAGGCATGTTCGCGCTGCTGGCCGGCGCGGGCATCGCGGCCGGGCTGACCGGGTCGATCGCCGGGTTGGCCTCGCTGTTCTCCTATCCCGCGCTGCTCGCCGCCGGGCTACCGGCCACCGCGGCGAACGTGACCAACACCGTCTCGCTCGCCGTCGGCAGCCTCAGCACGATCACCAGTTCGCGGCCCGACCTGGTCGGACAGGCCGGCATCGCCCGCCAGCTCGGGCTGATCTGCGCGGCCGGCGGCGCGGCGGGTGCCGGCCTGCTCCTGGTCACCCCTTCCGGGGTCTTTGCCCGGATCGTGCCCTTCCTGGTCGCCGCGGCGTCAGTGCTGATGTTGCTGGGTCGTCGTGCCCCGGTCGCGATGGGCGAGCGGCACGCCGAGGTGGCGCGCCGGCGGCGGCCGGGCGTGCTGGTCGGGGTGCTGGCGGTCTCGGTGTACGGCGGCTACTTCGGGGCGGCGGCCGGCGTGCTGATGCTGGCGCTGCTACTCAACGTGCTCCCGGAGAGCCTGATCCGGGTGAACGCCCTGAAGAACGTGCTGCTCGGCCTGGCCAATGTGATCGCCGCGGTCGGGTTCGCGGTGTTCGGCCCGGTGTCCTGGCTGGCCGCGGTGCCACTCACCATCGGGTTGCTGCTCGGCTCCTGGTTCGGCCCGCCGGTGGTCCGCCGGCTCCCGGCCAACCTGCTGCGGATCGGTATCGGGGTGGCTGGGCTCGGCCTCGCGGTCAAACTCGCCGTGGACGCCTTCTTCTGACCCGGCCACCCCACGGACCCCGGCCGCCCCTGGCACCTGATGGCGCAGGGTGGTGACCGTGAGCGACGGTGTCACGGCGTCCGGGCTAAGGCCGGCCCGGAGCGGGTGGTCGCCCTTGAGGCTCGGGGCGCGCGCTGCCTACGGTCGGTGTTGTCCACACACAGGGAGGCGAACAGATGATGGCAATGCGGGGCACCGACAGCTGCACCACCAACTGTGGCTGCGGCACACCGGACTGAGCTCAGGAGAAACAGCGCCAAATCCAGCGCCGAATCCAGCGCCGGGGGCAGCGACGACAGCCGGCGTCGTCCGCCGCCGAGGTCCCCGGCCGCTGGGTACTCCCTCAGCCAGTTGGCGTTGACCATGCCCGCCACGGCAAAGCACGATGACCCCATGGCCGCCTCACACCCCGTACTCGCCGCCGCGCGCGGGATGACCGCAAGTGACCAGCTCGCCCGGCATGCGCGCAAGATCCCCGAGGTCACCGCGTTGCGCCTCGACGAGGCCGGCCGCAGCTACGCGGAACTCGATGAGCGGGTAACCCGCCTGGCCAACGCGTTGCGCGCGCTGGGCGTCCAGGCCGGCGACCGGATCGCGGTGCTCGGCCTCAACTCCATCGAGGTGATCGAGTCCTACCTGGCCTCGGTGCGGCTCGGCGCGATCTGCGTTCCGCTCAACTTCCGCCTGGTGGCCGCCGAGATCGGCTACCAGCTGGCGGACAGCGGCGCGGTCGCGGCCGTGGTGGACGCCGCGCACGCCGCATTGCTGGCCGGCGCCACGGAGCACGCCCCCGAGCTGCGGCACTGCCTGGTCATCGGCGGGCACCCGGACCCGGAGCTCGGCGGGGACTTCGAGGACGCGGTGCGCCAGGCCAGCGCCGAGCCGGTCGAGCAGCCGGTCGACGAGCAGGATCCGGCATTCATCATGTACACCTCGGGCACCACCGGCCGGCCCAAGGGCGCCGTGCTCACCCACTACAACCTGATGCTGCACGCCTTCAGCAGCAGCGTGCACCTGGGCGTACCCAACGAGGACCGGGTGTCGCTGTCCGGCGCGCCGCTGTTCCACATCGCCGGGCTCTGCAGCTACCTGATGAACCTGCTGCCCGGCGGCCGGTTCGTGGTGATGCGCTCGGGTGGCTTCGACCCCGAGGCGACCGTCCGGTTGCTCGCCGCCGAGCGGGTCACCACCTGCTTTTTCGTGCCTTCCCAGTGGCAGGCGATCTGCGCGGTCCCGAGCATCTCCGAATACGACCTCTCCGCGCTGCGGCGGATGTCCTGGGGCGCCGCGCCGGCCTCCACCACGTTGCTCCGCACGATGATTGAGACATTTCCTCAGGCCGAGGTGGTCTCCGCCTTCGGGCAGACCGAGTGCAGCCCGGTCACCTGCTACCTGCGCGGCGAGGACTCCGTCCGCAAGATCGGCTCGGTGGGCACCCCGATGCTCAACGTCGAGGTGCGGGTGGTGGACGACGAGATGAACGACGTGCCCAGGGGGCAGGTGGGCGAGATCGTCTATCGGAGCCCGATGGTGATGAAGGAGTACTGGAACCACCCGGAGGCGACCGCCGAGGCGTTCGCCGGCGGCTGGTTCCACTCCGGCGACCTGGTCCGGGAGGACGAGGACGGCTACTACTACGTGGTGGACCGGAAGAAGGACATGATCATCTCCGGCGGGGAGAACATCTACTGCGCGGAGGTGGAGGATGTCCTGGCCGGGCATCCGAAGGTCGCCGAGGTCGCCCTGATTGGCGTGCCGCACCCACGTTGGGGTGAAACCCCGCTGGCCGTGCTGGCTCCGGTCGATCCTGATGACCCGCCGACCAGGGAAGAGATCGAGTTGTACACCCGCGGGTACCTGGCCGGCTACAAGTGCCCGAGGGCGATTGCCCTGGTGACCGCGCTGCCGAGGAACGCCAGCGGCAAGGTGCTCAAGACCGAGTTGCGTACCGCGTATGCCGCCGATGGGCTAGTCTCCGCGCCTGCGGTGTGAGAACTCGGACGAGTTCAGGAGCCTTGGACCCATAGAGAACGTGAAGTTTTCAAGTAAAGTACGTTCATGGGCTCCAGAAGCGACGTGGCGACCCCAGCGGGGGGCTCAACAGGGATGCTCTCCATGGCGAACGAGGCCGACGACGACGAGCTGGCCGACGCCTGCGCCGACGAGGACTCGATCAGCGCCGATCACCGCCGGGGGCCACGGCGCCGGGGCGACGCGCTCACCGCGGCAATCTTCGACGCCACTCTGGCCGAGCTCGCCGAGGTCGGCTACGCCGAGCTCACCATGGAGCGGGTGGCCGGCCGGGCGAAGGCCAGCAAGGGTTCGCTCTACCGCCGCTGGTCGAACCGGGCCGAACTGGTCGTGGACGCCATGCACCACGCCCGGCCGCACCACATCGAGCCCCCGGACACCGGCAACGTCCGGGAAGACCTGCTCGGTTACCTGCGCGCCATCGCCGACCTGCTGAACGGCGCGGACGGAGAAGCCGCCCGGGGCCTGATGGTGGAGTCCGTGCGCGACCCCGAGCTGATGAACGTGGTCCGCAGCCGGTTCACCGATCCGGGCATCGCGATGGTGCTGGACGTGCTGCGCCGGGGCGCGGTGCGCGGTGAGGTCCGGCCGACCGCGCTGACCCACCGGATCGCCAGCGTCGGCCCCGGCCTGATCCGCCAGCAGTACATGGTGCACGGCGCGCCGATCCCCGATGAGGTCGTCCTCGAACTGGTCGACGACGTCCTCATGCCCCTCATCTCCGCTCGATAGCCCGTGAGTGGTATTGGTCGCTATGGCGACCAATACCACTCACGGGGTTGAGCTCAGCGGCCGCCGGGAGCGCCGGAGACGCTGGCCTGAGGCAGCTGGATCTCCTGCCCCTCACGCAGCCCGGAGAGCACCTGGGTGTTGTCGTCGCCGACCAGGCCAGGCTGGAACTGGGTCTGCACCGGTCTGCCGTCCGGGCCTGGGGTGTTGACGAATGTCCGGCCGCCCTGGCGGATGATCGCCGAGTTCGGCACCACCAGCACGTTGTCCAGCGAGTTGACCAGCACTCCGGTCTCCGCGGTCAAACCACTGCGCAACCGGGGATCGCTGTTGGTGAGCAGGATCGTGGCGTAGTAGTTGGTGACACCGGAGATGTTCACCCCACCCGGCGCCACGGACAGCACCGTACCGTCGCGCTCCAGGTCCGGGATCGCGTCGAAGGTCACCCGCACCTTCTGGTTCGGCGCCACCCGGGCCGCGTCGGACTCCTCGAACGGCACGACCACCTGGTAGGTGTCGATGTTGTTCAGCACGATGAACGCCGAGCCGCCGGGGCGGGTCGCGGACAACGCGCTGGAGGCCGAGGACTGGTCGCTGGTGGCCGCCGCACCCACCCCGGGGATACCCGCGTCGGTACCCGGAGCCAACGCGGTGGTGCCACCGCCGGCGCCCAGCCATTCGCCGACCGCACCGTTGATCGCCGACACGGTGCCGCCCAGCGGGGCGTAGAGCGTCGTGTTGTTCACATCCCGCTGCGCGCCCGCCAAAAAGGCGGCGGCGTTGGCTACCAGGGCGGCCTGCGCGTCGATGTTCGGGCCACGGTCGGAACGGTCGGAGTCATACGCGTTCTGTGCCGTGACCACGTTCTGCCGGGTGGTCTCCACGTTGACGTCCTGGGTCTTCCGATCGACTTCCAGGGTGTGCTCGGCCGTTTCGAGGCTGTTCCTGGCCGTGATGAAGCTGCTGATCGCGGTGTTCAGGTTCGTCTGCGCGGTGGTGTTGCCGTTGCACGTCGACGGAGTCGTGTCGTCGCTGCTTGCCGAACTGCTGCTGGATGAGCTTGATCCGCTACTCGACGAGGTTGACCCGCTGCCGGTCAAGGTCGACGTCAAGCCGCTGGCGACCGTCGGCGCCACGGCGGTCTGGCACGCGATCCTCGCCTGCCGAAGCTGGCGGCGCTGGAAGTCCAGCGTGCGCTCGGCCTGATCGACCGCGTTCTGATCCCGGTCCACCGTCGCGTCCCGGTTTTCCCTGGTCGCGTCCAGGATCTTCTTCGCCTGGTCCAGGGTCCTGCTATCCCCGTGCACGATGGTGCCGTTGACGATCCGATCCAAGATGGCCCGCTGGTTGTTCAGCTGCGCCTGGTACTGGTTGAGGATCTGCTGGAAGGAGAACGGGTCCTGGCGAGCCAGCACCTGTCCCGGGCGAACGATGTCGCCCACCTTCACGTCCAGCTCCAACAGCTGAGCGGCCTTGGAAAAACCCAAGTTCTGCGACGTGACCGCCGCGAGCGCACCCGAGGCCGAAACCTGCGTGGATACCGAGCCACGCTCCACCCGTGCGGTGGGCGGCGCCGGTGCCGTCCCTCCACACCCCGACAGAAGCACTAAGACCGACACGCCGAGCGTTATTACCGTTACTGGAGTGACGCGTGCGATCATGCGCGACGAACTCACCGGCTAGCTCTCCCCTCCGAAGTCCCCACGTAAGGGTTCAACGGAACGAAGGAAAATAGGGTACGGTGCGTTTACTAAGAAAGCCATGCCGGGGGAATGGGCCGTCGGCGCCGCACGTCGATCTGGGAGGCCAGGGTGGAAGGCCCGGACGTCGCATCTAACACAACAACGCAGGACAAGCCCGAAGAGAACGGCACGGCGCCCGTGGCCACAGCCGCGCCGGCGCCCGCCTTGCCCGCCGCGCCGGGCAAGAAGAAGATGAAGCATTCCACCCGCATCGCGCTGACCATCATCGTGATCCTGGCGGTGTTGGCCGCGCTCGGCTTCGGTGGCGCCTACTTCCTCTACTCGCGCAACTTCGTGAGCACCGACAACGCGCAGGTGGACGGCGACAAGATCCAGATCAATGCCCCGACCACCGGCACGCTTTCCAACTGGGACGGCATCCAGGGCAACTCGGTCCGCCGTGACCAGGTGATGGGCCGGATCAAGATCGGCACCAGCGGAGCCCAGCCGCAGATGACCATCAAGTCCCCGGGCAACGGCACCATCGCGATCAACAACGCCGTCGAGGGTCAGTGGGTCACCGCCGGCACGCAGCTGGCCACCGCCTACGACTTCAACAAGATCTACGTAACCGCCCGGGTCGACGAGACCGACATCGACGGCGTGCACCTGGGCGCTCCGGTGGACATCGACGTGGACGCCTTCTCCGGCACCCCGGTCACCGGCATCGTGACCCAGGTCCAGGGTGCCGCGGCCGACCAGTTCTCCCTGTTCCCGGAGTCCAACAGCACCGGCAACTTCCAGAAGGTCACCCAGGTCATCGCGGTGCGGGTGGCATTCACCAACACCAGCGGGCTGACCCTGGTGCCCGGCATGAACGTCACCGTGCACATCCACAAGCAGTGACGAGCTAGCCGGACAACACCACACGGTGAGCCGCGCGTGCTCAGCACGCGTGCAGTTGGGGCCCGCACTCGGGGGGTGCGGGCCTCAACGCTGCCCCGCGGCAGGGCCCCAGGAGCGCCCTGAACAATGCATGCTCTGCTCCGCGGTGCCCAGTCGGCGCCTCGCGGCGTTGTCGTCGCGGCCGATACAACAGCGGTATCGGCCACTCCTCCGCCTTGCGATGCATCCAACTGGATCACCGCTCGCGACGAGCGGCATCATTCAGGACCCTCCTACGCGCCCAGCTCCCGATGCCAACGCACCACGTCCCGGATGGTGCGCACCAGCACCGGCTCGACCTCGTGCTTCGCCACGAACGCAGCGGCACCCGCGATCCACGCCCGCACCCGCGTCTCGATGTCGTCGTGCAGGCTCAGGATCACCACCGGCAGCGCCGGCTGAAGCGCATGCACCACGGCCGTGGCGTCGACGCCGTCCAACCCCGGCATCTCCACGTCCATC
>DATHIT010000605.1:0-12279 GCA_035489915.1 Pseudonocardia sp. | reverse complement strand
ACATCGGCGCGCAGCGCGGCGACCAGTGCCGACGGCGCCGCGGCCGGCAGCCGGCGACGTGCCACGACCCCCGCCCCGACGGCGGCCAGGAGGACCACCGCGGTCACCACCCGAACGGCGGCCGGCCCGGACCCGGCGCTGGCGAGCACCGCGACGGTGGCCCCGATCATCCCGAGCCGCAGCCAATAGGCGACCCGCCACAGCACCGCGCCCACGTTGCCCACCAGAACGTCGATGGTGGGATCCAGGGCGCCGGCGTCGAGCAGCCCGCGCAGCGCGGCCCCGGCGCGGTGGCCTCGCAGGTCCTCGACGGCCAGGTCGTGGCGGGCCACCGCGTGGTCCGGCTCCAGCCGCAATACCTCCTGGTAGGCGGCCCGGGCGGCGGCGCGGTGACCGAGGGCGTCGTGCACCTCTGCCTGTATCAGGTGCGCGTCGACCACCGTCGGGCACAGCTCGACGGCCCGCCGCGCGGTGGCCAGCGCGTCGGCCAGCCGCCCCGACCGCTTGAGCACCGTGGCGCAGCCCAGCGCCGCGTAGGGCTCGTCGGGCGCCAGGATCACCGACTGGTAGCCGGCCCGCACCGCCTCGGGGTGGCGGCCCAGCCGCGACAGGTGCAGCCCGCGCAGCCGGTGGGCCCGCTCGTTCTCCGGCTCGGCGGCCGCGGCGGCCTCGGCGGCGGCCAGCCCGTCGGCGGGCCGGTCGAGGCTCAACAGCCGCCGGCGCCCGCGCCGAAGTAGCCACCGTAGATCGAAACCACGAACATCGCGGCGAGGGCCAACGCCGGATTTTCGGGTCGGTGGCGTTCCTGGCGCCAGGTCGAGATCTTGGGCTGAACCAACAGCAGCGACGACGCCAGGGCTATCAGGAAGGGCACGATCCAGGCGAACAGGTCCGCGGAGGTGAGCAGCAGCAGCGCGGCCCCGATCGTCCCCCGGCCGCCACCCCACCCATGTGGCTGCGTGAGGCAGACAAGCGCCGGGCCCGGCTCGTCCCCCGAGACGATGCCGGGCCCGGCTTCGCATCCGCTCGGTCCGCTCCCCAGCGACCAGCGGCAAGTTTGTGTGTGGCGCCAACTCTTGGAACCACCGTACGTCACAAATGCGGCTCTTCAAACGCACGCCTATTCCCGCCTGAGATACACACATGTAATTTCGCGCCATCGGGCAGAGTTGCCGACGAAAGCGGGGATATCGACGTCGTCTTCCGAGGAAGCACGCGAGAGCAGAAGCATCACCGCAGCGGGCCGACCAGGGCATTTGCAGCTAGCAGGTACGCCCAGAGCCTGGCTGACCACCAACATCTATGGGCGCTGTCAATAACGACATCAGCCCGCCGTAAAGCAATCCTTAGAGTCATGGATGTCCCGATCCGACCGGATTCCGCAAAGCACGGCGTCATTCGCCGGACAAGTCGAAAGCTGGTCGTCGAGATGATCGGGACTTTCTGCCTCGTCTTCACGGTCGGCGTCGGTCTCGAGGGCGGAGCCATCGTCCTGCTCGGCTGGCCGGCGCTGTCGATCTTCCTCGTCGCTGAACTCATCGCCGCCGTGGCCGCCGGATTCGCTTTCCGGGCGCTCAACGCAGGTGATGGCTCACATACCCGCGAGTCACCGGTGCCAGTACCGGTCTCCGAGGCCACCGAACTGGTCCCGTGATGAGCGACCGGCCGCGCTCGCCCCTGCCCGGCGTGCTCGCCGGCACCGCCGCCCTGCTCATCTTGGCCGCGGGCGTGACCGGTGCCGTGCTGCTCCGTGACTGGCGGGTCGCCGACCTCGGCCTGGTCGTCGCCGTGGTCGCCTACGTCCTGGCCTCCCTGGCGGCGGTGACAGTGCGAAACCTGCGCCGGCCCAAGCCGCCGGTACCCACCTCCGCGAACCTTTGCACCGTAGCCACGCCCCGGGAGCAGCCATGAACTCACGCGCTTTCCACGGTCGATTCCGCACCCGCATCGCGCTGGCAGCGGTAGTGGGAGTCTGCCTGCTCGGCGTCGCCGCCTGTGCCCAGCACGGCAGTCAGGGTTCGACCGCGCAAGGTCAGGCAGCGGGGGCCAGCGAGCCCGCCGCGCCGCCGCTGCCGAGCACTGCCCCGCAGCTGCAGGACGATTACCAGGCTGTGGTGGCGCGGGTGCTGCCCTCGGTCGTACAGATCACCACCGACCAGGGCCTTGGTTCGGGCGTGGTGTTCGACAAACAGGGCGACATCGTCACCAACGACCACGTAGTCGGCAACGCCCAGCACTTCCAGGTGCGGCTGTCCTCCAGCCCGACCTCGGTGCCCGCATCCCTCGTCGGCGCCTATCCGCCCGACGACCTCGCGGTGATCAAGCTCGACCAGCCGCCGGCGTCACTCGTGCCGGCCACCTTCGGCAACTCCGCGCAGCTGCGTATCGGCGCGATCGTGCTCGCCCTCGGCAACCCGCTGGGCCTGTCCGGCAGCGTCACCGAAGGAATCATCTCCGCCACCGGCCGCACCGTGAGCGAGCCACGCAGCGCGGACTCACCCGGCGCCACACTGCCCGACGTGCTGCAGACCAGCGCCGCGATCAACCCCGGCAACAGCGGCGGAGCGCTGGTCGACCTGTCCGGACAGGTTATCGGGGTGCCCACGCTGGCCGCGCTGGATCAACAGGTCGGCGGCGGAGCGGCACCCGGGATCGGATTCGCGATACCCAGCAGCCTGGTCAGCGACATCGCCGGGCAGATCGTGCACAACGGCCACGTCATCGACTCTCACCGCGCCGCGCTCGGGGTCGGCGTCGTCACCGTGATCGACAGCGCCGGCCAGCCCGGCGGTGCCGGAGTGGCCTCCGCGACCCCAGGCGGACCCGCCGCCACGGCCGGAATCCAACCGGGCTCAGTGATCACCCAAATCGGCGGGCAACCCGTGCACAGCGACGCCGACCTCACCAAAGTCCTCGCCGGCATGCAGCCCGGACAGCAGGTGCCGGTAGTGCTCAACGATCCGCAAACCGGCTCGAACAAAACCATCACGGTCACCCTCGGGCAACTACCCGGCAGCTGACGGTCTGGTCCCGCTCGAGGCTATGCTGCCCACCGGCCGATAATGCAACAGAAAGGCAACACGCCGGCGCGCTTCAACGACTCACCGAGCGCGTAGCCGGGCCAGCAAAGAATCGTGACTGATATTTCTGTCTGCATGCCTGCGGTCAGCCCGATCGCGGCTTTCGACGCCGCCGAGCCGAGCCCGTCGGCGCAATTACCAATTCGGTAGCAACTGATCATTGCATGCGGTCGCGCCGAACTTTACTGTTGCCCCACTCGCATGGATGACCTGCCGGCGGATGTCCGGGCGTTGTTCACCTCGTCGACCATGCGTAGCGAGGTGCTGACTATGCGTGGGCCGGTCGACCAGGTGAGGACGATGCCATGACCCAGGACGAAGCCACGACCCACACCCAAGAACCCCATCACTCCTTGGACGCCGAGCAGGTCGGCTACAAACAGACCCTCCAGCGCCGGCACGTCCAGATGATCGCCATCGGCGGCGCGATCGGGACCGGGCTGTTCCTGGGTTCGGCCTCCCGGCTGCACAGCACCGGGCCTGCGCTGCTGTTCAGCTACGCCTTCGTCGGGGTCATCGCGTTCTTCCTGATGCGCGCGCTCGGGGAGCTGGTGCTGCACCGCCCGACGTCGGGGGCCTTCGTGTCCTACATGCGGGAGTTCTACGGCGAGAAGTGGGCCTTTGTCACCGGGTGGATGTACTGGCTGAACTGGGCGCTGACCGGTGTCGCCGAGCTGTCCGCCGTGGGGCTGTACATCCAGTACTGGTGGCCGCTGATGCCTGCCTGGGCAACCGTGCTCATCGCGCTGGCCGTGGTGCTGGCAGTGAATCTGATGTCCGCCAGGGCGTTCGGCGAGTTCGAGTTCTGGGCGGCGATCGCGAAGGTCGGCGCGATCTTGGTGTTCCTCGCGGTCGGGCTGGTCGTGGTGATCGGTGGGTTCAACATCGGCAACCACCAGGCCGGGTTCCACAACCTGTGGAGCAACCCGGGTGGCTTCTGGCCGGCCAGCGGCGACTACGCCTGGTACGGGCCGATCCTGGTGATGTCCGGCGTGGTGTTCGCCTACGCGGCCATCGAGATGGTCGGCGTGGCGGCCGGCGAGATGGCCAACCCGACCCGTGAGGTGCCCAAGGCCGTCAACGCCGTCATCTTCCGGATCGCCATCTTCTACTGCGGCTCGATCCTGCTGCTGGTCTCCATGCTGCCGACCACCGAGTTCAAATCGGGGACCAGCCCGTTCGTCACGGTCTTCGACCGGATGGGCCTGGGCTGGATGAGCACGCTGATCCAGATCGTGCTCATCGTGGCCGCGATGTCCAGCCTGAACGCCGGCCTCTACTCCACCGGGCGGGTGCTGCGCAGCCTGGGCATGTCCAAGCAGGCCCCGTCGTTCACCCTCAAGATGAGCGCCTCGGGCGTGCCGTGGGCCGGCATCGTCATGACGTCGGTGGTGTTCGTCCTCGGTGCCGGGCTCAACGCGCTGGTCCCGGACGCGTTCGAGATCGCCCTGGAGGCCGCGGCGATCGGCGTCGTCTTCACCTGGGCCACCATCTTCCTGTGCCAGCTGCGGCTGCGCGCGCTGGTGAAACGGGGGGTGGTGCCGGCCAGCCCGTTCCAGATGCCGGGTCACCCGTACACCAGCATCATCGGGCTGGCCTTCCTCGGCCTGATCATCGTCGGCTTGGCCATCTCGGGCTGGCAGAGCAGCCCGTACTTCGGCCACAAGGTCACCTTCCTGGTGGTCGTGTTCGGGATCCCGATCCTCACCGGGGTGCTCGCGCTCGGTTGGAAGCTGGTGAAGCCAGCGGTCATGGCCAATACCAACGGGCAAATCAAGGCGGTCTGGTCCAACGACGGGCCGACGTACGGGCCGAACGTCGATCCGGACGACCTCGACCCGGCCAAGCCTTCGGGCGAAGGGAACTGAGATGGCGAACACAGTGCGACGGCTGGCCGCGGCGGCGCTGGCGGGGCTCGCCGTCGTTGTTCTGGCCGCATGCGGTGGCTCCGGCGGCGAGGGGCCGAACCCCTCGCCCGCGCCGGTGCCCGGGGCAACCCCCAACGGGCGGCTCACCATCGGGATCCCGTTCGACGAGCCCGGCATCGGGCTGAAGGACGGCACCAGCTACCGCGGCTTCGACGTGGAGACCGCGACGTACGTGGCCAAG
This sequence comes from Pseudonocardia sp., assembly GCA_035489915.1. Lineage (GTDB taxonomy): Bacteria > Actinomycetota > Actinomycetes > Mycobacteriales > Pseudonocardiaceae > Pseudonocardia. The sequence goes on along the minus strand of DATHIT010000605.1, from coordinate 7,090 downwards.
GCGCTCGGCGTGCCGGAGGCGAACATCACCTGGGTGGCGGCGTCCGGAGGCGAGCGGGAGCAGCTGCTGACCAGCGGCCAGGTGGATCTGATCTTCTCCACCTACTCGATCACCGACGACCGCAAGCGGTTGGTCGACTTCGCCGGGCCTTACTTCGTCGCCCACCAGGACCTGCTGGTGCGCCGCAACGAGACTGAGATCACCGGGCCGGAGACGCTGAACGGCAAGGACCTGTGCGCGGTGACCGGCACCACCTCGGCGGCGAACGTGCAGGCTCGCTACCAGGGTCGGATCCGGCTGAAGGAGTTTCCCAGGTGGTCCGACTGCGTCCAGGCGCTGGCCGACAGCCAGGTCGACGCGGTGACCACCGACGACGTCATCCTGGCCGGTTACGCGGCTGACCCGCAGTACCGTGGCCAGCTGAAGGTGGTCGGCAAGGGCTTCTCCGATGAGATCTACGGGGTCGGCGTCCGGAAGGGCAACACCGCGCTGCGCGACCAGGTGAACGCGGCGTTGAAGCAATACGTCGCCGACGGCTCGTGGCGGAGGGCCCTGGGCATCACCGTGGCGCCCTCGGGCTATCAGATCCCCGACCCGCCGAACCCGGGCACCGCCTGAGTCCGGATCTCCCAGGCGCGCCAGGGGCGGCGTGGCTGGCTGTCGTGGCACGGATCGATGCCGATGATCCGGCCACCGGGTAGGACGGTGGTCTCGTGCTTGGCCTCCTCGTCGAGGACGGTCAGCCGGGCTAGGTCAGCGGCGGCGCCGTTGGCGGTCCGGAAGCGTCGCCGCTTCCAGTCGAAGATCGTGTCATGACCGTGGATCTGGCTGAACGGCAACGTCGTGGCCAGCCAGCTGGGCAACAGCTCGGTGGCGGTGTCGGCCCATACCGGGCCGACACTGCGGGCGCGCCGGCGTCCGTGCAGCAGCGTGCCGGCGCGGAACAGCGCGCCCTCGTTCGCGCCGATCAGGGCGTTGATCCTGATCGCGGCCTGCTCGGCGCTGCTCGTCACAGTGAGCGCGGTACGCCAGAAGCCCGCCGTGACGCCCGCGTGGGTGACCAGGAAGCTCTCCCCGTTGTTGCGCGAGTCGTCGCGCACCCAGGTGGCCACCCGCATCTGCCCTTCGGCCCACCAGCGGCGCAGGGTGTCCCCCGACCGGGCGCTGATCCGCTCCGGCCAGTGGAACACCGGATCGCGCAGGTAGTGGGCCTCGTGGTTGCCGACGAGCTGGATCCACTGCGTCGGCTGGTCGGTCAGGTAGCCGTCCACCAGGGCGACCACCGCGTCGGAGGCGGGGCCGCGGTGAATCAGGTCGCCGACCTGGATGACGGTCAGGTCGGCGGGCAGCCGGCCGGTTTCGCCGTCGGCGCCGAGCCGTCGGAGCTCGGCGCGCAGCTCGTCGAGGTGACCCGAAATGTCGCCGATGACCGCGACGCGGTGCGCCGGGGGCACTACCGAGCCGGCTCCGGTGAGGCCCACGCCTCGGCGGGGACGAACTGCGAGATGTTGTCCATCCGTCGCTGAACCGACGAGATCTCCCGGACCGCCTGGGCGATCACGCTGCGGTCGATAGAGGACATCCGACTCATGGTGATCAGGTCGGACGGCCGGTCGCCGGCCCGGTGCTGCATCAGCTGGTAGCGCAGCCGCAGCCGTTGCAGCACCCCGAACACCTCGATCAGCGTGTTGGCATGCTCGTCCGGCATCATGGCCGACCCGGAGGCCGCCCGCAGCCGCTCGGTGGTGGGCAACGCGGCGGAGCCGACGCTCAGCGCGGCCCAGCGGGCGATGTTGACCACGGGCAGCAGCGCGTGCCTCTTGATGTCGAAGGTGTCCGGCTGGCGGGCCAGGATGTGCCGCATCGGGCGCAGCTTCGCGCGCTTGGACAGCGACTCCTGCAGGAGCAGCCGCATGGTGCCCGGATGCCGCCGCAGGTCACCGAAGACCCGGGCCACCGCCGGCAGCCCCGGGTCGCCATGGATGGGGCGCCCGTCCACCAGCAGCGAGGTCATCATCGCCCCGTTGTGCTCCACCGGCGAGGCCAGCCACTCCTCGCCGGCCGCGCGCCAGGCGGCGTTGGTCCGGGCGAACAGGGGGTGCCGCGCGGTCGCGCCGTGCTCGTCGCCGCTGAGCCCTGCTCGCGCCAGCACCTGGTAGACCTCACCGAACGCCGCCCGGTAGCGAGCGATCTCGGCGTCCGGGACGGACCCGTCGAACGCCGCCGCCGAGTCGACGTCCGAGCTGAGCACCGCTTCCCGCCGTCCGTTGCTGCCCAGCGACAGCCAGGTGAAGGCGTCCACGGAGAGCTCCGGGTGCCGGGCGAAGACGAACCCGATCGCCCGCCGGACCAGCGTGTCGACCACGGCGGAGTACACCGCGATCACCCGGTTGGAGGCCAGGCCTCGGGACAGCAGGTCGCCCAGCATGGCCGGTATCCCGGCGGCGTGGCAGGCCAGGTCCTCGACCGAGGTGGCCCGGCGCAGCTGTTCGTGCAGCGAGACCCCGGCGGTGGTGGGTGAGATGGCGAAGTCACGTGGGCAGACGATCCCGCGCAGCCCCCCGGCCCGGTCGGTCACCAACAGGAACTCGGCGTCCCGGTCGAGCAGGAGCAGGAGCGCCTCGGCGGCGGAGTCGCCCAGCAGAGTGGTGGGCACCGAGGTGTCCATCACCGAGTGCGCGGGGGAGCTCGGCGGCAGGCCCTCGACCAGCACGCGGGTGCGCAGCACCGAATCGGTGACCAGCCCGAACCGTCCGTGCTCGAGCTTGACCACGGCGTAGGGCTGGCCCTCGGCGGTCATCCGCCGGGCCACCTCCATGACCGGGGTGCTCGGCTCGACGACGATTGGCGGCCGGACGATCAGGTCGTCGACCAGGCTGTAGGTCGGCGCGGCGGGCACCCGGCTGCGGGCCGAGGACATGATGTCGGCGAGGAACCCCGCGCCGCGACGCGAGGCGAACACCGGCGCGGCCAGCGCGGCCGGGATGCGCACCGCGACGACCTCGCCGGCGGCGACGGCACGGGGACCGATGGAGCGCTCGGTCAGCATGGCCGAGAACCCGAACACGCCGCCCGGCGCGACCACCTCATCGGGCCCTTCGGCGCGCCTGTCGGCGTCGTTCCACAGGTGCACGTGTCCCTCGAGCACGACGAATACCTCGACGCTCGGGTTCCGGAACGCGTCCAGGATGAGCTCGCCGTCGGCAAACCGGTCCACCCGCGCGCCCTGGGCGATGGTCTCCAGAGCGGTCGGGCCAAGTGAGTCGAAGGGCGGGTGCTCGGCCAGGAAAGCCGCGAGATCGGCCGGGTCCATGCCCGTCATGCTGCCACAAGGTCCCGGTCGAGCCAGGCGGGCTGTGTGAGCGAGACGCCGGCACAGCTGCCCAGAGCAGGGCAACGTTTCACCTGGTTGGCCGCTCGGATGGCCCGAATAGAGCAGTTCGTCCAGTCTGCCTGGCTCGTTGTGCTGAGCAAACCTATCGGCGGAGCCCGAGGACAACCATGACGAGCACGGCCCCGTTTCCGGCGCCTGAAGACGCACCGAAGCCCCCGGTCGACCAGAACGTCGGCGATCAGAAACCCAGCGACCCGGGCGCGGTCGGCGCCGGTGAGCAGCTGCGCTGGTTCAGCACCCTTTGGGTGATCGCGGCGGCGGTGCACTACACCGACAGCAACCCGCTGGGCGTGCTGCCGGTGCTGGCTCTGGGCCTGCCGGTGCTGGTGTTCCCGACCTCGGTGCTGGCGTTCGGCCTGTTCGTCGTGGGCGCCGGGGTGTCCGGCGCGATGAGCCTTCCGGCGGCGGCAAACCACAAGATGCTGAGCCTGCTCGTCGCGCTGGCGTTCGCGGCGGCGGCGCTCTGCGTGTGGGTCAAGCGCAACCGCCCGGACAGCCAGGGGACGTTCCTCGCGCGCTGGCTGGAAACCGCGCGCACCCCGGTGGGGCTCACCCTCCTGGTTGTCTACCTGTTCACCGTGTTCGACAAGCTGAACACGGGATTCTTCGACCCCGCGACGTCCTGCGCGGGCCGCCTGCTCGACCAGATGCTCGACTACAACGGAATCACGCTCGAACCGAGCGCGCTCATCGTGCGGGTCTCGTCGATCGGCACAGTGCTGGTCGAGGCGACCATCCTGGTCTGCCTGGCGGTGCCGCGGCTGCGGCGCTGGGGCCTGCTGCTCGGGGTCGGGTTCCACCTGGTGCTGGCGCCGGCCTCGTTCTGGGACTTCGCCACCATGGTGTTCGCGGTGTACGTACTGTTCGTGCCGCCGCGGATATTCGCCGGGCTGGCGCCCCGGTCGGCCGGCCCCCGCAAGATCGCCCTGGCCGCCTTCGGGCTGCACGTGCTGCTGTCCATCACGGTGACCCTGTCCGGCACGACGGACAGCGCATTCGGCCCGCGTTGGCACACCCTGCTCGTGCTGACCTGGTATGTCGCGTTGATCCCGATGATGGTCCAGCTGGTCCGGGCCTGCCTGACCGACCGGGGTCCCTGGCCGAGCTGGCGGGTTCGCCCGGCGGTGCTGCTGCTCATCCCGCTGCTGGCGTTCGTCAACGGGGCGGCGCCCTGGCTGGGCCTGAAGACCGTGGCCAGCTACTCGATGTTCAGCAACCTGCACACCGAGCCGGGCGCGACCAACCATCTGCTGCCGGGTCTCGCTGTCCTGCAGCTGGTCCCTTACCAGCGGGACACAGTCACCATCACCAAGGTGGACGTGACCAGAGACGGCAACTCCGGGAAGGTGATCCAGCCCCGGTGGACGCGGGAGAAGCCCCCGACCACCGTTCCCTTGATGGAGGTGCGGCGGATGGTGGGGGACTGGCGGGACGCCGGTGTCGCGAGCATCCACCTCGAGTACACCCGCGGCGGGGTGACGCACGTGGTGCCCAACGCGCTCACCGACCCGGTGGTCGGCGCACCGCTGCCCTGGTGGCAGCAGCACCTGCTGGCCTTCCGGGCGATCTCCTCGGCGGACGGGCCGGACATCTGCCGTTGGTGAGCTACCGCGCCGAGACGACCCGGGGCGTCGGCGAATACCACGCAGAGACGACGCGCCAACCGAGTTTTGCTGGAAGCCTTGAAGGCATGACCCGTCGTTCACCCGCTCCTCGAGCATGCGGAAAGCAGCGGGCCAGCCAGTGATCTTGCGTGAAATCCTGATGATCGCCCTGCGCGGTCTCCGCGCGCACAAGTTGCGCTCCGGGCTGACCATGCTCGGCCTGGTCATCGGTGTTGCGGCGGTCATCCTGCTCACCTCGTTGGGCCAGGGTCTGACCGGCGCGGTCAACACCGCCGTCGAACCGATCGCCAACAGCATCACCATCGTGCCGAAGCTGTCGCCGATTCCCGGGGGCCCGCCCTCCGAGTCGCTCACCGACGACGACATGCAGGCGGTCGCCAAGGCCTCACACGTCGCACTCGTGGTGCCGATGGTGACCGGGTCGACCACCGGAGCCGCTGGTCAGGTGTCCAGGGCGCTGACCGCCTCCACCCCGGGTGCGCAGTTTCTGTCCGCGTCCGTCACCGGATCCACGGCTGAGTACCTGACAGTCCAGCGCAAGACGCTGAGCGCCGGAACTTTCTACACCGAAGCCCAGGCCACGGCGGGGGCCAAGGTGGCGGTGATCGGACCGCTGGTGGCCAAGGCGCTGTACGGGCCGGACCCACAGGCCGCGCTCGGACAGACGCTGCGGCTCGACCACGCGCTGTTCAAGGTCATTGGCGTGATGGATTCCTTCGGTGCCGCCGGTGACAACGCCATCGTCATGCCGATCAAGGCCGCCCGGTCCGGCGTGTTCGGCAAGGGGATCGGCGGCAACCAGCTCAGCCAGCTTTCGGTGAAGGCCCACTCCACCGGCGATGTCAAGGCGGCCGTCGGCCAGATCACCGAGATCCTCCGCCAACAGCACCGCATCACCAACCCGCAGTACGACGATTTCCAGGTGCAGGACCTGGGCAGCCGAGTCAGCACCTTCACCTCGCTCATCGAGCTGATCGCCAACTTCGTCCCGGCGATCGCGGCGATCTCGTTGCTGGTCGGCGGGATCGGGGTGCTCAACATCATGCTTGTCTCAGTCACCGACCGAACCCGGGAGATCGGCACCCGCAAAGCCGTCGGCGCCAGCGGCCCGGCGATCCTGACCCAGTTCATCCTGGAGGCACTCACCGTGGCGGGCATGGGCGGGCTGATCGGCGTCGCGCTCAGCGTCGGGATGATCCTCTTGCTCAAGGCATTGCTGGCGAACGCCGGCGGCGTCGGTTTCCTGAGCTCGTTCGACCCGGTGCTGTCTCTCCCCCCGATAGCGGTCGCGTTCGGCATCAGCCTGGCCATCGGGCTCGTCGCCGGTGGCTACCCGGCCTGGCGCGCGGCTCGGCTCGAACCCATCGAGGCGCTGCGCTTCGAGTGACCAGCACCAATGCCCACGCGGACCGACCGGGGCACTCGCTGTTGATCGGCTGAGATGTCGTCTCAAGATCCACTGTGTTCCTCGCCACAGCCCGGCGTGTTGAAAATACCCGCAACCAAATGGCCGCTCGCGCGTCAACCACAGAGGGCGCAAGTGGAAGACCGGGTCTCCCCGATAGTGACCCGGGTTTTGGAGAGGCGAGGATGGTCAAGGTTCAGCGATTCGGCACGCGGCGCGCGACGGCTCTGGCCGGAGGCGTGTTCGTGCTGACCCTCACCGGCGGCTATCTCGCGGCGCCGGCGTTTGCCGACGACGATCCGGCCGCGGTGGTGGCGCAGGCCGAGGCGGCGCCGCTGATCACCGGGACACCCTGCACAACCACTGCCCGCTCGTGCGTGGACCTGGACTCCCAGAAGGCCTGGCTGTTCAACGACGGCAAGGTCGTCCGGGGCCCGGTGCCCATTTCCTCGGGGGGCAACGGCAAGCAGACCCCGATCGGCCACTCGCTGCGGGTGTACCGCAAGGAAAAGGACCACAAGAGCCTGGAGTCTCGGCTGCCGAACGGGCAACCGGCGCCGATGCCCAATGCGGTGTTCTTCGAGGACGGCGGGATCGCCTTCCACAGTGGCAGCCCCACCCGGTCCTCCGCCGGCTGCATCCACCTCAACCCGGCGGACGCCGAGG
>DATHIT010000604.1:0-8005 GCA_035489915.1 Pseudonocardia sp. | reverse complement strand
TCGCCGAACTCCCCAGCTCAGCCGAGAGCGGAGCGTGGGTATGACGTGCCACCGCAGTCCGGGAGCGAGCAGCGTCGGGAGGTAATCGCTGATGGCAGGTTTGCGGTACGAGATTTGCGTGACCGGCCGGTTGTCCGAACTAGCGTGCGGCGCTTTCCCCGGGATGGAAGTTCGGCCCGTCCCCCCGCGGACGGTCATGTTCGGGACACTCCCCGAGCAGTCCGATCTGCGTGAGCTGTTGGCGATGTGCAGCGCGATGGGACTGGAGGTCGTCTCCCTCCGGCGGCTGCCGGCCTCGACCGCACCCGCGAGCCGGTGCCCACCCGGACTGGATGGGACGGAAGCGCAGGCTCCCGACGAGTATTGGAATCCTCTCCCCCACGAGGAGTTCAAGTCGTGACGCGAGGGATCGTTCACGGCGCAGGGCAGCCGCTGGTCATCCATCGCGGGTGATGCCGCGGAGACCCCGCTCGTCGACCATGTTCCGAGCAGTGGCGACCCGCCGCGCGCACGGCCCGTACGTGAGGAGCCTTCGCATGCCCCTGTGGGACATCTCCATCTTCTGGCTCATGTTCCTGGCCGGAGCGCAGCAGCGGATGCCGGCGTGAGTGCTGCCAGGGCAGGGCGGGGGCTGTCCACCGGCTGGCTCCGCTCTCAGTGGACCGACGAGCAGGAACTGGCCCACGCGATCCACGGCACCGTCGTGGGGTCCGCGGTGATGGTGGCCGCGAGCTTGCACGGCACCCTCCTGCAGGTCGTGATCACCGTCGCCGCCACGCTGCTTGTCTTCTGGGCGACCGATCGCTACGCCGAGCTCCTCGCGGCGGGCGCGCGTGGGCCGGGCACCGGCCGCGGCCGCGTGTTCGCCGCGCTGCGGCACGGCTGGCCGATGCTGGAGTCGGCCTACGCCCCGGTGATCGTGCTGCTCCTGGCGTCGGCAATCGGCGCCGAGCTGCCGGTCGCCGTGCTGGCCGCGCTGGGAGTGTCCACCCTGTTGCTCGCTGGCCTGGGCTACGACGCCGCGCGCCGCTCGGGCGCCTCGGTGGCCACCGCTCTCGGATCGTCGGCGATGAGCGCCCTGCTCGGCGTGGCCATCATCGTGCTGAAGTTCGCGCTGCACTGACCGCGGTCGATGCTCGCGCTCAGTTTTCCAGCTCGGCGAGCCAGCGCAGGGCAGGCCTCGCGCGTGACTTCAGCCCACTCGGAACGATTTGAAGTTCACGGTCTGCTGGCGGCCAGCGGCCACCGTGCCGGCCGAGTTGATGCAGTTGTCGACCGAATACACGGTGATGGAAGAGTTCGTGGAATTCGTGACTCGGTAGAAGTAGACGTTGTCGTTGGGATGGTCGGTGATCAGGTTTCCTACGGTGTAGCAGTTGTTGTCCTGCGGGTCCTGGACGCTATACGTCGTGTTGGTGATCCGGCCCGGTGGGGCGGCCGCGCGCGCTTGCAGCGCGACACCGAGATCAACCGTGCCGGTGGAGGCGCTTGCCGGAGCAGCCACAGAGGCGGTGAGCAGCACAGCGGTCCCGACGGCGAGCGCGCTACCGGCGATCCAGCGGGACCTCGATTCCTGGGCCATCGTGTCCTCCGTAATTCACTTATGACCTCTAATAGCCCGGCCGAGTCAAATCCCATGGCAGCGCCACACGGGTTCCCCGTGACGGCGGTCAGGAAATAGGGGTTCGTGTGCTCTGACGGTCGGGGTGGGCCAGGAAGATGTAGCCGCTGAGGGCCAGAACCCAGACGGGGAATATCAAGACGAGCCAGCCGACATTGATGAACAGCAGTATCACCGCGACGAGATAGCCGAGCCAGACCAGCCAACGTGGAAAGATTCCCAGGCTGCGCCCGATCGTCGTTGTTGCAATGGTGAACACTGCGGCCATGCGCGTGCAATAGCTGGTGAGCAGCGTCAAGACGCCCTGCAGTCGGGAGGCCACCGGGGTCGCATCGGTCGAGGCAGCGGCAAGGCTGTTCGTCACCTCTGACGAGAGAACGAAGAGCATCGCTACGAACAGCAGCCCCGAGCCCAGGAAAAGGGTGGCGAAAAACTTGTCCTCCGCCTCCCCGAAGTAGTCCCGAACCGCGCCCATGAACCACAAGAAGAAGATCCCGGCGAACGGGACCAGGCCCAACGCCACCTGCAGGGCATTTCGGTGCGAGGAGTCAATGGCCCAGCTGATCGTCCCGCTCGGATCGGTAGGGATTGCGCTGTGGACCACGGCCATGGCGCCGCCCAGCAACAGGGCCGCGACCATACCTGCCACTCCCGCGACGCGCGGCGTCCGCAACGCCCGTGCCGGCGTCGAGTCAACGGCTCGCAAGTCATCCTCCTCCGCTGGTTACCACTACGGATGCATGTTCGGGGCCGAAGAGCGCCCTTGGCGGACAGCCCGCTGCAGGCGCGGGCGCCCGCCCACCCGGGCATCACCGCGGTCGGCGGCGTGAGCGCGTACAGGCGGGGATGTCCGCCGATGGATCGGCTGGGCCGCGCGGACCAAGAGCTGATCGGTCATACCGCTCACTCCAGCTCGGAGAGCCAGCGCAGGGCCCGCAAACCGGGAAGGAAGCAATACTCGCCACCCCGGGTGACGACGAAGCTCGGCAAGTTCTGCACGCGGCGCCGGACGGGCTTCTCCGGGATGGTGAGGCTGCCCGTTCCGTCGTGGTGCCCGGCCACCGGGTCCTTTTCGCCCGAGTACCCGATGAAGTTGCCGTTGTTGACCCACTCGGACTTGATGAACTCGAACTGCCGGCCCAGGTGGGCGCCGATGAAGACCCCGACGAGGCCGCGATCGGCGCCATCGTCTTCGAGCACGCCGTCGGGCAGCGGGGGGCCGTAGCTGGTGCCTCGGCGGATGATGCGGTGCAGCCGTGCCACCCCGATGATGGTGGCATCGCGCGGGTTGACGCGCCGGATATGCGCACCGGCGGGACACTTGAAGCCGCGGTCGTCGTCTTCCCGGTAGAGGAAGTCGTTGTTGCGGTGCGGGTCCGCGGCCAACTCCGGGTCGTCCTGGTCTGGGGAGAGGGTCAGCGGCGCCCCGCTCGGCCAGCGCCCGATCATCTTCGCCCCCAGCAGCGCCTCCCCTTCGGGGCCGGAGGCGTTCGCGCGCAAGAACTGGCGCCAGGCCGCCACCTTGGTGTGGAGCTTGCGGACGGCCAGGTAGGTCCCGTTGCGCCCCAGGATCTCGGGCTGCGGCATGGGCGGCAGGTTGCCGGTCTCATCGGGATAGCCGAGGATGAACTCGCCGGCCTTGATGGGGGCTTCCTGGGGGTTGGAGCCGGGTATCCCGCTCCCCTCGATGCCCGGATAACTGATGCCGTCGCGAAAGCCGAAAGAGGTGCGCCCGGTGGGAAGCTGCTGGACCTCTTGCTGCCAGATCACCTCGACACCGGGCGTCTCCTGGTAGGCGGCGCGGGCCCGCTCCAGCGCCTTCTCCAGACGTGCCGCATCGGGCGCGAGCCCACTCAACACGATATGAACATCGGGAGTGCCGAACGGTGGCTCCCAATGGGTCGGGTCACTCTCGCCGACATCGCCGAGCACGTCGGCGCGCGCCGCCATGCCCTGTTGAAACTGCAGCGGAAAGCTGTCGAGCGACTCCTGGGGCACCCCGAGGGCCCGTAGTCCCTGGTAGGTCAAGGCCACGGCCGCCCAGGCATCCTTCTTATTCGGATCGGCGCCGGGGAGTCCACCCTCGACGGCCGGGAGCAGCCGGCGCAGCAACGCACGCCCGGCATGGCGGTCGTCCACGCGAAGGAAGAGAAACCAGCCCACGTACGGCGCCGGCCGGTGGTGCAGGGCCCCACTCTGGATGTCGTCGATCTCGAGACGGATGCTCGGTGCGCTGGTGCTTGCCGCTGCGTTCATGATGGCTGTGTCTCCAAAATCGAGTTACTTCAGCGTCACTAGCTCGCACCAGCCGCCGCCGCGGCGGCCTGGCTCTTCCATCCCGCGCCCCGGTTCACCGCCGAAACTTCGTACACCCCGCGCCGGACGTTGAGGACCGGGTCGTCGGTGACGTCGATGCCATCGGTGGTCCGCGTCGGGTCGTGAATCATGATCGGGTCGCCGATTTCCTCGGCCGATGTCCGGCGCTGCAGGGCCAGCTGTCCGAGCAGGACCCGCTCCCGGGTCGGGGGCCAGGCGGTGCTCGGGTCGGAGAGGTCATCCCCCTCCTCGGCCAGGCTCAGGTAGAGGGCAAACCGCACCGGGCCCTGCTCCAACCGCTCCTCGAGCTCGTTGAACAGCGCATCGTTCGGGAGTGCCTGCAATTCGGCCACCGTCTGCCCGCTCTCACCGGCCTCGGGCACCCAGTGGTAGCGGCCCGCCCGCCGCTGGCCGGCGGCATTTTCGAACCAGAACGCATGGATCGCGTTGTAGGCCGTCTCGGCCAGGCTCTTCGGTGCCTGTATCGTCGTCTTGATTTCTTGAAGGGCGGCGGCGATCTTCGGTCGTTCGGCGAGCAACGCGGCCATAGCGGCCGGGTCGGCCGCCACCGCAAAGAACTTCAGATAATCGTCGGGCGTCGGTAGGGGGAACAGCGGCAGGTTGAGCGACACGAGATCGGTCACCGTGCCGTCGTCGAGGTAGAACTTCACCGCAATGGCCGCGACCGGTGTCAAGGGCGCCTCCGGGTCAGCCGCTGACGAGGAGAAACGCGCCGTGGCGGGAACGGTGGCGCCGGGTTGGAAGTGCACGGCCCGGGTCAGCGCGGCTCCATCGCCACTGGCCGTGAACGTACCCCGGTATATCCGCCCCAGCGCATGCACGGTGCGGTAACCGGGGTGGAACCCTCGTAACCCATGGAGGCCCTCGACCAATTCATGGGCATGATGATATTGACCGTGCTTCATGGATCCTCGTTCCCGGATGACAACCTGCCACCCGAATTCACCGAATGGGGGTCTATGGTCGACTCGGGGTTTGGTTGGCCTTAGCCCGCGGCTTTGTCGAGCAGCTTCTGGAAGGCTGGAGTGGCCTGCAGCGCCTTGTTGGCCGGATTGTCGAGTGCTTCCCGGAACTCCGGGGTGTCGAGCACCTCCTGGAACGCCTCATTCACCTCCTGATCCTTCCAGATCTGCTTGACGGTGAGATCGGGGTAGGAGGTGGTAAAGTGGAGCGCGGGTATCTGCTGGGAGACAAACCACTCCTTCACATTCGGATCCTTGATGCCGGGGAATCCTTCCGTGTGCGAAAAGAGTTTGTCGAAGATCTCCCCGACTTTTGTCGTAGCGAAGTCGTCGATGTAGGTGTCCCAGGACCCGTCGAAGCGGCTGTTGAACATGTACCGCGTGTTGTTGTCGAAGATCAGGCTCCGCGTGTCGTGCAATGTGCCGATCTCTCGCTGCGGTCCTCGATCTTGGTTAGCCTCGGCAGCGGCGAGTACCGCGCGCAGCGCATCTGCATGGCCCGGCTTGATCTTGCAAAAGACCGTAAACTCGCTGGAGTTTCCATCCGTCAAGCCCGGCCGCTCCGGCTGAGCTGACTGGGTGGCTTCTGTCGCTGACGCCATCGGGGTCTCTCCTTGTCTCGGGCGTTCCTGGAGCCTGTCGGTTCGCACAAGTTAGGTCCGCGGTGACCGCGCAGCGCATCACCCGATCCAGGTGAGATAGCGGTGATGCGCCTCCATACAGGAGGAGCTGTCGTTTCACCCCTGCTGAACGGCACCCCCCGGTCGACATCTCCAGATAGGGGCCTGTGATCGACTCGGGGTGGGTCGTCGGCGTTAGCCGGCGGCTTCGTCAAGCAGCGTCTGGAAGGCCGGCGTGCCCCGCAGCGCCTTGGTGGCCGGATTGTCGAGCGCCTCCCGGAACTCCGGGCTGTCGAGCACCTCCTGGAACGCCTCATTCACGCGTTGATCCTTCCAGATCTGTTGGACGGTGAGGTCGGGGTAGGAGGTGGCGAAGACGAGCGCCGGCGCCTGCTGGGAGACAAACCAGTCCTTCACGTTCGGATCCTTAATGCCGGGAAACCCTTCCGTATGCCCGAAGACCTTGTCGAAGTTCGACCCCACTACGGTTGCGGCGAAGTCGTCGATGTAGGTGTCCCAGGTCCCGTCGAAGCGGCTGGCGAACATCAACCGCGTATCGTTGTCGAAGATCACATGCCGCGCGTCGTGCAATGTGCCGATCTGTCGCATCGCGGCTTTGGCCTGGGCCGGAGCATTCATCGTGATTGCGGCGAGCACCTCGCGGAGCGCATCCGCGTGATCCGGCTTGATCTTGCAGAAGACGGTGAACTCGCTAGAGTTTCCATCCGTCATGCCCGGCCGCTCCGGCTGAGCTGGCTGGGTGGCTTCTGTCGCTTTCGCCATCGGAGTCTCTCCTTGTCACGTGTGTGCCTGGAGCCTGTTGGTTGGATACAAGTGAGGCGGCGGTGACCGCGCAGCGCATCACCCGATCCAGGTGAGACAGCGGTGATGCGCAATTCTGTGAATAAATGTCTACGCCGGCTATCGCCGGCGGGCGAGCAGGAAGCCGATTAGAGCGCCCAGCCCGGCCATGACGACCAGGAGAAGCCACAGCGGCGAGGTCAGGGTGGCCGCGAACAAATGGATCTGTACGGTGTCCCGGTTCTGGGCGATGAACAGCACTGCCAGGGCCACGACGACCAGCGCGGCGATCAGGCGCGGGCTCACCCGGTGCCGGGGCCGCACAGGTGAGCCCTCAGGACTGGCCATCACAGGTCGCCGCCTCGTGTCGGTCCCGAGGATGCGGCCGCGCCGGTCGCGCCGCACCGATGTCCAGTGGCCGCGGAAATCACGCTGTCCCTGGCCGGTAGACGGCCAGCGCCCAGATGACCGCGACGTCCAGGGCGATGATCAGCAGCGACCAGATCGGGTAATACGGGACAAACAGAAAGTTCGCGACGAGGCTGAGCGCCGCAAGCACGATCCCGACCACACGTCCCCAGGGCTGCCCCCGAAGGACCGCGACGCCCGCGACCGCGACGAGGACCCCCAGCAGCAGGTGAACCCAACCCCACCCCGTGAGGTCGAAAGAGTAGACATAGCCCGGTGTGCTGACGTAAACCGTGTCCCTTGCCAGCGCGGCGATCCCAGCGAGCGCGTGGTATGTCCCGGCGACAATCATCAGTGCTCCCGCGAACACGATGAGGCCGCTGACCCACGCCTCCTCGCGCCGTCCCATGCTTCGCATCGGCTCGGACGGGATCTGGGTACTCATGTGCCGCTCCTCCCACGAGGGACAACCCACGGCCGATTGTCACCACCCGATCGACCCGCGCATCACCCGGATCGTGTGAATGCCCCGGCGAAGCTCAGCCTGCGGGGCGGGCCCGTGGCAACGGCCCCGCCCCGGACGAGCTGAGGCTCAGGCCGTCTCAGTCTCGGCGAACGCCTCCCGCAGCCGCGCCTCCTGCTCGTTCGACAGGTTCGTCGACACCAGCTCCGCGCGGGTGCCGCGGAACTGCTCCAGCACCTTGTCCGCCACCGCGTTCGACGTCATCACAAACAGCGCCGACGTCCCCGGAGTCACCTTGTCCCGCACGTTGCGGATGAAGTCGTCGTCAATACCCACGTCACTCAGCGAGCCGCTCAGCGCCCCCATCGCCGCGCCGACCGCCAGCCCCAGCAACGGCACGAAGAAGATCAACCCGAACAACAGGCCCCAGAAGCTGCCACCCAGCGCACCCGCGCCAGTCATGCTGTGCAGCTGCTCGGTCCTCGGCTTCTTCCGACCCACCGGCCAGGTGACCACAGCCGCATCGTTGACCCGGATCAGCTCCTCCTTCTGCAACCGCTCCAACAGGTCAAGTGCGCTCCGCGCGCCATCCGCCGAATCAAACTTCCACACCGTCAACGCCGCCATGCCCAGCCTCCTCAAATCCGAACCGCCAGATGTAGCTCGCCACCGCACTCTGCGCACCGCATGGCCGCCCCGGCATCACCCATCCCGGATGAGGTCGCCGTCTGACCTCCGCACCAGGATCGATCCAGCAGTCCCGGTCCCCGACTGTCACGCCCGCGCGCCGCGC
>DATHIT010000603.1:0-2347 GCA_035489915.1 Pseudonocardia sp. | reverse complement strand
CGAGTACCTGGCGATCGCCGAGCGGGGCGAGTCGTTGGCGCAATCCGAGCGTGCCGAGGGTTCCGGGCAGCGGCGGCAGCCACAGCCGGATCAGCGCCGCGGCGAGCAGACCCAGCGCGGTGACGAACCAGAGCGTGGCCCGCCAGTCGGCCACCGCGCCGATCGCGGTGCCCAGCGGCGCGCCGAGCACCAGCGACGAGGTGATCCCAAGCATCACACCCGGGAGGCCAGCACCAGGCCGTAGTCCGGGGCGAGCGCGGTGAGTACGTTGCCGGCGGTGAACGCGGCGAGCGCCACCACCAGCGCGCGACGCCTCGGCCAGCCCGCGGTGAGCACCCCGAGCGGCGCGGCGGCACAGGCGTAGGCCAGTGCGAAAACGGTCACCAGTTGGCCGGCCGCGGCGAGGCTGACCTGGAGGGACTCGGCGATGGACGGCAGCACGCCGGCGATCACGAACGCATCGGTGCCGACCGCGAACGTGCCGATGGCCAGCACGGCGGCGCGGGCCTTCCAACGGGTGTCCTGGGTTACCGGAACCACGGGTGACCATTTCCGACGATAGTCGTAAGTTACGATGGTGGTCGGAACTCTATTACGACGACGATCGCAATAGGGAGCGGAACTAGGATGGCGTCGTGCGGGACATGGGCGACACCTGGCTGCCGCAGCCGGATCTGGCGAGCATCGATGTGCAGACGGTGCTGGCCGCGATCGCCGACCCGGTCCGGCTGCGGATCGTCCGCCTGCTGGACGTGGTGGATGAGTCCACCTGCACCGCGCTGGACATGCCGGTCAAGGTGTCCACCGTGTCGCACCACCTCGGCGTGCTGCGCGAATGCGGGGTCGTGTCCACCCGGATCGACGGCAACGCCCGGCCCAGCCGGCTGCGCCGCGACGACCTGGAGCGCCGCTTCCCCGGGCTGCTCACCTCGATCGTCAGCGCCACCCCACCCGCGAGCGGCCCCTGATGTCTCGGGACCCGGTGGCGGACCTTCGGCGGATCGCGTTCCTGCTGGAGCGGGCGCACTCGTCGACCTATCGGGTCCGCGCCTTCCGGACCGCGGCCAACGTGCTGGCCGGCCGCGACGACCTGGACCTGCTGGCCAAGGGGCGGGGGCTGACCAAGCTCAAAGGGGTCGGCGACACCACCGCCCGGTGCGTGCTGCAGTCGCTGGCCGGCGAGGAGCCGGCCTACCTGCGTGAGCTGGAGGTGGAGGCCGAGTCGGGGGTGACCGAGTCCTCGGTGCCGGCCATCCCGTCGCTGGACGGGCCCGCCGCCGCGCTACGGGCGGCGCTGCGCGGCGACTGCCACACCCACTCCGACTGGTCCGACGGCGGCTCGCCGATCGAGGAGATGGCGTTGACCGCCCGCGACCTGGGCCACGAGTACCTGGTGCTGACCGACCACTCGCCCCGGCTGACCGTGGCCAATGGCCTGTCCGCCGAGCGGCTGCGCCGCCAGCTGGAGGTGGTCGCCGAGATCAACACCCGGTTGGCGCCGTTCACCATCCTGACCGGGATCGAGGTGGACATCCTGGACGACGGGGCACTGGACCAGTCCGAAGACCTTCTCGCGTCGCTGGACGTCGTGGTGGCGTCGGTGCACTCCAAGCTGCGGATGCCGGCGGCGGAGATGACCGAGCGCATGCTCACCGCGGTGGCCAATCCGCACGTGGACGTGCTCGGGCACTGCACCGGGCGGATGGTCACCGGCAACCGCAAACGCCCGGAGTCGGAGTTCGACGCCGACGCGGTGTTCGACGCCTGCGCCGAGTTCGGCGTGGCGGTGGAGGTCAACTCCCGGCCCGAGCGGCTGGACCCGCCGAAGCGGCTGCTCCGCGCCGCGGTCGCCGCCGGCTGCCACTTCTCCCTGGACACCGACGCGCACGCCCCCGGCCAGCTCGACTGGCTGCCCTACGGCTGCGCCCGCGCCGCCGACTGCGACGTCCCGCCCGACCGAGTGATCAACACCCGCACCGCCCCCCAACTCCTAGCCCACACCCACCGCCACCACTAACCCCACCGCCACTCCCGACAAGTCCCCAAACTGCCCGCGAGTCGGCGTTTTCAGCACACTGAGTCGGGGTTTTCAGCACACTGCGTCGGCGGACCCGAGCGGTCCCGTCAGTACTCGTACGCCTCGGCCGGCTCCGGAACCGGCTCCGCATCGAGCACCCGCACGCTGGGGGTGTACCCGTCGGCGACGGTGGCGCTGCCCGGCAGCAATCGGGCGCGCACCCGCAGCCAGGTACCGCTCGGGACGTCCGGGGCGCCGGTCAGCCGGACGGTCATCGGCCGGGCGTCCGCCGCGCAGCAGGAGATCACCAGGCGGGCCAGCTCCGCCGAG
>DATHIT010000602.1:0-6976 GCA_035489915.1 Pseudonocardia sp. | reverse complement strand
CTGACCAGGGGTACGGACGCCCCACCGGTGCGCGGCAGCTAGCGGCGCGGAAGCTCCCCGGGCGGGGCGGAAGGACGGGACGAGGCCACGCCCATGACGGCAGTCGTTCGCACCGGGCCACCTCCCTGTCTCCGCCGGCTCACCGGCTCCTCAACTGATCGCGGACGAGAGTGCCGTGCCCGCCCGCTCGCCGCAACCGAGTTAAAGCCTGTGAGTGGTATTGGTCGCTATAGCGACCAATACCACTCACAGGGTAAGGAGCTCGAAGGCTAGGTAGGGGTGGCCGTCGAACAGGGTGGGGTCGGTGGTCTGCATTTCGTCGATCAGGTGGGCGGCGTGTTGCTCGGGTGGTTCGTCGCGCAGCGCCAGCAGGTAGCTGCGGTGTGCGGCGAGGGAGGCGACCGCCCGGTCGCGGTGGCCGGAGATGTCCACCGCGTGGCCGGCCCGGGTGGATGCGCTCACCGCGACCCAGCGCACTCCGCTCCACGGCTCCGGCTCACCGGCGGCCGGCGGGAAGATCCACCGGTTGGCCGCGTCGGCGGCGGCGTCGATGGTGGCGCGGCCCACCGCCCGGTGGTCCGGGCTGTTCGGGCTGCCCGGTGCCCAGTACCCGTGGTGGTTGATGGTGACCAGCAGCTCCGGGCGGTGTCGGCGGATGGCCACCGCGATGTCCCGGCGCAGCGCCGGCCCGTACTCGATCACGCCGTCCCGGTGGTCCAGGAAGTCCACGGTGTGCACCCCGACCTCGGCGGCGGCGGCCCGCTGCTCGGCCTCCCTGACCGGCCCCGCCTGCTCCGGTGACATCGTGTCGATGCCCGCCTCGCCCCGGGTGGCCAGCAGATACGCCACCTGCTTGCCGGCCGAGGTCCAGCGCGCGACGGCCTGCGCGGTGCCCCACTCGACGTCGTCCGGGTGGGCCACCACCACCAGCGCCCGCCGCCAGTCCTCCGGCATCGGCTCCAGTGCTCCGGCCGCGGATCCGGCTTCGGGCGGCATCTCAGCCGCCCTCGGGGAGTACCAGGTCCAGCTCGTTCTCCGCCTTGCCGCGCTCGATCGGCAGGCCGGCTCGGCGCAGCACCCGCAGCAGCCCGGCCAGGTCGGTGGGCTCGGCGCGGCCGCCGGCCAGCAGTCGGGCCAGCCGTCCCTTGGACGCCTTGTTGTGGTGGCTGACCACGGTGCGGGAGCCGTCCGGGCGCTCGGTGAGCACCCGCACGGTGACCGCTCCGGGGATTCGGCCCAGCGCGGCGTAGGAGCCGGAGCGCAGGTCCACCACCAGCCCGTCCAGCTCGGCCAGCACCGGGTCCAGCGCGGGCCGCCAGAACGCCGCGAGCGTGCCGCGCCCGGGCAGCGCCGAGCCAGCGGAGAGTCGGTACGCCGGGACCGGGTCGCCGGCACGGAGCAGCCCGAACAGCGCCGAGCCGACCGCCAGCCGCTCGCCCGCCCGGGCCGCCGCCGCGCCGCGCAGCGAGCCGATGTCCAGCGCGTCGTAGAGCACCCCGGTGTAGCGGCGCACCGCTGGGGAGGTCGGCGCGGCCCACAGCGCGGCGTTGCGCAGGATCTCGCCGTCCTGGCGCTCGGACAGGCCCAGCGCGGCGCGGCTGGCCGGCAGGTCGGCGGCCAGCTCGACCAGCTCGTCGATCAGCTCCTTGCGCGCCGGGTTGAGCTCGGGAAAAGACAACCGGTCCAATTCCAGCGACGGGCCCTCGCCGCCGTCGGCCTTGGTCTCCGAAGGGGGCAGCACGATCAGCACAACCCGAGATTAGCGCCCTGACCGGGACCTTCCTCGCGTCGCCTCCGCCACTGAGGCCCGTCTCCCGAACGGGTGTGACGGATATTATTTAGGTAAGGCTTACCTAATCTAGCTACGGTGGAGCTGACGATCACGGGCGAATGGAGGAGTCGACCATATGGTGCGGTCACTGCGAGTAGCGGTCATCGGCGCTGGTCCGGCCGGGATCTATGCGGCGGACAGCCTGGCCAAGTCGGGCACACCGTGCGCCATCGACCTGTTCGACCGGCTGCCCGCCCCGTTCGGGCTGGTCCGCTACGGGGTCGCGCCGGACCACCCCCGGATCAAACAGGTGGTGCACGCGCTGCACCGGGTGCTCGACCAGCCGGGTCTGCGGCTGTTCGGCAACGTCAACTACGGCCGGGACATCACCCTCGCCGACCTGCGCGCCCACTACCACGCGGTGATCATCGCCACCGGCTGCGAACGGGACAGGGAGCTGGACATCCCGGGCGTCGAACTGCCCGGCAGCTACGGCGCCGCGGAGTTCGTGAAGTGGTACGACGGGCACCCGGACGTGGGGCGCACCTGGCCGCTGCACGCCACCGACGTCGGCGTGATCGGCGCCGGCAACGTGGCGCTGGATGTGGCCCGGATCCTGGCCAAGTCCGCCGACGACATGCTCAGCACGGAGATCCCCGACAACGTGCACCGGGGGTTGGCCGTCAACCTGGCCACCGACGTGCACGTGTTCGCCCGCCGAGGCATCGCCCAGGCCAAGTTCACCCCGATGGAGCTGCGCGAACTGGACGACGTGCCGGGCGTGGAGATCGTCGTGGCGCCCGAGGACGTGGAGTTCGACGAGGCGTCGCTGGCCGAGCTGCGGCGCAGCAAACAGACCCAGATGGTGGTGAAGACGCTGCAGGGCTGGGCGCTGCGCGACCGCCGCGACGAACCCCGTCGGCTGCACCTGCACTTCCTGCGCCGCCCGGTGGCCGTGCTGGGATCGGAGCGGGTGACCGGGCTGCGTACCGAGCGGATGGAGCTGGCCGGCGACGGCTCGGTGCGGGCTACCGGCGAGTTCACCGACTACCCGCTGCAGGCGGTCTACCGCGCGGTCGGCTACCTGGGCAGCCATGTCGCCGAGCTGGCCTTCGACCACAACGCCGGGGTGCTGCCGCACGACGCCGGCCGGGTGCTTGCGCTGGACGGCCAGCATGTGCCCGGGGTCTACGCGGTGGGCTGGATCAAGCGCGGCCCGGTGGGGCTGATCGGGCACACCAAGGGCTGCGCGCTGGAGACCGTGGGCAGCCTCCTGGCCGACGTGGACGGGCTGCCACAGGCGCTGGACCGGCCGGCTCCGGAGGCCATCGAGGCGCTGCTGGCCGCCCGGGGCGTGGAGTACACCACCTGGGATGGCTGGCTGAAACTGGACAAGGTGGAGCGGCGGCTGGGCGAGGAGCGGGGGCGGGACCGGCTGAAGGTGGTGCCCCGGGAGGAGATGGTGGAGCTGTCCCGGTCGGAGTAGCGCTCGGGGGCTGGTCAGCTGGCCTTGTGTTCGGCGACGCAGAACTCGTTGCCCTCCGGGTCGGCCAGGGTGGTCCAGTCGATGCCCGGCACGGTGCCGACCTGGTCATAGCTCACCGTGGCGCCCAGCCCGACCAGCCTGGCCACCTCGCCGACCCGGTCCGGCGTGGTCAGGTCGACGTGTACCCGGTTCTTGCCGACCCTCGGCTCCGGTACCCGCTGGAGGCCGAGGGCGGCGCCGCCGTCAACCGGGGGAGCGAGGAACACGAAGTCGCCGTAGTCGCCGGCCACCGACGTCTTGAGAGCCGCCGCCCAGAAGCCGGCCAACCGCTGTGGGTCGGCGCAGTCGAACGTCACCATGCTCAGAGCGAGTGTCATGGCCGGGACGGTAACCGGGCGGACCGACAGAACCGGCGCTCAGTAGGCTGGCGCGGGTGTTCACCAGGATGTCCTCGCTGTTCCTGCGCACTCTGCGCGAAGATCCCGCCGATGCTGAGGTACCTAGTCACCGGCTGCTGGTGCGGGCCGGCTACGTCCGCCGGATAGCCCCGGGGATCTACTCCTGGCTGCCGCTCGGGCTGCGCGTGCTGCGCGCCGTCGAGCGGGTGGTCCGGGACGAGATGAACGCCATCGGCGCCCAGGAGATCCAGTTCCCCGCGCTGCTGCCGAGGGAGCCCTACGAGGCGACCAACCGGTGGACCGAGTACGGCCCGAACCTGTTCCGGCTCAAGGACCGGAAGGGCGGCGACTACCTGCTCGGCCCGACCCACGAGGAGCTGTTCGCGCTCACCGTGAAGGGCGAGTTCAGCTCGTACCGGGACTACCCGGTGATCCTCTACCAGATCCAGAACAAGTACCGCGACGAGGAACGGCCCCGCGCCGGCATCCTGCGCGGCCGGGAGTTCCTGATGAAGGACTCCTACTCGTTCGACCTGTCCGACGAGGGGCTGGCGCACTCCTATCAGCTGCACCGGGACGCCTACATCAAGATCTTCGACCGGCTGGAGCTGAAGTATGTGATCGTCTCGGCGATGTCCGGGGCGATGGGCGGCTCCGCGTCCGAGGAGTTCCTGGCCGAGGCGGAGACCGGCGAGGACACCTACGTGCGCAGCACCGGGTCGGACTACGCGGCGAACGTGGAGGCGGTGCTCACCCCGGCGCCCCCGGCCCAGCCGATCGAGGACAAGCCGGCCGCCTCGGTGCACCACACCCCGGACACCCCGACCATCGACACGCTGGTCGACTTCGTCAACAACCTCGAGCTCGGGCGCACCTTCACCGCCGCTGACACCTTGAAGAACGTCCTGCTCAAGACCAGGGCACCCGGCTCGGCGGAGTGGAAGCTGCTCGGCGTTGGCGTCCCCGGCGACCGCGAGGTGGACATGAAGCGGCTGGAGGCGGCGCTGTCGCCGGACGAGGTCGCGCTGCTGGACGACGCGGACTTTGCCGCGCACAGCTTCCTGCCCAAGGGCTACATCGGGCCGGTGGGGCTGGCCGCCAACGGGGTGCGCTACCTGGTCGACCCCCGGATCGTGCCCGGCACCGCCTGGTTGACCGGCGCGGACAAGCCGGACCACCACGTGGTCGACCTGGTGTGCGGGCGGGACTTCACCCCGGACGGCACCATCGAGGCCGCCGAGGTCCGCCCCGGTGATCCTTCCCCGGACGGCGCCGGCACGCTGGTCGCCGCCCGAGGCATCGAGATCGGGCACATCTTCCAGCTCGGCCGCAAGTACGCCGACGCGTTCGCCCTGGACGCGCTCGGCCAGGACGGCAAACCGATCCGGATCACCATGGGCTCCTACGGGGTCGGGGTGTCCAGGCTGGTCGCGGCGATCGCCGAGCAGTCGCACGACGGGTCCGGGCTGATCTGGCCGCGCGAGGTGGCGCCGGCCGACGTGCACGTGGTGATCGCCGGCAAGTCCGAGGAGATCCGGGCCGGCGGGGAGAAGCTGGCCGCCGAGCTGGACGCGGCCGGGGTCCAGGTGCTGCTGGACGACCGGACCGCCACCCCCGGGGTCAAGTTCGCCGACGCCGAGCTGATCGGTGTGCCGACCATCGTGGTGGTCGGGCGCGGACTGGCCAACGGCGTGGTGGAGGTCAAGGACCGCCGCTCCGGTGAGCGCACCGAGGTGCCGGTGGACGGCGCGGTGGCTCACCTCGCGGAGCTGGTGCGCGCTCGGTAGCACCGCGGCCCGGCGGCCGGGCGGTGAGCCGCCTCAGCGCGCGGCGACCCGCACGCTACTGAGGATCTCCGAGACCACCCGGTCGCCCACCGGAGCCGGCGACGCGGGCCCGCCGGCGGCGTCGTGCTGCACCACCAGTAGGAGCACCCCGGTGCCGCCGGACGCGCCGGTGCGGCTGGTCGGCAGCGCGACCACGGTCAGCCGGCCGGCGAGGTCGGGGCAGCCAGCGGCGGCGGCCGGCCGCACGGTGACCAGCGACGTCGAACCGGTCACGTCACCGACGGTGAGCGGGGTGGGCGCGCTGGCGCTGGTGCTCGCTCCGGGGCCGTAGAAACTGCTGGCGAACAGCGGCCCGAAGTCGCGCGCGGCGTCCTCGGCGCGGGCGTTCACCCCGTCCCGGCGAACCAGGAAGGTGCTGCCCACGGTGGCCCGGTAGTAGCCGTGCCCGCCGCAGGTATAACGGGCGGCGGTGGCCACCCCGTCCAGCGCCACCCCGTTCACCGTGGTCTCCGGGCCGCCCGGGGTGGACCGCCAGTCGCTCGGCACCCGGTAGCTGAGGTCCCTGGCCTTGACCAGCAGCCCGTCGGACCCGGCGCCGAACCGGTGCGCCAGTGCCACGCTGCCGACCACCCCCAGCGCCGCGACCGCGACCAGCGCGACCGCCGCGATGACCCACCAGCGGCGGCCGTAACCGTGCCACGGACCCGGCAGCGTGGCGGCATCGGCCAGCGGCGGCAGGATGGGCGCCGGGTAACGCGCCGGGTAGCCCGCCGGGTAGTGCGGTGGGCCCAGGCCGGCGGGTGGTTCGGTGACCCGCTGGTTCGGCGCGAGCAGCCCGGCCGGGCCTCGCCGGCCGCCCCGGCCCGCCGGCCCCGGCGCACTCGACAGCTGCCGTGCGGCGTCGGGCCGGCGGACCTCCGGCGTCGAGGTCGCCGAGAGGAACAGCGCTTCCGTCGGGTCCTCCGCGCGGCCGACTGAGGGTTCGGCCCGGCGAACCGCCGGTGCCGGTCCCGGGCCGCTGAACGGGGCGATCCCGCCGCCGGGGCGACCGTGTCCGGCCGGCCGGACAGGTGACCGGCGGGCGGGATCGCGGGGCGAGCTCACGCACCGCACGGTAGCCGGCCAGGTGGATCCGCCGGGCCGGTTTCGCGGATCTCCGCACGCCGGTGCTTTGCTCTGCGAGGCCTGATCGCTGATCCCTCGATCAGCCGGGTGGCTACCGCGTCGGGCCGGCGCGCGGGTTCAGCCCGGCAGGAAGGACAACCGCACGGTGCGCACGGGGTTGTCCACGTTGGTGTCCACCAGGCACAGGGACTGCCAGGTGCCCCACGCCGGGCGCCCGGACAGCACCGGCACGCTCATCGACGGCGCGAGCAACGCGGGCAGCACGTGGTCCCTGCCGTGCCCGGGGCTGCCGTGCCGGTGCCGCCACCGATCGTCGGCGGGCAGCAGCGAGCGCAGCGCGGTGAGCAGGTCCTCGTCGCTGCCCGCGCCGGTCTCGATCACCACCAACCCGGCGGTGGCGTGCGGCACC
>DATHIT010000601.1:0-2548 GCA_035489915.1 Pseudonocardia sp. | reverse complement strand
GCAGCGGCGCAGAGACCGGCTGGACCGGTTGGCCGACGCCGGTGGGCAGGGCGAGGGGAAGAGCCTGCTCGCCGAGGCGCTGGTCCGGCTACGGCGCAATCCGGTGGCCATGGTCGGCGCGGCGATCATCGCGGTGTTCCTGCTGGTGGCGGTGTTCGCACCGCTGCTCGCGCCGCATGAGGCGGACGAGAGCTTCGAGGTGCTGCGGGCGTCGCTGCGGCCGGACTCGATCCCCGGCCCGATGCCCGGGTTCCCGCTGGGCAGCGACCAGAACGGCCGCGACGAGCTGTCCCGGATGATCCTGGCTTCACGGCAGACGTTGCTGGTCGGCGTGCTCGCCACGCTGCTCGGGCTGGCCGCCGGCATGCTGATCGGCGTGGTGGCCGGCGCGGTCGGCGGCTGGGTGGACACCGTGCTGATGCGGCTGACCGACGTACTGCTGTCCTTTCCCAGCCTGCTGCTGGCCATCTCGATCGCCGCCCTGGCCGCCAGCGCGAGCCAGACCACGGTGATCATCGCGGTGGCCATCGTGAGCGTGCCGGTGTTCGCCCGGCTGCTGCGCGGGGCCATGCTCGCCCAGCGGTCCAGCGACTACGTGCTGGCCGCCACCTCGCTCGGCATCCGACGCCGGCACATCGTGCTGCGGCACATGCTGCCCAACGCGGTCGGGCCGGTGATCGTGCAGGCCACCCTGGTGCTGGCCAGCTCGATCCTGGACGCCGCCGCGCTGTCTTTCCTCGGCCTCGGCGATGCTGACCCGGGGCGTGCCGAATGGGGGCTGATGTTGGCCAACGCGCAGGCGTACCTGGACGTGCGCCCGGAGCTGGCGTTCTATCCGGCGGTGGCGATCATCCTGGTGGCGCTCGGGTTCACCCTGCTCGGCGAGGCGATGCGCGAGGCACTCGACCCGAAGAGCCGGCGGTGAGCGCGATGACCGAGACCCCACTTCTCGAGGTGCGGGATTTGCGGGTGACGTTCGGCGGTACCGGCCGGCGCCGCCGTGGCGACCCACCGCCGACGGTCGCGGTGGACGGGGTGAGCTTTGACGTCTCGCCAGGTCAGGTGGTCGGCCTGGTCGGCGAGTCCGGCTGCGGCAAGTCGGTCACTTCGTTGGCCATCATGGGCCTGCTGCCGCACCGGGGGGTGCGGGTCACCGGGTCCGCCATGTTCGAGGGCACCGACCTGCTCGGGCTGTCCGACGCGGCGATGCGCGACCGGCGTGGCCGAGACCTCGGCATGGTGTTCCAGGACCCGCTGTCCGCGCTCAACCCGGTGGTGCCGATCGGCATCCAGGTCACCGAGGTGCTGCGCCGGCACCGGGGGCTGTCCGCCGGGCCGGCGCGGGACGAGGCGACCGAGCTGCTGCGCCGGGTGGGTATCCCGGACCCGGGTCGCCGGCTGGCGGAGTACCCGCACCAGCTCTCCGGCGGCATGCGGCAGCGCGCGCTGATCGCCATCGCGCTGGCCTGCCGGCCCCGGCTGCTGATCGCCGACGAGCCGACTACCGCGCTGGACGTCACCATCCAGGCGCAGATTCTGGCGCTGCTCGCCGAGTTGGTCGTGGACACCGGAACCGCGCTCATCATGATCACCCATGATCTGGGCGTGGTGGCCGGGCTGTGCGACGAGGTGAACGTGCTCTACGGCGGACGGGTGGTGGAGCGGGCCCGGCGGCACGAGCTGTTCGCCACCCCGCGCCATCCGTACACCCATGGGCTGCTCGGCTCGATCCCCCGGCTGGACGCGCCGTCCGGAGAGCGGCTGAACGCCATCCGCGGCTCGGTGTCGGACAACCTGCCGTGGGCCTCGGCCTGCGCGTTCGCTCCTCGTTGCCCGCGTGAGCTGCCGGATTGCCGGGAGATCACCCCACCCCAGGATGAGGTCATGGACCGCCTGCTGAGCTGCCACAACCCGGTGCCGGTGCAGGTGCGGTCATGAGCACCCATTTGGTGGAGGTCGACGACCTCAAGGTGCACTACCCGATCAAGCGCGGGCTGCTGGTGGACCGGGTGGTCGGGTACGTCTATGCGGTCGACGGGGTGTCCTTGCGCATCCGCCGGGGCGAGACCTACGGCCTGGTCGGCGAGTCCGGCTGCGGCAAGTCCACGCTGGGGCGGGCGCTGCTGCGGCTGACCGACCTGACCTCCGGCCGGGTGGTGGTGGACGGCGTGGACCTGTCCGGGCTGTCCGGCGAGCCGCTGCGCCGGATGCGCCGGCGGATGCAGATGGTGTTCCAGGACCCGATGTCCAGCTTGAACCCCCGCCAGTCGGTGCGCGCCATGCTGGTCGAGGCGCTGCGCGCGCACGGGCTGGACACCTCGCCGCCCGAGACCGAGGCCAGGCTGCGCGAGCTGCTGGACGCCGTCGGGCTGCCGGCCGCCGCGCTGCGCCGCTATCCGCACGAGTTCTCCGGCGGGCAGCGGCAGCGGTTGGGGATCGCCCGCGCGTTGAGTGTGAACCCGGATCTGATCGTGGCCGACGAGCCGGTGTCCGCGCTGGACGTGTCGGTGCAGGCGCAGGTGCTCAACCTGCTGGACGACCTGCAGGT